>JBILUL010000061.1:0-24018 GCA_044371005.1 Phycisphaerales bacterium | reverse complement strand
AGCGACATTGATGCTGGCGATACGCTGCTGGGCACGTACGAGTTTGAGGTGGACTTCGAACCGATGTCCGGAGTGCTGTTCCTGATGCCCGAGGTCCGCATTCCGTCCAACACGCCCGCAGGGCCCAAGTGGATCGGTTGCATTTTCGATCCCGGGACCGATGGAGAGTCGCTCAATGACGATACCGACGGGTTCGATGCAGCGCCGATCACCATCCTCCCCTGTGTGCCGCCCGCAACAACGACCGGGCTCGATGCCTCGGTGTTTGCCTGCGCGGGTGTCTACGCCTCCTGGCCCTCGGTGAGCAACGCCGATGTGTACCGTCTGCATCGCAGCACCGTGAACGATTTTGCCACGGCGTCGGTGGTGTACGAAGGGGCCGCGGCGAACGGTTTCGATGCAGCGCCGCCCGCGAACGTCGATCTCTACTACTGGGTCACCGCGGCGAACGCCTGTGGCGAGAGTGCTCCCAGGGGTCCCCAGTTCATTCGGGTCGAACCCGATGCGCCGCCTTCCAATCTTGCCGCCAGCGACGCATTGAGCTGTGAGGCGATTGAGCTTCGGTGGACCAACTCGCCCGATACGTACTCGGTCGCCATCTACCGCTCGACGGACCTGGCGGGTTCGGACCTGGTCTTCATTGCCTCTTCTTCATCCGACGCCTACAACGACTTCAGCGCGGTTCCCGGTCTGCAGTACCACTACTGGATGTACGGGTACGGCGAGTGCGGCTGGAGCTCGATCATCTACGGCGATGTCGGATCAGTCGCCGTCCTGCCGCCAGGGGTTGCAGCCGTGACTGCCTCAGATGGCGGCTCGTGCCTGGGTGTGCTCGTCTCATGGATGCCCGCCGAAGGTGCCTTTGAGTACGGCGTATTCCGCTCCGTGGGTTACATCCCGACGTCGCCCGAGTTCGTGGGCTGGACGACCCAGCTGCATTTCACCGATTACACTGCAACGTACGGCACCGTCTACACCTACACGATCGTTTCCTACAACGTCTGTGGGTCAGCAGGATTCATCGGAGCGTTCGACAGCGGCTTTGCTGGTGACGGTACCGGCGTGCTTGGTCCGGTCGGCGTGAGCGCGACGGAATCACGCTGCGACGGCGTGTCCGTATCGTGGCTCAACAACGGTTCCTTCAGCTACTCGGTCTATCGCGAAGTGGCGGGGATGCCCACGACCAGAATGCTGGTTGGCAGTTCGACCGCCAGCCCGTTCCTCGATGAATCCGCCGACCCGGGTGTGAACTACATGTACTCCGTCACTGGGATCAATGCCTGCGGCGATTCGTCTCCCAGTGCCGCGGACCTGGGTACACGTTCATCCGCAACTACTCCGATGCCAACCGGTCTGGTAGCCAATCCCGGTGCATCGTGCCAGACCGTTGATCTCTCATGGAATCCTGTCGCTGGCGCTGATGAGTACCTGGTGCTGCGCTCGGAGGTGGCCGACTTCTCATCGGGCACGCTGATGGGCATCACATCCGTATCGATGTTCACCGATCCCGTGGCCGGCATGGGACGGGTCTACTACCGCGTGGTTGCACGCGGCAGTTGCGGTTACTCAGACGCCGGCGATATCGTCACCGCACTTCCCTTCGGCGGCATCGACATCTTGAGCATTCCGACTCAAGTGATCGTCAACGAAGGAGAGGAAGTCGTCATCCGCATCACCGACAGCGGAGCCTTTGACTACCGCTGGTATGGACCTTCAGGAGTTCTCACCGACGGCGGCAGGTTCTTCGGCACCCGCGGGGCCGTGCTCTTCATCACCGCGGCTGAGCCTGGCGATGCCGGCTTCTACCACTGCGATTTGAGCAAGCCCTGCGGCATCCTCACGAGTCCGCTCGTCGAACTCATCGTCAACACCGTCACCCCCTGCCCCGCCGACTTCAATCAGGATGGCGGCGTGGATGGGTCCGACGTCGATGCCTTCTTCCTCGCGTGGGAGGCCGGCGAGATGGCTGCGGACGTGAATCAGGACGGCGGCGTTGATGGCTCGGACATCGATACCTTCTTCATCGCCTGGGAGAATGGCGGTTGCTGACCGGACTCGGCGGATGACCAATCCGCCTCAACTTCATGCATCTCACGCGGCAGGCCCTGTGGGTGTTCCCGGGGCCTGTCCGCTTTTTGGCCCGGGCCGGGCGGGGCGATCGCGGGCATTCCGCTGCGAGCGAGACACCACCTGTGACTCCGGGCGTGCTGACCCCGCGGCTCGAATACGATCCACCCGTTCATGAACATCGCCCTTTGCCCGTTCAATCCGACCGTTGGTGC
Organism: Phycisphaerales bacterium; assembly: GCA_044371005.1. Classification (GTDB taxonomy): domain Bacteria; phylum Planctomycetota; class Phycisphaerae; order Phycisphaerales; family UBA1924; genus UBA2402. Next base: position 21,736 of record JBILUL010000061.1, on the reverse strand, counting down.
GCTCGCCGCGAATGCCGCACGAATCCGTGCCCTCAGCGCTTCGCTGGCCTCCAGCGGTACGGACCTCATTGTCTTCCCGGAACTGGCTTTGTGCGGATATCCGCCGCGTGATCTGCTGCTGCAGCACGGGTTTGTCGAAGAGTGCCAGAAACTCTGCCGTGAGATTCAGGATGGGGTACCTCATGTCGCCACGGCGATCGGGCTGCCCATCCGGTTGCCCAGCGGCGGCATTGCCAATGGCCTTCGCATCCGACTGCCCTCGGGGCAGATCTTCGAGTATCACAAGCGGCTGCTTCCAACATACGACGTTTTCGATGAGGATCGCTACTTTGAGCCGGGAAGTTCGCCGCTGGTGATCGCGATCGCGGGCACCAAGGTCGGATTCTCCATCTGCGAGGATCTCTGGCGTGGGCATGATGCGGGCTTTGCATCACACTATGCAAATGTGTCTGATCCCGTGGCGGACCTGGTGGCGCTGGGAGCCCGGGTGATCGTCAGCCCAAGTGCAAGCCCGTTTGTGCTGGGCAAGAACAATCGCCACCGTGACATTGTGCGAGGGCATGCGATGCGGCACGGCATCACGGTCGCGAGCGTCAATCAGGCTGGCGCAAACGATGAGCTGATCTTCGATGGGCACGCCTTCAGCTACGGGGCTGATGGGTTGCTCAAGTGCAATGTGCACCCCTTCGGCTCCGAGGAGGCCGTCTTCGCGATTGACTTCCCGGGCGAACTGCAAGCGGATCCGCCGCGTGCACCGGAGGCCGACCTCTTTGATGCGCTTGTTCTTGGTATTCATGACTATCTTGCCAAGGTCGGGTTTCGCGGGTGCCTCATCGGGCTTTCGGGTGGCATTGATTCGGCGCTCACTGCTGTGCTGGCGCATTGTGCGATGCGGCGGCGCGCCGATTCAACCGGTGTGGTTGGTGTCGCGATGCCCAGCCGCTACAGCAGCGATCACTCGGTGGAGGACGCGCTCGAACTGGCTCGCAATCTGGGCATCACCTGCCACCTGGTGCCGATTCAGGACAGCGTCGAGGGTGCCCGCACGATGGCGGATGGTGTTTTCGCGACGATGGGTGTTCCCAAGCTTGGTCAGACGCTGCCGGATCTTGCGGAAGAGAATCTTCAATCGCGACTTCGGGGTACGCTGCTCATGACGCTCTCGAACCGCACCGGTTCAATCGTCCTGACGACGGGCAACAAGTCGGAAATGGCGGTGGGGTACTGCACGCTCTATGGCGACATGAATGGTGGCCTGGCGGTGCTGAGCGATGTCACCAAGATGTGGGTCTATCGCCTGTCGCGATGGATCAACGCGAACCACGAGGAACTTGGATACGGGGTTGCTCCCATTCCGCAGCGGACGATTGACAAGGCTCCCAGTGCGGAGCTTCGTCCTGACCAGAAGGATCAGGATTCGCTTCCTGCGTACGAAGTGCTCGATGCGATCATCGAGAAGTATGTGGAGGGGCGATGTGAGCCCGCCGAGATCATCGCGGCGGGATTCGACGCGGCGACCGTGCAGCGTGTTGTCAGGCTCATCGATCTCTCCGAATACAAGCGCAAGCAGGCCGCGATCGGCCTCAAGGTGTCGAGCGTGGCCTTCGGCTCGGGACGGCGATTCCCGATCGCATGGAAGCGGTGAGAAAGGTGGAGATGGAGGGGGCGGGGGAGGGGCTGCACCAAAAACAACGCCGCGGCAGGTGTCCCTGCCGCGGCGAGTACGTTGCGTATGGATGAATCCGGCGCTTAGTGGTTCACGGTCTCGAGCTGCTTGCCCGGGAACTGCTTGATGCCCGTCTGGTTGGGCGTGCGGCCGGTGCCCTTGGCGATGGGGCTCTTCTCGGGGATGATGAAGAGGTTGTTGGCGAGCGAGTCGTTGTGCTTGAGCGCGATGTCCGCCGCGGCGAGCATGGTGTCGTCGGCGTTCTCGTACATCTCGCGGAAGCGGTTGTAGATTTCGACCTCGGCGATGTCGAAGAAGTGCAGTGCCGCGGCCTTGTCACGCTGGAACTCAAGGTCGCCTGCGCCACCGCCGCACGCGGCGATGTCGCGGTCGAGCTTGGCGAGCGTCGAGGCGTAGGCATGCAGATACATGGCCACGTCGGCAACGCGAGCCTGGACGACCTGACGGTCCAGAAGCTTCACGTCGTAGCGCTTGCTCATGACCTTGAACTGGTGGCTGTGCTCGCGGGTGAGCATCGCCAGACGCTCGGCGTACGGAGCCAGCTCCGCGCTCTTCACCTTCGAGAGGCGCTTGAGTGCGGGGCGGATGCCCAGGAAGATCTCGATGCCCAGGGGAATCGCCCGCTTCATGATGTCGACGCGGAAGGTGTTCTTGAGCGCCTTGGCGATGTAGGAGCCCAACGATTCGTCGGGATCCTTGAGCAGTGCGTTCTTGACGCCCAGCATCATCTCGGCCAGCTGCTTGCCGCCGTAGCCGAACATGTACGACTGCATGACTTCATTCGCGCCTTCAACGATGAGGTTGATGCGCGAATCGCGGAAGATGCGTTCGACTTCGTTCTCGCTCATGTAGCTCTCGCCGCCCATGATCTGGACAGCGTCGTTGACGACCCGCCAGCCCATCTCGGAGCAGAAGACCTTGCACATGGCGGTTTCGACCTGGATGTCGTCATCCTTGCGGTCGAGCATGCCGGTGGTCATGTAGAGCACGGCATCCATGGCGTACGTGAGCGCGGCCATATGGGCGACGCGGTGACGCATGAGTTCCTGCTTGGAAAGCGGAGCCTGGAACTGGAAGCGGGTCTGTGACCACTTGATGCTCTGATCCATCGCGCGGCGAGCTCCGCCGAGCATGCCGGCTGAGAGTGTGCAGCGACCGTAGTTGAGGCACGAGAGGGCAATCTGCAGCCCGCGGCCTTCCTGTCCCAGGAGATGATCCTTGTGGACGCGCACGCCGTGGAAGCGGATGCGGGCCTGCCAGGTGCCCCGGATGCCGCACTTGCTGCGGTTTTTCTGGTAGATGTCGACGCCTTCCATCTCCGGGTGCATGACCAGCGCGCTGATCTTGCCCTTGCCGTCATCGCGCTTCTCACGGGCCATCACCGTGAAGAGGCCCGAGAGTGCGCCGCTGGTGGCCCACTTCTTCTCGCCGTAGACGACGTAGTAATCACCATCCTTGACGAAGTGAGTTTCAGCGCCGCCAGCATCGCAGCCGACGTTGGGTTCGGAGAGACAGAACGCGCTGAGCCAGTCCTTGGCAAGGTGAGGGAGCCACTTGCTCTTCTGGTCGGCAGTGCCGTACAGCATGACGGCCTTGCAGCCGATCGACTGGTGGGCCGAGACCATGACCGCCGTCGAGCCGCAGTACATGCCCAGCTTTTCCAGCACGCGGTTGTACGACGTGATGCCCATGCCCAGGCCGCCAAACTCCTTGGGGATGGTCATGCCCAGCACGCCCATCTGGAAGAGGCGGTCGATGGCCCAGCGAGGAATCTCCTGCTCCTGGTCGATCTGAATGCACGGATGCTCGTGACGCAGGTACTCCTCGAGCTTGGCCAGCAGCTGGTCGCACTCTGCCTGCTCACGCGGCTCAATCACGTTCGGGTATGGAAAGTAGAAATCTTCCTTCACATTGCCCCAGAAGAGATTCTTCACGGGACCCATCTTCGTGGGTTCCGCGCCAAGCCATTCCTCTGCTTCTGCAATCAGTTTGCGGTCAGCTTCGGAAATGCCCTTCATGTTCTTGAGGTCGGCCATGTGATGATGCTCCGCTGGAAACCAAAGACAAGTGTTGCAAAACGCATTCAAAGGACCGCCGCGGCTCAGAACGAGCATGCGCACGACCCCCCGGATTGTAGTGGGCCACTCCCCGGTTCTCTGTGCACGATGAGTTCGCTGAAACCGACGCGTCTGGATGCCCGTGCGCCCGGTCGATGCACACCTCATGTGCCGTTGAATCAACTCGGACCTTCCTTTCAACCGCATTCGCCAGATCAGGGGGCCCCTCCACGTGGCGTGGCAGGCAAGCCTCGCCGCGGCGTCCAGCCCCAAGATCCCCTTCTGCCCGACATTGGGCCAGAATTTATCTTCATTTCTCTGCCCCAAGACTTGACAGAGCCCAAGTCGCCGCCGAGAATAGTTCTTGACAAGCTGGTCAACAAGTCGCCCGGCTAGTCAGATTCGCATTGTCTCAATACTACGGAACATGCCTATGAAAGCTGCAAAGTTTGTATTCATCCTCTCGGCCTTCGCTGGCAGTATCTCGTCGGTACAGGCTGAAGTAGTTGACCAAGCCATCAACAATGTCCCCGCGGCTGTGACCATGGCGGCTCAGGCTGGCGAGGCCAAGGCTCCGGTGTCCGACTCGGGTTCGTTCATGTGCACCGACGGCAGCCGCGGCGAGGATTCAAAAATCGGCTGGGACGGCTTCCTCAACGGCCTTCGCGGCTTTGATCACTTCGCCACCCCGATCGGCAATCCGCTCTACTTCGAAACGCCACTCAATACCACGGGCCTTCGCTTCCTGTACCTCTATCACGGCTTCCCCGATGATTCGCAGCTCCAGGGCGGTCAGGTGAATGTCGTCGCAATGCAGGCTCGCGTTGCGATCACCGAGCGTCTGGGCTTCATCGCCACCAAGGACGGATACTCCTGGCTCGATACCGGCATCGGCATCAGTGATGATGGCTGGAACGACATCGCAGCTGGCCTCAAGTACGCCTTCTATGTTGACAAGGAAGCGGACCTGGTCATCTCGGCCGGTGCCCGCTACATGCTGGATCGCAGCGGCGAAGCCAAGGTCCTTCAGGGTGCAGTCGATGAACTCAGCCCGTTCATCAGCCTCGCCAAGGGCTTCGACAAGTTCCATGTGATGGCGAATCTGACCGATCGCATCCCCATGGACAACGACGATGGCAACAACGTCCTCCAGTGGGACCTCCACGCCGACTACGACCTGGGCCACGGCATCTTTCCGATGCTCGAACTGCACGGTCTTCACTACCTCAGCAACGGCGAGCGCCTCAATCTGACGGTCGGCGGCCTTGACTACAGCAACTTCGGCTCGACCGATGTCGAAGGCTCGACGGTTATCTGGTTCGATGCCGGTGCCCGCTTCAAGTTCAGCCCTCACGCCTCGCTGGGCGGCGCATTCGGTTACCCGCTCACCAATCGTGATGCAGACATCATGGGCGAGCGCGTCACCATCGACTTTGAGCTGACCTGGTAACCCACGTCAGGCTGGGGACGACCGCCAAAGTCCCTCGGACATTCCTGTGCCTCCTTCCCAGGGCCGACTGTTTCGATCAACCGATCGAGACAAGTCGGCCCTGATCCTTTTTCCGTCAGCCTCTTCCTTGCGCCCGGGCACCACGCGCTTCCCTACTCTGCTTCAGCGATGTCCACGGTACCTCTTCCTCAGTTCAGCTCACCCCAACGAACCCCGGATGCACGCCGCGAGCAGATCGCGCGTGAACTCTCCAATGTGGTCGCCGGCGAAGTGCGATTCGGGCAGCATGACCGCATGCTGTACGCCACCGATGCCTCGCTCTACCAGGTCGAGCCGGTCGGGGTAGTGGTGCCCAGAGACCCGCAGGACGCCGCCGCGGCAGTTGCCTGGTGTGCTCGCAATCAAGTCGCCCTGCTGCCCCGCGGCGGCGGAACGAGTCTTGCCGGACAGTGCACCAATCACGCCGTTGTGATGGACTTTTCTGGTCATTGCCGCACCATTCAGAATCTCGATGCCCGCCGCGGCGAGGCCTTGATTGACCCAGGCGTCACCATCGACGATTTCAACGATCAGATCAGTTCCAGCGGCTGGTTCTTCGCCGCGGACCCTGCCACGAGCCGACACGCGGCGTTCGGCGGGTGCGTTGGCAACAACGCAGCGGGCGCGAGGTCTGTCCGTTACGGACGCACCAGCGAGAACATCCTGGGACTCGATGTCGCGCTGGTGGCTCCGGGGTACGAAGGCCGGCTTACGCGGTTTGAAGAAGGGACGACGGATTCGGTTGCCGCGGCGTTGACCGGGCAGGTATGCGAAGTGGTCGCACGCTACGCCCCGCTGATCCGTGAGCGATTCCCCAAGACGATCCGCCGCAACGCCGGGTATGGCTTGGACATGGTGCTCAAGGGGATGGAACGGGCCGGCTGGAGTGATGGACAGGCCATCACGCCGAAGGTGGTTGCGGGTGTGAATCTTGCGCACATGCTCTGCGGCAGCGAAGGTACGCTGGCGGTGACGCTGGGCATTCATGCCAAACTGCATCCCAAGCCCAAGGCCAAGGGCCTGGCGGTGCTGGGGTTCGGTTCGCTCGATGCCGCGATTGAGGTGGTTCCGTCGATTCTCAGCACCGGGCCCACTGCGGTGGAACTGCTCGATGACACGGTGGTGGATCTTGCCCGTGCCAACACGGAGTATCGCCGCTATGTCGACCTGATGCCCGCGCCAGAAGGCGTGGTGCTCAAGGCTGTGCTGTACGTGGAGTACTTTGCGGATTCTGCGGGCCAGATTGCAACGTCGTTCGATGCGCTGCGTGCAGCGGTGCCGGGCGTGGCTTCGCAGTTCCACACCGATGCGCAGGCGATGCTCAATGCCTGGAAGCTGCGCAAGGCGGGCGAGCCGCTGCTGCACGGTGTGCCGGGGGCACGCAAACCGATCACGTTCGTTGAGGACAATGCGATTCCGGTGGAGAACCTCGCGACCTTCGTGAAGGAGCTGCGGCAGATCGTCGCCAAGCACGGCACGTGGGCCGCGTTCTACGCGCATGCATCGGTTGGTGTGCTGCATGTGCGACCGCTGATTGACATCCACGATGCCGATGACCGCATCCGCATGCGGGCGATTGCCGTCGAGACGGCGGATCTTGCCAAGCGACTCGGTGGCGTGATGTCGGGCGAGCACGGTGACGGGCGCATCCGTGGGCCGCTGCTTGAACGCTTCTACGGTCCCGAACTCATGGAGGCATTCCGCGAGGTCAAGACGATCTTTGATCCGCACAATCTGCTCAATCCCGGAAACATCGTGGAGCCGCGGCCGATCGAGGCGATCACGCAGCATCTGCGCGTGGAGCCGCGTGAGGGGCGGCCGATCTCGATTCCCGGCGAGACGAAGACCTACTTCGATTATGCCGATGCGCACGGCTTTGACGCCGCGGTCGAGATGTGCAACGGTGCGGGTGTCTGCCGCAAGCAGCAGGGGGGCACCATGTGCCCCTCGTACCAGGCGACGCTTGATGAACGGCACAGCACGCGAGGCCGGGGCAATGCGCTGCGCCTTGCCATCACGGGTCAGTTTGCCGGAACGAATCCTGATATCTGGAATGATCCGGGAACCAAGGAGACGTTGAACCTCTGTCTCTCGTGCAAAGCCTGCAAGACCGAGTGTCCCAGCAATGTGGATATCGCGCGGCTCAAGGCTGAATACGCGGCGCAGGGCTTCAAGGCCCGTGGCGGGCCCACGCTGCAAGCCGCGGTCTTTGGATCGATCCGCCTGCTTAACCGCCTGGGCTCGCTGACTCCGGACCTTTCCAACGCCATCGCATCGTCGGGTCTTGCCAAGTGGGTTTCGCGGCTGCTGCTCAACATCGATCCGCGTCGATCGCTGCCGCCTTTTGAGACAAGTCTCAAAGCGAGGTGGGAACGTGCCCGCAATGCGGCAACGAGCTCGCCCCGCGTCGCGCTCTTTGGTGACTGCTTCACGATGTTCAACGAGCCGAGCATTGGTCTGGCCACCAAGCGTGTCTACGAAGCCTTCGGATATCAGGTCGATCTTTGTGATGCGGGCTGCTGCGGGCGAGCGAAGATCTCGCTGGGGCTGCTTGATCAGGCCATCGAAGAAGTCGATGCGACGATTGAGCGGCTTACGCCGCTCATCAACGATGATTCGATCAAGGCCATTCTGGTCGCCGAGCCGTCTTGTCTGTCGGCGATGAAGGATGACTGGCTGGCGCTCAAGCTGCGTGCACCGATGGAACTGCGGAAAAAACTTGCCGCGAAGGCGTTCCTGCCTGAGGACTACCTTGAGAAGCAGTGGGAGTCGCACCCGGCGCGGCCCACGTTCGCGGCATCGAAGGAACCAGTGCTGCTGCACGGCCACTGTCATCAGAAGGCACTCTGGGGAGCCCAGACTTCCAGCGCGATTCTCAAACGCGTACTCGGCGACCAGTTGAAGGTGCTCGATACTGGCTGCTGCGGCATGGCGGGTGCGTTCGGGTTCACGTGCGATCGCTACGACCTGTCGATGAAGATCGCGAACTTGACGCTGGTGCCCGCGGTGAACGCGGCACCGCAGGCGACCGTGGTAGCGCCGGGAACTTCATGCCGGCATCAGTTGCACGATGCCGCGGCACGCACGGCACTGCATCCGATGCAGTTGCTCGATCGCCTGTGTGTCAGAGCGTGACGTTGAAGGAAATGCCCCTTGGGGCCGAGTTGCCTAGTCGGCTACTTCACGGCGCACGCCGGTGAGCACACGCATCGTGGAGCGCAGCGGGTGGCGGAACGTCACGGTCAGTGGTCGACCGTCGGGCGCGATGTCATACTGATCTCCCACCTGACCAGCATCGAGCCGCTGCGGTTCGCCCTTGACGAGCGAAGGCGATTGCGGGTTCACGGCGATGGAGAAGAGCCCCTGTTCGTTCTGGAAGTAGATGGTGGAATCATCGCGCGACCAGCGTGCGCGGTATCCGCCATGGGGCGTGATCCGCACGAGCGGGCTGCCGGCGGGCCAGGGGGCCGCGTAGACATTCGATGCGCCGCCGGTGTCGCGAGTGAACGCCATCCAGGTGCCATCGTGCGAGAATCGCATCCCGTACTCGCTTGCGTCGGTTGCGATGAAGTCCCGCATCTGCGATGGGGCGTTCAGGTCCATGATCACGATGTCAAAGCCGCTGGCGCTTTCGCGTTCGATGGACACTGCGAGCCCCGAGCCGTCGGGCGTCCAGTCGTAGAGGCGGGTGGGATAGCGGTCGCTCGAGAAGACAAGCCGCGGCGTGGTCGTTCCGCTCGAATCGGCGACGTAGATCCCGGTTCCAGTCGGGAGAGCAAGTTGCATTCCCTCTCGCCCGGGGAAAGGCGGGAAGGGGGCGTAACCGACAAACGCGAGGCGGGATGCATCGGGCGACCAGAGGGGACGGGTGGCATGCACGCCCTTGCTGATCTGCAGCTGCGTGGGCGGGGTGGCAGAGGTGTCAAAGACCCAGATGCTCGCAGTGTCGCCGTAGCGCGTTGCGGCGATGCGTTTGCCGTCAGGCGCGATCTCCGGATCGGTCACGCAGACAGGGTCGGTGATGATGGGCGACAGGGATTGATCCGGGCCTACGAAGCTCAGCGAGCTCGTGCTTGAAGGGTCATTGGGGACGTAGATGACGGTGCCCTGCGTGGTCGCCTCGATCAGGCCGGTGTTGAGCAATCCACTCAGGCCGACACCCGCGGCGATCACGGTTTCCTTTCCGAAGACGCGCAGCGTGTCCGTATCAAAGCCCACCGCGAGCAGCGCGTTGTGCCTCAGGAAAATCAGCGTGTCGTTGCCGATGTAGTAGCCTTCGCTGGCATCTTCGAGGATCACCGACCGAGTCTTGCGCTGCGTATCGATGGCCTCCAGCGTCCTGATGGAACGAGTCTGACTCGCCACCGTGGCCAGGACCGTCCGGCCATCGGGGAGGACGCATGTCAGCCGGACGCACGCGGCACCCAGCGGCGGAGTCAGCACCAGTTCGCTCTCAGTGCTCTCCCCAGCACCGACCCGCAGCAAGCCACTCGTCCAGCGGCGCGAGAAGAGAACATCTCCGCCAGGGAGCGACACCGGCCAGAGGATGTTGATTCCAACCGTCGCCATCGGGATCGGAGTCTGGCCGGGCGCATCCAACCGCATCAGCGTTCCCTGCCGCGAGTCGAAGTAACCGATGGACGAGCCGTCGGCGAAGACGAACGGGCTTGATGCATCGGTCGTTCCTTCGATGCGGCTCACGCTGCCATCGGTCAGTGAATGTCGGACCAGCAGCGGGCCGGTCGGATCGTCGGTGGCGACGATGATGGCATCGTTCGTGACGGCGATCGGATTGCTCTCGTTGTCCTGCGCAATCGAGGTCCCCAGCGACACATCAAACGCAAGCCGCGGCTGAATCGCTCCCGGACGCGGTGCAACGCTGCTGGCAATCCATCCAACCGCCAACGCTGCTGCCGTGCACCCCGCCGTGGCGGCGATCCAGAGCTTTCGGGAGGCTGGCATCGGTGGTGCCTTCTCCTGAACCGTTGCCGCTGCCGCGAGCAGCAGTTTCACATCGCCTGCATCGCGCAGCCGCTCGCGGACATCCTTCTTCAAACACATCGAAAGCAGGGCCTGCAGTGGCGCAGCAAGCGGGGCCGGTCCATCGGTGATCCGGGGTTCCTCCTTGAGGACGGCTGCGACCGTGTCCGCGGTGTTGCCGCGATCGAAGATGCGTTTGCCAGTCAGCATTTCCGCCATGACGCATCCGAGCGACCAGATGTCGGTTCGTCGGTCAATGGGGGCGCCGCGAGCCTGCTCCGGGCTCATATACGCGGCGGTTCCCATCACTTCGCCTTCGCCGGTCATGTGGACTGCAAACTGTGAGCTTCGCAGGCGGGACTCGTCAGCGATCATCGGTTCGGGCTGTTCATCAGACTGCCCGGCTCGGGGCCGGTCCTGCACGGCTTTGGCGAGGCCGAAATCCAGGATCTTCACCTGTCCATGCTCGTTGGTCGGATCGAGCATGATGTTCGATGGCTTGAGATCGCGATGCACGATGCCCCGGGCGTGCGCGGCTTCGAGTGCATCGGCGATGGCCATGCTGATGTGCTGGGCCTGCTGCACATCAAGCGATCCCTGGCGCAGTCGGGCCGCCAGTGTGATGCCCGGAACGAACTCAAGGACCAGCACAATCCCGCCGGGCGCGAGCTCGCACGGCTCAATGCCGTAGATCGCGGCGATTCCGGGATGATTGAGCTGAGCCAGAGCTCGGGCTTCACGAGCGAGCCTCGCTCGAACTGTCGCACTGCCGGCAAGAGTGGGGTGGAGGACCTTGAGTGCCACCGGACGGTCAAGCCGCGTGTCGAGCGCTTCATAGACCTGGCCCATGCCCCCTTCACCGATCCGTCGACGCACCTCGAATGGACCGATGCGGCACCCAGTGAGGTCACCCGGGAGTTCCCCGCGCGCCACTCCAACCGGTGCTTCGAGGAACTCGCCTGCACCCTGCAACGCTGCCGCGAGCGATAGCACTTCTTCGATGAGCGCCGTGTCGGTGCCGCATTGATCGCGCAGGAACGCTTCCCGCTCGGCCGCGGCGAGCGGAGCGACCAGTTCAAGCAGCGTGCCGATGCGCTCGGCGCGAGATCCGTGCGGCGAGGCGCTCATGGCGTTACTCCGTCCGCAGCTGCGGAGCTTCCGCCCATCGACCGGAGCAGGTGTGCCTTGGCAAAGAGCCATTGGCGTCGCACGGTGCGCTCGTTGATGTTCAGGACGCGTGCAATCTCTTCGAGCGAGAGTCCGGCAAAGAAGCGAAGTTCGACCAGTTGCGCGGCGCGGGCGTCTTCCATCGCAAGTGCTGCCAACGCTTCATCGAGGGCGAGCAGGTCGTCGTCGTCCAGTTGATTGGTGTTCGAGACTTCGGCAAGTGGGATGCGCTGACGCTCCCCGCGCGGGCCACCGCGTTTGAGCCGGGCCTTGCCGCGGGCGTGGTCGACCAGAATGCGGCGCATCGCGGCCCCCGCCGCGGCGAAGAGGTGGGCTCTTCCCGCAAATGCCGGCGCCTCACCATCCCCAGCCTGGGGCCCCAGCAGCTTCAGAAAGGCCTCGTGGACGAGAGCGGTGGGCTGGAGCGTGTGATCCGTCCGTTCGTGCTGCAGCTGTGTCTGGGCCAGAACGCGAAGCTGGTCGTACATCGCCGCCATCAAGGCGCGCACCGACGAGCCATCACCCCTGTCGCAGGCTGCCAGAAGCTCGGTGATGTTTGCACGGTCGGTCATTGTGCGGGAGATTGGATCTTCGAACAAGATTCTTCGGTTTCGAATGTCCGGTCGACGCTTGATTCATCGCTCCCTTTCAAGGAACGACACAAAGCCCCTGCGTTTTCGGACGTTGGGCCTGATATTGGACGGATGGACCTGGTTCGAGGCGGGCAATCGGCGATGGAGGACTATATGAGAGCGTGGAAGAACATCATGGCGGCGGGTTTGGTGGCTCTGGCACTGGGTGGAGGGAGCGCGGCACGGGCCGGGTCGGTGGTCCCGCTCTCAAACGATCAGATCCTGGCGACAGCGGATTCGATCGTTCAGGGCACTGTTCTTGAATCTGCCTGCCGCGCGACCGGCACCCGGGGCGAGTTCATTGTCACGGACTATGTGGTCCGGCTGGATCGTGTGTTGAGCGATGCCGGAACGGTGGCCGCCCAGCGGCGAGCTGACAACACAATCGTATTGACGTTTGCCGGTGGGCAGATTGGTGAACTGGGGTTGGATGTCTCCGGGGTGCCGCGGCTTGAGGTGGGCGATCGCGCCTTCTTCTTCCTGACCGCCTCCCGTCAGAGCTTTACTCCACTCGTCGGCCTTTCACACGGTCTGTTTCGCATCCGTGACCTTGGGGATGGCGACCGAGTGGTGCGCGAAGATACGTGCTGCGCCAACGCTCAGCCGCTCGTGCGTGCTCCCTTCCTGTCAAAGGTGATTCCCGCAGGCTCCACCGGCTTCACGCCCGACCAGTTTGCGCAGGAGATTCAGCGGGCGCTCCCGCTGGTGCGGGCACTTCCCGCCCTGCGGTGCGTTGAGCCGCCGAAGATGAGCCGTCTGCTCGAAGGAAAGGCATTCCAGGGGGACCAGCTGCCTCGTGCCACACCGGCCGCTGCGGGCTCAGGGGGATTTGATCCCACCATCGCGCCGGCACCGATGCTGCCGCAGATCGCTGTTCCGCAACCGCAGATGCGCGTGGAAATGCCGGCATCATCTGCCGATGCGACTCGCCTGACCGAGCATTCGACGTATGGAGCCCGGTTCGGCTTCTTCCGGCTGCCGCAGAACACGCCGATTGTCTTCAACATCCCGCCGCTGATGTACCCGGCGTGGGGCAACGGCTTCCAGGAGTCCGCGGCGTACTGGAACTCCTATGCCAGCGGTGTGTTCGCACACTATGCCAATGCCAACAACACACTCACGGCGCTCAACGGCCGCAACGAGACGGGCTTTCTCGACAACCCGTCCATGATCCTCACCTATGGGTCAGGGTGGGATGCCAACACGCTGGCCGTCTGCCTGTCCTGGAGTGTTTCCAACCGCATCATTGAGAGTGACATTCTCTTCAACACGGCCTGGACATGGACGAACGATCGTGAGACCGCCTACGCCAACGCCGGTGTGATCTACTTTCAGCCCGTGTCGCTCCACGAGCAGGGCCATGCCTTCGGCCGCGAGCATTCGTGGGTGAGTGATCCGGGGTACGCACTGCCCTCGATCATGAACTACTGGGCACTGCCTTTCTATTCGACTGAAGTCTATCGGGTCTTTGCCGACGATGCAGAATCCATCCGTGCGGCCTATCCGGCTCGCACGGTGACCCGCAACGATGCGCTGCTCACCATGTGGAGCATGGCGGGCGCGATGACCACCGGCAACAACGATGTGCTGCCGCTGAGCATGCCCGCGTCAGCACCTCGCGGCGGGTCATTCCTCGTCCGCAACATGTATGCCGAGAACGTCGGTACGCTGTCGCGTGAAATCAGCGTCGATTTCTGGCTCTGCCCGATCCCGCGCAGCTTCAGCGGCGCGGTGTATGCTGGAACAAGCACGATCGGCACCTTCCCCCGGTTCAGTGTGGGCTCCTTTGATCGCACGGTCTCTGTTCCCTCCGACTGTCCTGGGGGCAGCTACTACCTCTGTGCTGCGCTGACCGGCGGCGACGACAACAACAACAACTCTCAGGCCTGGAGCCGCAATCCCATCACGATCACGGTCCCACCGCCTCCTGCACCACCTGGCAATGACATGCGATTCAGTGCCCGTTCGATCCCCATGGGCACAGCACTCGGGAACACGACGTATGCAACGCCGGACGGTACGGCAACGTGCGGCTCAAGCAACGGTACACCCGACATCTGGTATCGGCTCTACACGCCGTACGCGGGCACGCTGGTGGTCGATACCTGCGGCTCGTCGTTTGACACCGTGGTTTCGCTGCAGGCCTATTCATATCTGTACTTTCCGCCTCGGATGGTCGAGGTTGCGTGCGATGATGATGGTGCCGCATGCGGAGGCAATCGCTCGCAGGCGTCCACGGGCGTTGCACGCTCCGAGGAGGTCTTTATTCGAGTCAGTGGCTACAACGGTGCGGTTGGCGACGTGCAGTTGAATGTCCGCGTGATTCCCAGCAATGATGAGTGCTTCAGTGCTGTGGCCATCTCGGAAGGCACTTCCTATGGAAATACAAACGCCGCGACCGTGAGCGCGGCTTCGGCAAGCTGCTTCTTCGGGAACACTCCCGATGTCTGGTACACCTACACGCCCTCGTGCGACGGTGTCTTCACGCTCGATACGGTTTCGACAGCCTTTGACACGCTCCTGGCTGTCTACACCGACTGCGGCATGACCGAAGTCGGATGCAACGATGACGTGGGCCCGCGGCGTCAGGCCGCGCTGAGCGTGGAAGGGTTCGCGGGGTTCACCTACTACATTCGCGTCGGCGGCTTCGATGGCGCCCGAGGCTCCGTTGTCCTCGATCTTTCACCGCCGGTGCCCAACAACGATCAGTGCGCTGGTGCCTATGGCATTCTTGATGGAACCTGGAACGTGAGCACGCTGTGTGCCGCGACCCAGGGTGTGGAACTCTCGGGTGACTGCCTCCCCGGCGCGAGCGTGCCGGTCGCGGATGTCTGGTACGCCTACTACCCGCCCTTTGACGGCATCGCGCAGGTCTCGTTCTGCGACCTTTCCTTCGATGCCGTGGCAGCCGCGTATGCGTTCAGTGAAGGTTGCCCAGCCGACAGCACTGGCCAGCTTGCCTGCGCCGCGCTGACGCAAGCCTGCCCGGGCTCACCTTCGCTTGAGTTCCCTGTGCTGGGGGGCCAGGCCTACTACGTCCGCATCGGTGGCTACACGGGTGGCCCGATTGGTGTGGCCCAGGGCAGCGGTACATTCACGGTACAGACCGTGCTGCCCCTGCCCGCCAATGACTCCTGTGAGTCCGCCTCGGACCTTGGCACTGTGGCCTTCGCTCAGTTCTCCGGTTCGCTTGCTGGTGCAACCCAGGATGGCTCCAGTGCGGGTGATCCGATCGAAGGGGCCGGCCCCGATGTCTGGCTGCACTGGACGGCACCCTGCGATGGCATCTTCACCATTTCTACATGCGGAACCATGGCACTTTCCGGCACCGACACCATGATCTCCCTGCACCTGAGCTGCCCGGGCACTCCCGGAAGCGAGGTCGCCTACGGAGTGCAGAATCTCGGAATGTACTGCCCGACTGAGTATGTCGATGATGCTGAGACGGTGCTGAATGTCACGGCCGGACTGGAGCTGTTCATTCGCATCGCGGCGGAGCACGCTGGCGCTGCCGCGGGCGCATTCGTCGGCCAGATGCAGTTCTACACCCAGGCCGACTCCGTCTACACCCCCGTTCCAATCGCCACAGGAATGACTTCCTTCTGCACCTACGGGGCAACGCCCGATGATCTGGGTGATGGGTTCGAGATGAACGATCTGTGGCACCTCTATACGGCCGAATGCTCCGGGACCGCCGCGGCGTCGCTGTGTGGAAGCCCGATCGATACCCGGCTTGCCATCTACGACTTCGATGCCATCAATGGCGTCATCGGGGCACAGATCGCCTTCAACGACGACAATGGACCAGGCTGCTTCGGCACGGCCGCCTCGCTGACCTTCCCCAGCATCGAGGGAAGTGCGTACCTCATCCGCACGGGCTCCGCGGCTGATGCGCAGCTCACACTCGAACTGACCTGCACGCCTGACTCAACGCCCTGCCCCGCCGACTTCAACCAGGATGGTGGCGTTGACGGAAGTGACATCGATGCCTTCTTCGCCGCGTGGGAAAGCGGTGATAGCGCGGCCGATGTCAACTTCGATGGTGGCGTCGATGGCAGCGATGTCGAAGCCTTCTTCGCGGTATGGGAAGCCGGAGGCTGCTGAGCCGCGGAAGCTCCTGAGTTCCTGAGTTCCTAAACGCAAAGAGTGCAGCGGAGAATCTCCGCTGCACTCTTTGCACTTCTGCACTGTGGAGTTTCTTCCCTTACTTGGACTTCACACCCGTCCACACCGAGTCATACTTCTGGGTCGTGTCACCCACATCGGAGATGTACTCGAGTTTGGCCATCACTTCCTCGGGCGGGTAGATTGCCGGGTTCGAGGTGGCTTCGGGCGGGAGGAGTTCCTTGGATTTGGCGTTGGGCGTTGCGTAGAGCGTGAAGGTGCTCAGCTGCGCACCCACCTTGGCATCCAGGATGGTGTTGATGAAGGCGTACGCACCGGCCTCATTCTGCGTGCGGGCCGTCACGGTCATGGCATCGACCCAGATGATCGAGCCTTCGGCGGGGATGCCGTAGGCGAGCTTGGGATCATCGGCCACTGCACGCAGGGCATCGCCCGAGTAGACGATGGCCCAGTTGGCAAGACCCGCGGCGACCTTGTTCTTCCCGCCCACGCCGCCTTCGAACCCAAGGCATTCCTTGCGGTTCTTCGCGGCGAGAATCGCAGCACCCGCCGCGTCGAGCTTGGCTGGATCGGTGGTGTTCACGGAATCACCGGTTGCCTTGAGGGCCACACCGATCATGTCACGCATCGAATCGATCAGGACGAAGGGGCTGGTGGCAGTGCTGCCCAGCACCGACTTCCAGGAGATCGGCGCGGTGCCGGCCTTCTCCTTCGAATAGATCAGGCCCACGGTTCCCCACTGGTAGGGCAGGGCGAACTCGCCCTTAGGGTCGTACGAAGGCTTCTTGAATCGCGCATCGACGTTCGCGGCGTTTGGAATCTTGCTCAGATCCAGCGGCTTGATGAGCTTGAGGCCACCCAGCACGGGAATCGCGTGGTCGGAGGCGATCACCACGTCGTAGAGCTTGTCGCCTTCCTGACGCTGCATCTTGGCCAGCATGCTTTCGGTGTCTTCGTAGACTTCGATGCGCACCTTCATGCCCGTTGACTTCTCGAAGGCCGTCACGATCTCGGGATCGATGTACTCAGACCACATGTAGACGGTCAGTTCCTTGCCCGCCGCGGCGGGGGTCGGTGTACTCGCATCTGATGCGGTTGCCGCCTTGGCCGGTGCTTCGGGTGCCTTCTCGTTGCACGCGCCCAGCAGGCACGTGCCGATGCACAGGCCAAGACCTGTGAGCATGGAAGCGAAGGAGGTGACGGCCGCGGGGCGGAAAGGCAGGGTGGTGGTCATGCCGCCATTGTTGGCGGGCGGTTGAGCCGCTGCACGGCCAGAACCAGCAGCACCGTCACGAGCAGCATCACAGCCGAAAGGGCGTGCAGTTCGGGCGAGAGCCCCCGCCGAACCGAGGCGTAGATATGCACGGGAAGGGTGGTGGACCCGGGCGCACTGGTCATGAAGCTGATGACGAAATCATCCAGCGAGAGCGTGAAGGCCAGCAGCGCACCGCTCAGGATGCCCGGCAGCAGCAACGGCAGCGTCACGCGGCGGAGCAGCAGCCACCGCGAGCAGTACAGGTCAAAGGCCGCCTCCTGATAGCGGCTGCCAAGTACCGCCAGGCGAGCCCGAACCACCAGCGTGACAAACGCGATCTGGAAACTCACATGCCCGAGCACCATGGAGAAGAGGCCCGGCTCAAAGAGACTGCTCACCTGCCGCAGTGCCCCCAGCGCGATCACGATGCCGATGGCAAAGAGGATGTCGGGCATGACGACCGGAACCTGGAGCGACGCGTTGACAGCCGTCTGCAGCTTCGGCTTCCAGGGGTAGCGTTCGAGCGCCACGGCGAGCATCGTGCCCAGAACCGTGGCAATGACCGTCGAACTGCCCGCGAGTACGAGCGTGTTGCGCACATACTCCCAGAGCTGACCATCCTTGAAGAGCATCGAGTACCACTTGAGCGTGGGTGCGCCGAAGGTCAGGCCCGTCTTGGTACTGAAGAAGGATGCCGCAAGCACCGCGCCCAGCGGCACATACAGCAGCAGGGCCGTGATGGCCGTCATCGTCCGCGTGCCCAGCGGCAGCACCGGCGTGCCACCGCCCGGCTCGCCCTCATACGCGCGCCGCTTCACCAGCATCAGCACACCGGGGATCGTCAAGAGCAGCAGAATCAGGCTCAGGGCAGCGCCGTAGGGCCAGTTGCGGCTTGCGCCAAACTGCTGCTGCACGAGGTTGCCCACCATCCAGTACTTGGCACCGCCCAGAAGATCGGGAATCACGAACATGCCAAGGGCGGGGACAAAGGTCAGCACGAACGCCGCGGCGAGCCCCGGCACCGATTGCGCCAGCAGCCCGTGATACAACACGCGAAGCCTCGACCCATACAGATCCGACGCGGCGTGCACCAGCGACCAATCCAGGCGCTCGACACTCGTATAAAGCGTCAGCACGGCAAAGGGAAGTGATGCCGCGATCATGCCCAGATAGACGGCAAAGACCGATGGGTAGAGTGAAGTGCCCGATTCAATGAACCCCAGCATCGCCGCGAGTTTCGCCGCGGGGCTCGCTGGCCCCAGCAGCAGCATCCACGCATACGACCTGACGACGATGTTCGTACACAGCGGCACGGTCACCAGCGCGAGCAGTGGGGCACGCCAGCGAACTGGCCGCGAGGCAATCCACAGCGCACACGGGAAGGCCAGTGCAATGGCGATCGCACTGGTGATGGTCGCCGCGAGAAGCGTGCGTGCGAGAATGCGCAGGTTGTCCCACGCCATCGCGCCATCGCTCCAGCCAAAGGTGCGAAGCACGTGTTCGCTCGTGAAAGTGAATTCCACTTGGCCTTGTGCACCACGTGTGGTGAAGGCCAGAGCCACCAGCGCGATGCCCGGGAGGACGACCAGGGCGAGCATCCACAGGAGTGCCGGTGCACACAGCATCGCCGCGGCACCCGCGAGTTTGCCGCGTGTAGTGATGCGTCCCTGCCAGATCGTCCGCTCACCCATGCAGCACCCGGACACTGGGTGATGGCAACTCCACCCGCACACTCGCGCCAATCTGCGGCGCATCACACGGGGCCACGCGAGCTCGCAGGGAGTGCGGGGCAATCAGCACTTCGGCGCAGTCACCCATGAAAATCACATCTTCCACGGTGCCGCATGCTGCGTCGTTGCTCGGTGAGCATGCGTGAAGGACCACATGCTCAGGACGCACGCAGATGTACGCAGGCGAGCCGCCCGCCGCGTCCATCATCACCTCGCCCGCGGCCGTCTTCAGCGTTCTTCCACTGCACCCCTTCACTTCCAGCACATTTGCCGCGCCCAGAAACTCCGCGACGAATCGCGATGTGGGGTGGTCGTACACCTCACGCGGCGGGCCAGCCTGCTCGATCCTGCCCCCGTTCATGAGGATCACCCGATCTGAAACGCTCATTGCCTCATCCTGATCGTGTGTGACGAGCACGAATGTGGTGCGAAGCCGCCGATGCAGGGCGCGAAGCTCTGCCTGCACCTTGGTCCGCAGCTTGGCATCGAGTGCGGACATCGGTTCATCCAACAGCAGCACCGCGGGTTCATTCACGATGGCCCGCGCGAGTGCAACGCGCTGCTTTTGGCCGCCCGAGAGCGTGTCGGGGCGGCGGGCTGCGAGTTCGGTGATCTGCACCATCTCGAGTGCAGCCCGGACACGCGGCTCAATGTCCGCGGCACTGACGCCGCGTGATCGCAGACCGAACGCGACGTTCTCGAAGATGGAGAGGTGCGGGAAAAGGGCGTAGTTCTGGAAGACGGTATTGATGGGCCGCTTCGAGGCCGGCACCCCCGTGATGTCGGTGTCGCCAAGCACAACGCTTCCCGAGTCGGGCAGCTCAAGGCCGGCCAGAATGCGAAGCAGGGTTGTCTTGCCGCAGCCCGAGGGGCCCAGGAGTGTGACGAACTCGCCGCCGGGGATGGTCAAGTCGATGCCATCCAGCACGGTGGTGGTGCCGAACCGCTTGCGGATGCCGCGGAGTTTGAGTGTGGGGCTGGGATGGGCCGGAGCGGTCGTCATGGATTTGCCGGAGGAGTTTAGCAGAGGCGTGCCTGGGCGGAAGGTCTGCCAGATTGCTCAGGGCAGATCCAGCAGCCATTCCGCGGCGGGGACAACCGCGATCCCAGGAGCAACGGTTCGTGCCGCTACGGAGGCTTCCAGTACGATCAACTGTGGTGTGGCTCGCGGGTGGACCTGCTGAGCTTCAGTGAGTGCGGCGAGTTCTCGGTCGAGCGTTTCCGGCAGCGAAGGATCGGCACAGACTTGGATCAACTGCGTGAGGCCTCCCGGGTAGGTAGCCAGGAAATCGACCTCGCGTTCGCTGCCCAACTTCACATAGCTGACGGTCGCTCCGCGGCGTTCGAGTTCATTGAACACCACCGTCTCGAATGCGTGTCCGATGTTTGACCGTCCGCTTGCGTCAAACGCCTCGATCAAGCCAACATCGGCCGGGTACACCTTTCGCGGATTGACATGCCGCTGACGTTCAGATTCGGTCGCGACCCACGCCGTGCTGATGAGGAATGCATCGGTCAGGTGATCAAGCATCGCATGGACGGAGTCCTTGGCGATCTGGTAGCCTTGTGAACGAAGATCCTCGTGCAGGCGGTGAACGCTGAAACTCCCGCACGGGTTGCGAAGCGCATGTCGAATGATCCATCGCAGGGCAGCGACCTGCGATACCTGGTGGCGTTCCACGATGTCGCGAAAGAGCACGGTGTCGACGTAGCTTTGGAGGAGCGAAATGCGATCGGTGCGATCCACTCCCTGACATTCCGGAAATCCACCGCCAACCAGATAGTGCATCAGCTTCTGCTCGATCAGCGACCGTTCGCTCGGAAGCAGATGGGCGGCGGGTCCCGTTGGCTCCTGCTTGTGGTGGCGGAGATACTCGCGGAATCCAAAGGGACGTATCACCGTTGCCATCGCCCGTCCGCGAAGCGAGCTGTGCACTTCTCGCGAGAGCATCTTGGCCGATGAACCCGACACGACCATGTCTATGTTCTCGGAATCCATGACTCGACGGACGAATCGATCCCAGCCGTCGACCAATTGCACCTCGTCGAGGAACCACGCGACCCGCCCCTGACCACGAAACGCGGGCAGGCGCCTGAAGTACTCTTCAAGCAACTCGTCGAGTTGCTCGGTTCCAATCCCAGCGAGCCGGTCATCGTCGAAACTCAGGTAGATGGCCCGTTCCGGAGCCGGTTCGATCGCTCGCCGCGCTTCGAGCAACTGGTGCAGATAGCACGTCTTCCCAGCGCGACGCATGCCGATGATGGCGTGTGCCTTTCCCGGTACCCGTGGCAGTGTCGCATCGCGAGGAGTCAAAGGACGCGAAGGCTGCGGCCGCAGCGCGGCGTTGAGTTTGTCGGCCAATGCCCGATGGAGTGCCATGCCCTATTATCGCCATATATGTCCTTCTGAGAAGGACATATTCGTCAAAATATGTCCGTCTAGGAAGGACATATATGGCGAAACATAGCCGTTTCAGAAGGACAAGAAGGGTTATGGGACGTTATTGACACCTTCTACTCGCCTTGTCGACAAGCGCACTGACTAAGAAAGTACCACCATGTGAAAAGTGGCACCCATTCCGGCTTCGGAATCGGTGGGCCCGTGCTGGACTTC
>JBILUL010000313.1:0-2572 GCA_044371005.1 Phycisphaerales bacterium | reverse complement strand
ATGGTCGGCATCGGCCTGGCCGCCCCTGCGTCCTTCCTCAGTCACTTCACCATCTTCATCCTCGCCTGCTTCGTCGGCTGGCAGGTGGTCTGGAACGTCAAGCCCGCGCTGCACACGCCCCTCATGAGCGTCACCAACGCCATCAGCGGCATCATCCTCATCGGCGGCATGTTCCAGTTGTCGGGTGCCCCCACTGGTGCACCGGCCATTCTGGGTGCCATTGCCGTCCTCGTCGCAGCCATCAACATCTCCGGCGGCTTCCTCATCACGCAGCGCATGCTCGCGATGTTCCGTCGCTAGTTCCGACCTTCGGGCCCCACCGGCCGATCTCCTGACGTGTCTCCATGACGGACAACATCTTCATCGTCGCATACATCGCAGCCAGCTGCCTGTTCATCCTCAGTCTGGGTGGACTCTCGCAGCAGGAATCCGCCCGCCGCGGCAACCTGCTGGGCATCCTGGGCATGGTCATCGCCCTCCTGGCCACCGCCTTTCACTCCGAGTTCCGCCGGGGCGGCAACACGGCCTATCTGCTCCTCGCCGCGGCGTTGATCCCCGGTGCCGTCATCGGTGCCGTCATCGCCCGACGCGTCCAGATGACCGTCATGCCCCAGCTGGTCGCCATCCTCCACAGCTTCGTGGGCCTCGCGGCAGTCCTCGTCGGCATCGCCACCTTCCTGGGCAACCACCCCATCCCCGACGACCAGAAAACCATCCACACCATTGAGATCTTCGTCGGCGTCTGCATCGGCTCGATCACCTTCGCAGGCTCGGTCATCGCCTTCGGCAAACTCCAGGGCGTCATCTCCGGCAAGCCCCTCATGCTGCCGGCCCGACACCTGCTCAATCTCATCATGATCGCGGTCACCGTCGGTCTTGGCATCTGGTTCAGTCGCGCCGGTCATGAGGGTGGCCTCACACCACTCCTGATCGCCACCGCGGTCACTGCGGTTCTGGGCCTTCATTCCGTCATGGCCATCGGCGGCGCCGACATGCCCGTCGTCGTCTCCATGCTCAACAGCTACTCAGGCTGGGCCGCCGCCGCGGCGGGCTTCATGCTCAGCAACGACCTGCTCATCATCACCGGTGCTCTCGTCGGCAGCAGCGGTGCCATCCTCAGCTATGTCATGTGCAAGGGCATGAACCGCTCGTTCGTGAGCGTCATCCTCGGCGGCTTCGGTGCGGCAGAAGGTGCGGCACCCGCCGCGGGTGCGGCGCCAGCCGGAGAAGTCCGCTCCATCGATGTCCCCAAGGCCGTCGAGTACATGACCGAGGCCCGCAGCATCGTCATCGTTCCCGGCTACGGTCTCGCTGTCGCGCAGGCCCAGCATTCACTCGCACAAGTCACCCGCATCCTGCGTGAACGTGGCATCCGAGTGCGTTTCGCCATCCACCCCGTCGCCGGACGCCTCCCCGGCCACATGAACGTTCTTCTCGCCGAAGCCAACGTGCCCTACGACATCGTGCACGAAATGGAAGAGATCAACGACTCGCTGCCCGAAACCGACCTGGCCATGGTCATCGGCGCGAACGACATCGTCAACCCCGCCGCACAGGAAGACCCCTCAAGCCCTATCGCCGGCATGCCCGTCCTCGAAGTCTGGAAGGCCCGCACCGTCATCGTCATGAAGCGAGGCATGGCCAGCGGTTACGCCGGCGTCGACAACCCCCTCTTCTACAAGGACAACACGGTCCTGCTCTTCGGCGATGCACGCAAGATGGTCGATGCCATCCTGGCCAAGCTCACGTAAGTCCCAAAGACCCGCCTGCTGGCTTCTGCAGTCGGATTTCTCATTTCTTGTCTCTGCACTCTGAGATCTGAAAATTGATCTCTGCGCTTCTCCCTGCGCCTTTCACGGCGCCTCCGCACTCGCCCCCGCCCTCACCACCGTTACCACCGGCGAAGGCATCAACGTCACCGGCCCATTGCCATCGTTCGCGACGATCAAGTACCGATCAGTCCCCGGTGCCACCGTCGTGACATCGATCCGGAACCTGCCGTTGCCCAGCGACACCGGCGCACTGTGCGTTGTCGCAAAGGGGCCAGGCCCTTGCCGCGTGACCACCAGTGATTGCAGCGGACCAGTCGAGGCGATACCGCGGTAGTCCCGCAGCTCCACCACCATCTGCATGCGCTTGCCCGGCGCCGGATTCGTCGTACCCGTTGAAAGTGTGACACGCGAACGCGTCGCATCGGGAACACCCAGCAGTGACGTGCGGATCGCGTTGAAGGCATCCTGCATCTGAAAGACCGGATCGACCGCAGTGGCCGACTGGTTGGCGATGTTGATGTCCATGAAGTACTTGCCCGCCGCGAACCCCGCCGGATTGATCAACGTCCCGCGGCTATTCCCCAGCACCAGTGTCGGCCCCGTAGACGCCACCGCTTCGGGCAGCCCGTCACTGTTCAAATCACTCAGGAGCATCGCGCCCGCCGCGGCTCCCGCGGCGATCCGCTGCGTCACAGCAAACCCGCCAGTGGCATTGGCAAACAACGTCACCACGCGGAACTGACTGTCGATGCACGCCAGGTCCTGCCGCCCATCACGATCAATATCCGCAAGACACAACG
>JBILUL010000181.1:0-9682 GCA_044371005.1 Phycisphaerales bacterium | reverse complement strand
GCGCAGCGTGGCACCAGCTATTCGGACTATTCGCCGTGGAAGACGGTTGAGGTGGCGCTGGTGGTTCCGCCGACGCCCCCCAGTGAGTTCATGGCCTCGGATGCGGGCAACGAGAGCGATGCGTTGCTGACCTGGACCGATGCTTCCAGTGATGAAACCGGGTTTGTGATTGATCGTGAGACCCAGAATGAACAAGGGGCATGGGGTGCGATCACGATGCTCACGGCCGGGGCGAACTCGACCCAACTGACCGACCCGGTGGGTGTTGGCTCGCACCGCTACCGAGTGGCGGCGATGAAGTCGGGGCTCGCCTCCGAGTATTCGGCGTGGCAGCCGGTGACGATCTCGAGGTCGTCAACGGTGCCGCGAGGCCCCAGCTCGCTGGCCGCAGCGGATGCCGGCACCGAGCGCGATGTGGTGCTGACGTGGCTGGACAACTCGGACTCCGCAACAGAGTTTGCGATCCAGCGAGAAACCCAGGCGAGCGATAGCAGTTGGGGGCAGCGGGTGGAGCTGACGGGACTTTCCAGTGACCTGCGCCGGCTGGATCCCGTGGGTGCGGGCACGCATCGCTACAGGATCGCGGTGACCGGTGCCGATGCTGATTCAACCCCGTCGGACTGGGTGCAGGTGACGGTGGCGCATGGGTGGACTGTGTTCACCGCGAGCCCGGATACTCGCAAGGTATATGTGAGCAGTTCGGGGGGCAACGATGCGAACGACGGATTGAGTGAGGCGACTGCCAAGAGGACGATCGCCGCCGGGTGGGCACTCATTCGAAACAACTACCCAGATTGGCTTCTGCTTAAGCGGGGTGACACTTTCTCCGAAACGCTTTCTGGTGGCAAGAGCGGAAGGAGCGACGGTGAGCCGCTGCTGTACTCAACCTACGGGGCATCAGCTTCGCGACCCCTGCTGCGAACCGGAACTGCAACTGGGCTGATGTTGATGGGTACCAGGCAGAACGTCGCAATAATCGGAATTGCGCTCGAGGCCAACGCATATGATGGCACCGCGACGCCGCCAACTGGAATTTTCGGCTTCGGTGACTTCACAAATATCCTGATTGAAGATTGCTCAATCAATAACTTCAAGGATGGAATAGCGTTTCAGGCCGATACGAGAATCCCCTCGACGCCGCTTGTTCGAAACCTCCGAATCAGACGGTGCGTCATCACAAACTCCCACTCCGCGGTCGCTCACTCGCAAGGGATGTATCTGAGCCATTGTGATAACCTTCTCATTGAGGAGTGCATTCTAGACTCGAATGGATACAAGGCCGGAGTTGCGCCTCCCACGATCTTCAATCACAATATCTACATCAACAATCAATCCTCTCGGCAACATGTTGTGCGCAACAACATCATCAGCCGCGCAGCCTCCCACGGCGTGCAGGCGAGAGCCGGTGGCGTCATCACAGGAAATTTGTTTGTCAGCAACCCAATTGCTCTTCTCGTTGGAGGTGGCGACACGCCGGTCGCCGGCGGTGTGGAGGCCATTGTTTCAGAGAACGTGATCCTTATGGGGGTCGATATCAGCGAAAGCCTGCCGCGGGGTTTCGGTATTGACCTGAAGAACTTGCGTTCCGGTACGATCTCACGCAACGTCATCGCCGACAAGGTCACTGGGAATGTCGCATTTGCGATAGGCTCATACGTCAGCGGTGGGCCGCGAGGTATCGGAGTGCAGAACACTGAAATTTCCGACAACGTCGTCAGCAACTGGCATGGAAACTTCGATTTTGGCACCTTTCAATCGCCATACTACGATGGCTGCACTGTCCGGGCCAACAGAGTGGTATCCGATGGCAACAAGCCCAACAATTTCTATGTCGGCTGGAACGGAACCGCTTTGCCGACCTTTACCGGCAACCGGTATCAGGGTGTGCAGTCAAGCAATAGGATGTTCCGGTACTCCACCACCATGATGAATTTCGAGGCGTGGGTTACGAATCATGGCGAGACAGGTGCGACTATGGAAGCGACATCTCTCAGCACGCCTTTCGATTTCACCGCCTACATCGCCTCCGAAAGCCTCGGTGGCGATCTCGAGAGTTTCCTGTCGCAGGCTCGACAGCAGAGTCGTTCCAACTGGCGAGCTTCCTACACAGCCGCGGTTATCAACCTCGCCGTGAGGAATGCGTACGGAGTCACGCCCAGGTAGATGATCGCGGCACAGGGGCTCAGCAAGCCTGAAGGATGCTCGCAAGAATCCGAGAGCCCCTCGATGGGATGTGCGGAGCAAGCTGGTGAGCAATAGCAATGAAGTCTGAACAGACTAGTCGCTAGATTCCGGTCGCTGGGGTTGTGGATGGGGATCTCCGGGTGAGAAGCGTTGCCGACCAGCCAACTCGCGTCCCTTGATCTTGCTGGCGTCGACTCGCGGCCGTTGAAGCACGTTATGAGTGCGGCCTTCGAATTGAAATGTTGGGTGAATCTCGGCGCACAGGGGCCCGTTGCCTGCTTTGCGCCCAACGTGGCTGTGGCTTGAGTGGTGCCCTTCGCATGTCTGGCAAGCGAAAGTACCACGCCGATTTGCTTGGCCGCGTCATGATGGATCCGGAAGTTGGTAGCGACGGTCGTGCCGGAGCCAGCTTGGGCCATGTGTGCAGCAGCACGTTCGACTTGACATTGCACGAGGCATTTGGTCATTGTCCAACAGATCGCACTGTGAACTCGCCACTCTGCGCTTAGGGGTCGCGCCGACCACTCGGTTCAGCCGGGTTCATCACATGTTCGCAACGCGCCCTCCAGCAGCCCGTCAGACCTGCTGTCCAATGCGGTCAGTGTCGGCCTCGCGCATGCCCGTGGAACGTTCCGGTTGCTGGAGTCGGTGGAGGCCAGCCGAGTTTGTTCCGAGCCCCGACGGTGCCAGGCCGATCCGCCCGATGCTGATTTCGGCCCCGATAGCAGCCGCAAGTGACGAAGTGCGCCTGCTCGCTGCCGCGGGCTTTCCGACACACTCGATCGGGTGCCTCACTGCAACTATTCAGCATCTCCTTCACGGATGACACGCTCCCCAGGCCAACCACCGAACGGCCGAGCTTTGCTGATGAGTGCTTCAGCATGGTCGACCGCATCCCTCGCCATCTCTCAGTTGGCTCGTCTGGCAAGCAACTTGGTGCTGGCCAAACTTCTAGCGCCCGAGGACTTTGGTGTAGTTGCGATTGTTTCAAGCATCCTCGCCGGTCTTCAGATGTTCTCCGACATTGGCATAGTTCCTTCGATCGTAAGAAGCACTCGTGGCGAAGAATCCATTTTTCTCGATACTGCATTCACGCTTCAGGCTGCTCGGGGTTTTGCACTGTTTCTGATTGCTTGCGTCGCTGCATGGCCGGTATCACTAGCATATGGTTCCGATCTGTTGTATCTTTTGCCCGTGTCGGCAGTTACCGCATTGCTCAACGGCCTTTCATCGAGCAGGATCGCGGTTGCCGCTCGTCACATGGACCAACGTCGGCTGGCGTTTTTGGAGTTGGCGTCGTTCGCCATTCAACTCTGCACCACGCTGGCTTGGGCAGTCGTCGATGCTTCGGCTTGGGCAATTGTGGCTGGCTGGATCGCCGGGGCCCTAACGAAATCCATTCTCAGTCATCACTGCTTAGGACATTGGGCCGATCGCTTTCGACTCGACCCTTCAGCCCTGAGAGAACTGCTGGTGTTTGGCCGATGGGTTTTTGTCAGTACGTGCATCGCGTTTCTGGCACTGCAATCCGACCGATTGCTCCTAGGCAAGCTCATGGACTTATCGTCGCTGGGCCTTTACTCGATAGCGTTGTCGCTGATCGCGCTTCCGCGGGACCTCGTGAGCAAACTTGCAAGTGCGATTCAGTTTGCCGCGCTCTCGCGATGTATACGCGAGAGTCCCGAAGATTTTGAACAGACGCTCCTCAGGTCTCACCGAGTGCTATTGACTCTCTCGCTGTGGATGATTGTCACGATTTCCTACTATTCGCAAGCTTTCTTCGCCGTCCTGTACGACGCGAGATATCAGTCCGCTCCAGGGATACTGAAGTTCCTCGCGGTTCCTGTGTTCGTCAACTGCGTATCACAAGCATCCGCGTTCGGGCTGCTGGCGCTTGGCGACAGCAGATCGCTCGCGAGAGCCGACATTGCCCGTGTAGTGACCTTGGTTCCTGCGTGCATCACGGGCGCGGTTCACTTTGGTCTGGTGGGCTTCATCGCAGGCCTGGCGGTCAGTTCGCTGACGGGGTACCTCTTCCAGTCGCAATCCTTGCGTTCGCACAAGGTGCGAGTTCTCCGGTCAGATCTTGGCTTCTTCCTGCTCTTTGTCACTCTGATGGGCGTTCCGCTGGCGGCAGGTGTCGCCCGCGGGTGGCTTGGCTCTTACCGAGGAGTCGACATTGGGACATTGGCGGTCTGCACCGTGGTTCTCGTGCCTCTGTCAATCGTCGCGTGCGTTCAGATCCGCTCGCTCGTGACTCAGCGAGCTGCTCGGGGAGCGGGAGCGATTAATGCTTGACATGATCCTCAGGTTCGCACAACGTATGACTCGGCGAGTCACGGACTCGCTGCGTCGCTGGCGGATGAAAAGGCTGCTGCGCGGAATCGCGCATTGTGGCGAGTACACGCGTGTCGACGCCCCCGATCTACTTGCCGGTTTGGACGGCCTTCGGCTCGGATCCAGAGTGACCATTCGCGGACACGCCAGGATCGAGTGCATTCGATTCTGGGGTTATTCAGGCGAAATCCACATCGGAAGTGGGACCTCGATTCAGCTTTACTTCCACTGCGGAGCAGCCAGTCGGGTTTCAATTGGAGAGAATGTGCTCATCGCCGGCAGAGTGTATATCTCCGATCATGACCATGCTTGGCCCGAGGGAGGTGAGAAGCTGATCGTCGCTCCAGTGACGATTGGGGATAACTGCTGGCTCGGTGAGGGGTGCGCGATCCTGAAGGGCGTAACGCTCGGCACTGGATGTGTGGTTGGCGCCAATGCCGTTGTCACCAGAAGCGCGCCGCCCGGGAGCATGCTGGTTGGTGTCCCCGCCCGAGTAGTGAAACGATACTGCAGCCAGACCGGCACTTGGCACCGAGGCGACATCGATACCAGTGGTGTCACGGAAGACGAGCGGGCGACCGATTGAATCCACTCGTACCACTGGCGATGTTTGGCTGGCCAGTCGCCGTCTTGGCGATGTTCACCGTCCTGCCTCCCCGCAAGGCGGTGTATGTTGCGATGATCGGAGCGTGGCTGTTTCTCCCCGTCGCGAGCTATGCCGTTCCTGGACTTCCAGACATCACCAAGATGTCGATTACCTGTTTCAGCGTGTTCGCGGGTACTCTGCTGTTTCATCCAACTCGTTTGGGGAGCCTGCGACTGACCCCGACCGATGCCGCATTGGTTGCCTGGCTCCTCTCGCCGTTCATCTCGGCGATGTCAGCGGGATATGGACCTTACGAGGGCGCATCGGGCGTTTTGAATCAGGCAGTTTCATGGGGCATGCCGTATCTGATCGGTCGGGTCTACTTTTCTGACGCAGACGGACTTCGAGCGCTTGCTGTAGCGGTCTTCATCGGCGGATTGGCGTACGTTCCGTTCGTTCTCTTTGAAGCGAGGATGAGCCCTGTGCTGCACTCTTGGGTGTACGGCTTTCACCAACACCAGTTTGCTCAGGCACGGCGGGGGGATGGGTGGCGGCCGACGGTGTTCATGCAGCACGGACTTGCAGTGGGGTTGTTCATGGGCTCGGCGGCGGTTTCTGGGTTTTGGCTGTGGCTATCGGGCGAAGTGCGAACGCTCCGGCAGCTGCCGACCTGGCTGCTGGCGTCAGGCCTTATGGCAGTTGCCGCTGCGTGCAGATCTTCATATGCACTCGTGCTCATGCTCATGGGGTTGGGGGCACTCGCCGCCTGTCGGATCCTGAAGACGAAGGTTCTGATCGGCCTCCTGATATTGGTTGCTCCACTCTACATCGCTGCGAGAACAGTTGGCGGTTGGGATGCACAGCTCCTTCGGGAACTCGCCGAGCTGTTCGGGGAAGACCGCAGGGAGAGCCTCGATGTCAGACTTGTGAGCGAGGACGGTTGCTGGAACTTCATGCAGCCCAACCTTCTGTTCGGCGACTGTAGAATGGACAGGTTGATGCTCCGCACCTCACCAACCGAGCGGTTCATTCCGGATGCCCTGTGGCTCATCGTGCTTACCAAGAACGGTGTGTTTGGCCTTGTCGCTCTATACTGCTTCCTGTTGTTGCCTGTAGCGACATATCTGACGCGATTTCGATCCAGTGTTGTGCTGAGCAAGCAGCTCGGCGGCGCGATGATTGCAGCGACGGTTCTTGTCCTATACGTGATGGATAGCCTTTTGAACGCGATGGTTAATCCAATCTACCTTCTGGGCGCCGGTGGTCTGGCAGGATTGGCGACATCGAGAGCCAGCACTGGTCCGGCCCATGTTTCCGCGCACACCCTGACAGGCGAGGCACGATCCGCTTGATCACCAACCCGACAACGCAGGATCCACTGGCCGCGGCCTGCACCGAACCGGCCGGTCATCACCTGGGCGTCCTCGATGGCTGGCGGGCCGTGAGCATTCTGCTCGTGCTGGCAACGCACATGCTTCCGCTGGGGCCCAAGTCACTCCAACTCAACAGCACGGCCGGCCCCGCCGGCATGTCGCTCTTCTTCTCGCTCTCGGGCTTCCTGATCACTTCAGCCCTGTTGCGCAAGACGGTCGTTTCGGCATTTCTGGTGCGACGACTCAGCCGCATCCTCCCGCTCGCCATCGTCGGTGCATCGATCATCCTTCTGATTCAGTCAGCACCCGCGGAAGCCTACCCGCCGCTGCTCCTGTACTACTACAACTACACCGCCGGAGTCGAAGGAGTGGCACATGTCAGTCACTTCTGGAGTTTGTGCGTTGAGATGCACTTCTACCTGCTGGCAGCGCTGCTCGTCTGGCTTCTTGGAGCAAAGGGCCTGGTGCTGATTCCGATTCTTGCTGTTGCCGTGACGGCAAACAGAGTGGCCAACGGAGTCTACATCAACATCGCAACTCACTACCGCGTCGACGAGATTCTGGCCGGTGCGACACTGGCACTGTGCGTCATCCCGAGATCCTCGCGGGCCAGTGAGGTGGTCATCTGGTGCCTGAGACGTGCGCCCCAGGTGGTGCTGCTGCTGGCATTCGCGGTCTCCTGCCATCCAGAGGCGGGGCCCGCTCAGTACCTTCGCCCGTACCTGGGTGCCGGGCTGATCGGCTCGACACTCGTCTCCGACACGCCCCTTGCTCGGCTCCTTGCCACGAGACCGTTGCGATACATCGCCGAGATCTCGTACGCGCTCTACGTCGTGCATCCGGCCACCATGATGGGGTGGCTGGGCTCCGGGGACACGCTCGCCCGCTATCTCAAGCGTCCACTCTGCCTGCTCCTGACGTTCTCGCTGGCGCACCTTTCGACCTACTACTTCGAGAAGCCGCTCACCGAGCTTGGCCGGCGATTCGCGAAACGCCTTGAGGCGGTTCCTGCACAGCCATCGCCGCCTGTGTCTGACAAGGTTGGATCGGCGTCCCACTCGACTGAAGATGCAGCTTCGCCCCGGACGAGCGAACCGGTGCAATCGCGCGGGGCTGATGATGCGCGAACGTCGGACTGACTGACACGCCCACACGTGCTGACGCCACTCTTTCAACCAATCAGTTCCGCGGCACTTCGCGGCGAGGCGCTCGTTCTCAGACGCCCTCACTTCGATGTGTCCGGGCACGATGCTCGATACCTGGTCTCACGCAGGGCCTATCGCCGCTTGAGCGACGCGGAACTCGCGGTGTGGACGATGATCGAGACACCCTGCTCGCTCGATGCGATCAGAGCGGCACTCGGGCCGTCGCATCTGGCGGCGGTCGATGACCTCTGGCTTGCCGAGATGGTTGAAGTCGCGATGCCCGTGCCGCCGGGCGAACGACGCCGCGTGCTGGTCATCGAACCGCACGCCGATGACGCTGCCCTGAGCATCGGCGGCCTGATGTGGCAACGCAGGAGCGAATGTGAGTTCACCGTCGCGAATGTGGCGAGCCGCAGCAACTTCACGAGTTACTACTACAGCGGTCACGACTATTTCAATGTCGATGTCGTCTCCGAGCTTCGTCGCCGAGAGTCCGAGCTCTTCTGCCGCATGATCGGCGGTCGCTTCATCGGCCTTGGTGTCTCGGATGCCCCGCTGCGGTACGATGATGCAAACTGGTCCGCATCGTACTTCCGTCAGCACCGACAGGCGATCGCGGCTGCCACATCCAGAACAGCCGACAAGTCCCAGCGAGAGCATTGGCTGCGCGCCATGCGGTCATTGCTTCAATCCACGCCCTTTGACGAACTTTGGATGCCGCTGGGAAGCCCGCACGTTGACCACCGACTCACCACCTGGAGCTGTCTGACGACCGTGCTCGAAGACCGGTCGCTGATCCAGGACCGCCAGATCCGCCTGTATCAGGAAGTCCCGTACGCGGCGAAGTATCCGCATTACACGCAAGACGCCCTTCAGCACCTGGCGAGCCTCGGCGTCAGCGTATCGCCCACGACGCACGACATCAGTGCCGTCATGAAGGACAAGCTCAGACTCGTCTCCGTCTACGGTTCACAGTTCAAGCTTCCGGTCATGCAACCCCAGGTCGAGGCAGCCGCTGCGGATACCGCGACCGGCGGGTTCATCGAGCGAACCTGGTCAGTCAGCGAGTTGCCTGTCCGGCACCACAGCACTCCGTGCCTCCAACGCTTCCAGGATGAACAGGTCGAGTCGGACCGGCTTGCACGCTGGCTGGTCGCACATCGAAATGCCCGCAGCGTCAGAATCATCCTTCAGGTTCCTGCAGGACGATGGGATCAGGATATTGCCCGCCTGTCGTCGGCGTTCCCCCTCGCCACGTTCGACGTGCTGGCATGCCCCGAATCGGTTCCAGAGATCAATCGCCAGCCTCTTGACCGCATGAATCTCAGAGTGGTCGGGAAAGGTGCACGCGCGTGGCTGACGACCGCGCTCACGCTCGCGATCATGAAGCGTCAGCCGACGCTCATGTTGGTCAGCAGGAAGTGGGCGAGGCAGGCACGGCTGCTCTCGATGGCCTGGGGCGCAGGGCGCACGGCCGTCCTGACTTCGCTGGATCGTCTCCATGATCTTGAATGCAGTGAGGAGTTGAGATGAGCGGCTCGAATCAAGAGTCCATTCGCGTCGCGATCGTGATCGTCAACTACAGGACGGCCACGCTGACCATTGCCTGTCTGAAGTCGCTCGCCGACGAGCGCGGCACGGACAGGTCATTCAAGGTCATCGTCGTTGACGGCTGTTCGGGTGAGGGAGAAGTGCTTTCGAAGGCCGTAGTCGAGCATGGCTGGGGCGAGTGGGTGACGGTCATGGTTGCTGATCGCAATGGTGGCTTCTCGTTCGGCAACAACTGCGGAATTCGTGCCGCGCTCGAGTGGCCCAGCCCACCGGCGTACTTCCTCCTGCTCAATCCCGATACCGAAGTCCGTCCCGGCGCGGTGGGGGCCCTCGTGCGTTTTCTTGACTCCAATCCTCAGGTTGGAATCGCAGGCAGCAGCTTCGAGAATCCAGATGGCAGCGAGTGGCCAATCGCCTTTCGCTTTCTCTCGATTGTGAGCGAACTGGAACGGGGCCTTCGGATCGGTCTCTTCTCCCGCCTGGTCCGCCGCAAGATCGTTGCGATG
>JBILUL010000002.1:0-95194 GCA_044371005.1 Phycisphaerales bacterium | reverse complement strand
TCTCCTACAGCGATCGGGGCGAACTCATCGGCCACATCGTCGAGGGCGCGCTCATGATTCAGGAGAAGGCACACACGCTGATGCGCGAGCACGGCATCCGCCTGCCTGCCGGGGCCCTCACGGTGCTGCAGCACATCATCCTCTCGCACCACGGCATCCCCGAGTACGGCGCGGCGAAGATCCCGGCCACGCCCGAGGCAATCCTCGTGTCCATGCTCGACAACGTCGATGCGAAGACCACCATGGCCCTCGCCGCGGCACGGCCTGATCGAGCATCCACGTTCGATTCGGGCGGAAACTTCACCGAGAAGCAGTGGGCACTGGATACCAAGCTCTTCCGGCCGGATGTGCTCGCGACGAAGTGATGCCGCGTGCTTGAGAAGCCACTGGTTCTGCGGCATTCATCGATCGGGGGCAGTCAGCCAGCCTTGCGTAGGGCCCTCACGCGACGTGCCGCGTCGGGGGCATTGCGCCGCGACTGAATTCCGACACTGGCCGGCGTTCACTCATCGCGATCGAGATTGCGAAAGCGTGGGCACGCCATGCGTGCCTGATCAGACACGACGGCGGGCAGAACGACCGGATCGCGGGTCGCCGAGATGGAGATGCCGCCTCGGGATGGGGGAAGTTCGGCGTGCTCGGCATCATCCTCGATGGGCATGACGCCATCGGCCGCGGGGCGGGCGACGATCCGGAACGAACCAGGACGACCACCGTTGAAAATCTGCATGAGGAGTACTCCTGCCGCGAGTTTCCACGAACGCCTGACGCACGAATGTCCAGAAGACCGGGCGGGACGAACGCCCAGACCAAGCACCAAGGGAGCGCACAATGCCTTGGATGCCCCAGCGTACCCCTCGCGAAGCGGCTCAGGGTGAAATTTGACAACAATTTCACCCCATTATGGGTGCAATAGGCCCGATACTTGCCAGCGGAGTCAAAAACGTTGCAATCCCGGACGGGGCGTAACGTTTGGGTACGGGCCGGGTAGACCATTGGTGACCCAAGCCGAGTGCGGACAGCGCCGTCAAGCATTTCTGGAATCCAACCATGCTCAGCTTCCTGAACCAGCCGGGATCGACCGATTCGAAGCCCTCCTCCGCGAAGGATGATGGGGTGCCAAAGCAGGCCAAGGAAACGCTTAAGCGGAATGAGAAGAGCGATGATGGCTCCGATGCACGTCTGGCCAACTCGCTCAAGCCACTCCCCAAGGATGCCTTCACCGAAGCGCATGCCCGGCACCTGCTCTGGCGTGCCGGATTCGGCGGCACCGGCGATCAGATCTCGCTGCTGGTCCGGTGGGGCCTTGAGAAATCCGTCGATCACATCCTGAACTTCGAGAAGGTCCCCGGCGAGAAGATCTCGGCGGATGATTTTGACCGCAACATCATGCGGCCACCGAGCCGCGATGAACGCGAGATGTACCGCGCGGCGCAACGAGCCCAGGATGAGGACAAGCTCGCGGAACTGCGCAAGATGCGACAGGATCGCGAGGCGAACGATCGGGTGCAGATCGGCAAGATGCAGAAGTGGTGGCTCACGCGGATGATCGAGACGCCCCGCCCTCTCGAGGAGAAGCTCACCCTCTTCTGGCACGGCCTGTTCGCCACCAACTACCGGACGATCGAGAACAGCTACCACATGTTCTCGCAGAACCAGCTCTTCCGCGCCAATGCCGCGGGCAGCTACGCCGACATCCTCAAGGGCATCATCCGCGACCCTGCGATGATCGCCTACCTCGACAACAACGACAGCAAGAAGGGCAAGCCCAATGAGAATCTCGCCAGAGAAATCATGGAGTTGTTCTCGCTGGGCGTGGGCAACTACACGGAAAAGGACATCAAGGAAGGAGCCCGCGCACTCACAGGCTACACCTTCGATGATGATGCGTTCGTGTTCGAAGCCAAGAACCATGACAACGGAGTGAAATCCATTCTCGGCCGCACGGGCCCGATGGATGGCGAGGATTTCGTCAACACCATCCTCTCCCAGTCGGCCTGCTCCCGATACATCGCCCGCAAGGTCTATCACCAGTTCGTCGCCGATGTCCCTCCCGACGAACGCGGCGGCGATGTGGAACTCGACCCGGCCCAGCGGAGCGTGCTGCGACTCATGGCCTCGCAACTTGGCGAATCGAACTACCAGATCAAGCCACTGCTCCGCAAACTCTTCCTCAGTGCGCACTTCTACGAACCACGATTCCGCAATCAGCGCATCAAGAGCCCCGTGGAACTGATCGTGGGTGCCATCCGCTCACTCAACACGCCAGTGCGGGACCTCTCCATCCTCAACGATGCGACCGACCTCATGGGCCAGCGCATCTTCTTCCCGCCCAGCGTCAAGGGATGGGACGGCGGCCGCTCCTGGATCAATACCTCGACCTATTTCGTCCGCCAGAATGTGCTCGCCTTCCTCATCAGCGGCAAGAAGCCTCAGGGATTCGATGCCACCGCCGATACGGAAGTCTTCGATGCCCTCGCCGTACTTGGTGACGCCGCGAGCAGCCCAGAGAAAGCCATTGCCCGGGTCCTGCATGTCACGCTCGGCCAGACCCCAGCCGCGGCATTCGACGCTCTTCGCAACTACCTCAAGAGCAATGGTGACAAAATCGATCAGACAACCGCATCCGGCATGCTACTTCTGGCGACAGCCATGCCCGAGTATCAACTCTGCTGAATCCGAAGAAACGCATCCACCGCCGCCCGACCTGCTACTCTGAACCGACTCCACGATGAGCAATGCCATGAACATCACGCCTTTCTCCCGCCGCGAGTTTCTTCGCAGTGGTCTGGTGCTCGCCTCCGCCGCATCATCAGTCCCCGCGTTCCTCAACAGCTCGGCCCTGGCGATGCACGCTCAGGCCGGCGGCCTGACCAGCATTCCTGGCGTCCCAGATGAGCACATTCTCGTCGTTGTGCAACTCGGCGGCGGCAACGACGGTCTCAACACCGTCGTGCCCTTTGGTGACCCGGCCTACTACAAGGCACGACCCGGCATCGCCATCAAGGAAGGCGAAGCACTCAAACTCTCCGGCACCGATGGGCTCGGCCTGCACCCGCAGATGACCGGCCTCAAGGACCTCTACGACGACGGCATGGTCGGCATCGTGCAGGGTGTCGGCTACCCCAACCCCAACCGCTCACACTTCAAGTCGATGGACATCTGGCATACCGCCGATACCACCGCCACGGGCGACGGTTGGCTGGGTCGCTACTTCGATGCAGAATGCTGCGGGTTCGGCAAAGGTGAAAGCGGCACCAAGGAATCAGCCGACGGCAAGCCCGCCTCGGAAGGCGTTGCGGGACCTCCGGGCATCGCCATCGGTCGCGCCGCACCCCTCTCGATGCAGGGACGCGCGATCAAGCCAGTGTCGTTTGAATCATCGGAACTCTTCAAGTGGTCCGCCGCGGAGATGCACAAGTCGCTGCGCTCTGGCTACGAAGACCTCAATCGCCGCGGCAGCGACGACACCAAGAGCGACCGCAACTCCGACTTCCTCCTTCGCACGGCCCTCGATGCTCAGGTCTCCAGCGATCTCATTCGCAAGGCCGTCGGCCAGAAGCCGCTTGTCCAGTATCCCCAGGGGGAACTGGCTCGCCAGCTCTCGATGGTCTCGCTCATGATCCGCGCCGGCCTCAAGACCCGAGTCTACTACGTCACCCACGGCTCGTTCGATACGCACGCAGGCCAGGGTGGAGCCCAGGGCCGCCACGGTCAGCTGCTCAATCAGTTCGCATCGGCCATGAAGTCGTTCTACGCCGATCTGAAGCAGCAGGGCAACGACAGCCGCGTGATGACGATGTCGTTCTCCGAGTTCGGCCGGCGCGTCGGCCAGAACGCCAGCGGCGGCACCGACCACGGCACCGCCGCCCCGCTCTTCCTCTGCGGCCCCATGGTCCGCAAGGGCGTCATCGGCGAACACCCCTCCCTCAAGGATCTGGACGACGGCGACCTCAAGTTCAAGATCGACTTCCGAACTGTCTACGCCGGTATCCTGGGCGGGTGGCTCAAGGCCGATGCCAAGACGATTCTGGAAGGGACCTATTCGCCGATGCAGGTGCTCGGCAAGGCGGTCGCCGCCGATCTGGGCCGCTAAGGGCATTGTCTCAACGCACGATTCAACCTGCAACGACCGCTGCCATGCAGCGGTCGTTGTCCTTTTCGATCTGAATTGAATGCACCGCAAGACGCGACGGGTCACCGCTTCGCCGCGGCGATGAACAGCTCGCACGCCTTGGGGTCAAGGTCGTTGAACCAGACACCGCCCTGCTTGAGCGAAGAGCCGACAATCACGCCCTTGGCCGCAGCGAGCATCTCGCGAACATTGGCGGCTGTCACGCCTGAACCGACGATGACAGGCCGGTCGGTCGCCCCCGCTGCCGCGGCGACGTCGTCCAACGATGCGGACCGTCCCGTGGCACTCCCGGTGATGATCATGCCATCGGCCCCGAAGAACTCCGCACCATGCACCATGTCGGCAATGCCCACATCGGCAGTGATGCTGTGAGCGGCGTGCTTCTTCTTGATGTCGCAGAGAATGGCGATGTGTGATGCGCCGATGGCTTTGCGGTAGCGAAGCAGCGGGCCCGCCGCGGCTTCAACCATCAGCCCCTCATCGGCCACGTGCGAGAACACGAAGTTCTCACAGCGAATGAAACTGCACCCGGAGGCGAGTGCTACGGCGAGGGCTTCGCGTTCGCCGCGTGCCAGGACTTGAATGCCAAGGGGAAGATCCCCCACTGCCGCCCGGACTGCCAGAGCCGCCGCGGTCATCGTGGCGGTGATCTCCGGCCCGTGGGGACCCATCACGTACGGGGCATCATGCATGTTCTCGAGCAGAATCGCGCCAAAGCCAGCGTGCTTGAGGATCAGGGCTTCGCGAACCGCGTGGGCGACGATTTCACGAACACTGGTGGCGTGACGGGAAGTCCCCGGGAGCGCCTGCACATGGACCATGCCGATCACCACCTTTGCCGCGGCGGAAAAAGGGTTGACAAACGCGATGGAGCCGTGCTGGGAAGGTGTCACTCTACAAGTATAACAAGGATTCGCTCCGGGTCGTGGGCGGCTCGCATCCGAGCGGCGGGCGGTTACCCTTCAGACAGCAATGCCCAGCGACTACGAACTGACGATCTCCCGCTATCAGACCTTTCTTCGCGACTGCCTCGAGCCCGCGGTCTATCCGCTCTGGGTCCCGCTGCAGGTCTGTGCACACCAGATCACGGACCCGAAGGCCGAGTTGCCCAAGGCACTCGACATGGCCAGTCGCCCCTTCACGCCGGTATCGGCCGGATGGAACTGGGGCCCCAAGTGGTCCACATGCTGGTTCAAGGTGACGGGTGAGGTCCCAGCCGCGTTGGCGGGCGAACGACTCGTGCTCAAGTTTTCAAGCGGCACCGAAGCGCAGGTCTGGGTCCCCGGTGCAGCGCCGACGGAACCTTGGGTGCCGGATCAGGGACTGGATGTCAATCGCGATGCGTGGCCGCTCTTTGAGTCAGGGACCACGGGTGCGAAGGTGGATGTACTCATCGAAGCGGCGTGCAATCACCCCTTCGGTGTTCTGGGCTTTGAGTGGGATCCATCAGAAGTGCATGTCCGCTGGAACGGCGAGACTCCGGGCCGGCTCGAACGGGCGGATCTGGCAGTCTTCGTGCCCAAGGCATGGGAACTGCGGCATCGGTACGCATTCGCGCTCGGGCTGCTCAAGGAGCATGCGGAGAACACGAATCGCGCGCAGGATCTCTTGGGTGCATTGAGGCGTGCAACCAATGCGGTGGTGGCACGGCCCCGCCGCGGCGTTGGTGAGGCGGGTTCCGGCGTGCAGGGATCCATGCTCGCACTTGACCCCGGGCAGATGGACGAGGCGATTGCGATTCTCAAGGCAACGCTTGAATCGCCCGCATCAGGATCGACGACGGTCTGCCATGCGGTGGGCCATGCACACATCGACACGGCCTGGCTCTGGCCTCTGCGCGAAACACGCCGCAAGTGCATTCGTTCATTCAGCAATCAGTTGCGTCTGATGGAGCAGTTCCCCCACTACAACTTCCTGTGCAGTCAAGCGCAGCAGTACGCGTGGGTCGAGGAGCAGAGCCCCGAACTCTTTGCGCAGATCAAGACCAGGGTCCTTGAAGGGCGCTGGGAACCAGGTGGCGGAATGTGGATCGAGCCCGATGCCAACTGTCCCAGCGGCGAGAGCCTGGTGCGGCAGATTCTGCACGGCGTGTCGTACTGGGCTTCGAAGTTCGGTGAGGCTGGCGCACAGCACTTCCTCTACTTGCCCGATACCTTCGGGTTTCCCGCGACGCTCCCTCAGATCATGGCACAGACCGGGCTCACCACGTTCATCACCAACAAGATGATCTGGAGTCGAAGCAACGTCTTCCCGCACACCACGTTTGTCTGGCGCGGACTGGATGGCACCCAGGTGCTGGCGCACAACACGCCCGGGCATGACTACAACGCAGTGAACACGCCAAAGGAACTGCACCGGGGCGAGGTGAATCACCGCACCAAGACGGTCGCTCCCGCGGCATGGCTCCAACCCTTTGGCTACGGCGACGGCGGCGGCGGGCCCACCGATTGGTCCATTCGGTATGCAGAGTTTGCAGACAACTGTGATGGCATGCCACGTGTGCAGCTGTCGACGCCCCGTGCCTTCTGCGACGCGCTTCATGCTCAGCATGAGGCGACGGTCGGAACTCCCGAGGCCTTCCCAACCTGGGCCGGCGAACTCTACCTTGAGATTCACCGCGGCACATTGACCTCGCAGGCGTGGATCAAGGCCGCGAATCGTCGCGCAGAGGAGGACCTCAAGTTCGCCGAACTCGTGACGTTCTGCGGCCCGATGGCTGCAGCCGATTCTGGCGCAAAGGCACAGCAGGATGCCGCGGCCAAGCTGGACAAGGCGTGGAAGACGCTTCTCCTGCAGCAGTTCCATGACATTCTCCCCGGCTCATCGATCGGGTGGG
Organism: Phycisphaerales bacterium; assembly: GCA_044371005.1. Taxonomy (GTDB): domain Bacteria; phylum Planctomycetota; class Phycisphaerae; order Phycisphaerales; family UBA1924; genus UBA2402. The sequence continues at coordinate 88,223 of JBILUL010000002.1, read as the reverse complement.
TCTACGAGGATTCCCGCCGCGATTTTGCCCGCATCGCCAAGGTCACCGACAGCCTGATCGAAAAAGGCACGTCGTCCTGGCTCGAGGGCCTCTCGACCGCTGGCATGCGCGAGCCAGTTGGCATCTTCAATCCCAGCAGCGTGCCCGCAAGCGCCGTTCTGGAACTGGAGGATGGGCGTCTGGTCTTTGCTCGCCACGTGCCGGCGCTGGGCGTGTCGGTTGTCGATCGTGCGGCCAAGGGTGGCACGGTGCCGGTCCGGATTGAGGACAACCTCGAGACCGAAGGCACGATTGTCCTGAGCAACGGTCTGGTGCGAGTGGTGATCGCCGAGACGGGCGAGATTCTCTCGCTGATGCGTGAAGGAAGCGACCGCGATCTGGTGCGCCGCACGCAGGACGGTGCCGTGGAACCGATGAATCAGCTCGTGCTCTATGAAGATGTGCCGCACATGTGGGATGCGTGGGACATTGATCCCAGCTACGAGCACAAGCCGATACCGGTGGATTCTGAGCCCACGAGCGTTGAAATCGTGAGTGACGACCCGCTGCGATGCGCGGTCCGCATCGTGCGTCCGCTAGGCACAGGGTCAACCATTGAGCAGACCATCACGCTTGACGCGGCGTCGCCGCGTGTCGAGGTGCACTGCAAGGTGCAATGGCAGGAGCATCGCACGTTGCTGCGAGTGCTCTTCCCCACCACCATCGAGTGCGACCACGCAACCTACGAAGTGCAGTTTGGTGCGGTGAAGCGGCCGACGCACCGGAGCACGACCTGGGACGCAGCCAAGTTCGAGGTCTGCGCCCATCGCTGGATGGATTACTCCGAACGCGGACTGGGACTGTCACTTCTCAACGAGAGCAAGTACGGACACTCGTGCCATGATGGCGTGCTGGGGCTTTCGCTCCTGCGGGCGCCCAAGCACCCGGACCCGAATGCTGATCTGGGTGAACAGGAGTTCTCATACGCGTTGGTTCCGCATGAAGGCAGCTGGCAGGATGCGAACATCATGGCGCAAGCCGAGTTGTTCAATACGCCGCCGATTGCCTACGTGCTGACCCCTGATGAACAGGGCCCGCTGGGGACATCGTGGTCACCTCTTTCGATTGAAGTGGCCGGTGATGGGCGAAACGGACCGGGCATTGCGGTGGCGGCACTCAAGCCCGCCGCGGCGGGGCGTGGCCGGATCCTTCGCCTGTGGGAATGCCACGGTGGCCGCGGCGAGATTTCCATCCACTGGAACATCCCCGCCGACTCCGTGCAGCGAGTCGACCTGCTCGAACGCCCCACCGTCGCGCAGGAATGCGTGCACGACGCACGCGTAACGACACTCAAGGTACGCCCCTGGGAAATCATCACCCTGCTGGTGACCTGAGGCCAGCTTGACTGAACGCCAATGCAAAGACCCCGTCACGTGACGGGGTCTTTGCTTCTTTCAAACGTACGGTCGACGCGGTCTGCTCAGCAACCGCCGGCTTCCCATGCCGCGAAGAAGGTGTCTGCGTCACCACCATCGACGCCGCCGTCCTGATTCACATCAGCCGCCATCTCGCCTGCTTCCCAGGCGATGAAGAAGGCGTCAACGTCCGCCCCATCGATGCCGCCGTCCTGATTGAAGTCGGCAAAGCAGCTGCGGGGCGTCCCGACGATCACCAGGCTCTGGGTGCCGGTCGTCGTCGTGCTCAGGGTCTGGAGGGTGAGGTTCAGCACCACGTTGGCCGTGCTGCCCGGAGGCAGAATGGTGGGCAGAGCGAAGGGTGTTGCGGGCAACGCCTGGTTGGGCGACTGAGTCGCGCTCGATCCGATGTCCTGCGAGGTGGAGATCAGAGCGCTGCCATCGGGCTGAATCACGACCGTGCCAGCAATCACGGCGGGTGTCGGGCTGCCGCCGGGCGAGCTCAGCGGGCTGCCAAGCAGCTCTGCTTCATAGATCAGATCGAGGTCAACAGGGACCGCGAAGGTGTAGGTATCAGGTCCCGTCGCGGTCAGCGTGCCGGTGCCGCCGCCGGTCTGCACCGTGCGGAAGACCGTGACATTGGCGTTGCCGATCGGGATGTTGATGGAGCCGGCGATGTAGGTCGATGTCGGCACACGAGTGCGGAAGGACTCGGTGGTGAAGAGCGTGCTGAATGGAATGACCAGGGGGCCGCTGGCAATCAGGTTCACCGAGTATTCCGAGATGATCGCGACCTGACCGTCAAGGTCCAGATAGAGCGTGAATCCGCCCGCCGGACGAGTGTTGATGGCGCTGTTGTTAACCCCGCCATTGAGCGAAATGGCGACAGGCAGATTCTCGGTGGCGCCAAACGTGCCGAAGATGCCGGTCTTGGTCCGGGTGCCAGCCGTGTTTGTGACCGCATCCCAGTTGCCGATGAGCGTGCCGGGCATCACGGCGTTGACGGAAAACGTGCCGTTAATGCCGCTGGCGGCGGAGTTGATGCTGCAGTCGAAGACCTGAGCCTGAGCCGCGGCGACGAACAGTGACAACGCGGCGGCCGATGCGAGCGAACGAATCATGAATCTCTCTCCTCGTTCCTGGGCGCCCCCACGATCTGTTGCCGCCCAGGCTCCACGATGGAACCCGCGCGGCGGGCGCGACATGGATGATAGTGTGGCAGAAGCAACGTGTCGGCTCGATATCGGGCGTTGATGCAAGTGTCGCCGCGGCGATGCCAAAGCCGCTCTTTGCACTGCGCACCCGATCCGACGACCGACGCTGCCATCAGTTCTCACACAGAGGACGCGCCGAGCCCCGAGACCTTTCGAGGTACCGCTCCCAGCTCGCGTTCAGAACGGCGTGGTCAATCTGCGGGCTCCCAGCCCGTCACCACCCAGTCCGTGGCGTTGTTCCCCGCGACGTATGCGATGGCGGCCCACCGCGTTGAATCTCACGCCATTCATGAATGCTGGCAAGCATGCCGCCAAACCAAACCGGCCCCAAACGTTGCCTGATGGCTGCAGGTACCCAACGGCGAACCCGCCGGAACCACCCGGGCTGAGCTGCGGGAGCGTTCGGGGCTGATCCCGTCGCAGACACCGAGATTCCCAGCCCCCCACGTCCGGGAATCATGGTTTTTTCCGCCCGACTAGCCGCGGCGAAAGAGCCCCCTATACTTCCGCCCCACCGAAACCGTGAGGCACGGGCGCTGGGCAAAGAGTGAGCGGTAACGCTCAACCTTGAAAGATGGTTTTCAGGGGCGATTGGCGCAGTTGGCTAGCGCGCATGCATGACACGCATGAGGTCACTGGTTCGAATCCAGTATCGCCCATTCAGATCTTGGCCCCGAATGGCCCTTTGCGGCCTCGAGCGGCCCAATCCACTTCAAATCAGTCACTTGCGTCAGGCGTGTCCTCAGGGGTCCCCCAGTGGCCGTTCCTGACTGTGACGTGTTCTGTGACTGATGTGTGACGCTTTCCGTGAGCTTCGGGCAGCAAAGTCTACTTGACACCCTTCCAGCTGCGCATTGCCGCCGTCTGAGTGCGATTGCTGAACGTTGCTACCGCGCGTTTTTCATCGCGCTGCGAGCGTTCCGCTTGCCGAGCCGGATCAACGCGTGCTTGCGTTCAATGCCTCGGAAGACAATCCTCGTCGATTCGCGAGGGTCGCGAAAGAGTGAATCCATGGTGCGGCCACTTCAAGTGCCGCGTGAAGCAATGGAGTTCTATGGACATGGCCGCGATTTGGCACGCTACAGCGCGGATGGTCGCCCAGACCTTGGATGCAAGCGGTACAGGGTCACGATGACATGAACCGCCAGATCGCGGTTTTGCGGCGCCGATAGGTGGAGCAACGCAGAGCTGTCTAGGATCGTGGCGGAGAACTCAGCCGGTGTCCTGAGTTTCAACGTTGAATGGGGCAAGCGCAACTATGCCATCATCATTCTCATGGCTCGACTTCGCTGAATCCGATCGCCAACGTGCGATGCAGGTGATCGATCTGTTCCGCGAGAAAAGCACGGTTGATGAGCTGGGCTTTGCACCGATTCGTGACGCGTTCGCCGACCACTTCTTTCCCGGCACATCAACCATTCAGACACGGGCCCGGTACTTCCTCTTCGTGCCGTGGATCATGCTGCGATATGAGCGTCGGAAGCTCTCTGCCCAAGAGCGAGTGAGTAAGCTCCGAATGCGGGAGACGAGGCTCATCAACTCCCTCCTGGAAGGCAGTGAGGATCCCACCGGCATCATCGGCCGCGAGGCGCAGGCCAGCCTGCGGCGCATGCCGAGCAGCGTTTATTGGCGAGGGCTGCACCTCTGGGGTATTCGGCTATTTGCTGGATCGATTGACCAGTACTTCCGGCGTCTGTCGCGAGATCGTGGCGGCCCAGCAGCCCCCGTACTGACGGATGACGGCGAGCCAATCGGCTCAAGTTCCCGCGCCTGGCACCCGTCTCTACCGGCGGAGCCCGACAAGCTCTACGAGTCTGCCACACTGGCTCTCTCGAATGCGGAGGCTCAGTTCCTTCGGGACCGCATCTGCACAAACCAACCCGGGTCTATGCTCGCGCATGTGATCACTCGGGTAGCGGATGAGCTGAACGCGGGCTATGCATGGGATCCAAGTCTTCAGGGAGTGTTGCCGAGTACCCTTCGCGCGGAGCTTGAGCACGCTCGCTTGTTTGCTGTGTGTGCATGGGGTGGGCCTCTCATCTACTCCCGCCTGATTGCCACCATGAAGCCTGGAAGCGACGAGCTGCTTGGGAAGCTCGACGTTGCACTGGGCGAGTGGCAGAGTCAGCTTGCGGTCGATGCATCGAAGCTCAAGGGATGGAACAAGGATGCGTTCTGGGCTTTGTTGCGTCGCCTCAACCCGCGACTGTCTCCTCGTACAGAGGACTTTGCCGAGCAGTGGATCGCGGTCGCCAGACGTGCTGCCGTGGGCGAGCCGGTTTGGTCCGACGAAGGGGTACGAGCGATGATCGTCAAGCGTGAGCGTCAACTCAAAGGCGGCCGGGCCCGCCTGCAGCCAGACAATCTTCGTGCCCGAGACCGCTGGCAGGGCGATGCGGGCGGTGGCCCAATGGACTACCGCTGGCGTTCGACCCAGGTCATAATCAATGACATCGTGCGTGGTATTGCGGGCAGCAAGGGAGGCGAGGACCCCGATGCTTGATCCTCGCGGCCGACAGTTGTTGCTCGCCGCGCTTCGCCCACCCGAGGGCTTCCGCTTCGATTGCGCGGTAGGAACGACTTTTTCGCTCGATCTCATCGCACTTCTCACCGCACCGCTCGCCTTCGCGATGTTCGACTGGCAGGATGATGAAGGCCGCTTGGCGGCAGATCCCGCCGGACCCGGGGCTGATCCGCTCGCGCTCCTGGAGTCGCTCCGTCGCTGCGCAGATCGGATCCATCTGTTCTGCCAGGCCGGGCAGATCAAGGTGCCGCCCACGAACCAGCGATTGCTCGCTTTCCTTGAACAGTCCGTCATCGAGGTCCAGCCGCCCGCGGCCAAGGACAGCCGCTTCGGGGTGTTCCACCCCAAGGTGTGGGCACTGCGATTTGTCGATGCGGCGGGGGGCGGGAGCGTCCGTTATCGCCTGCTTTGCCTCTCCCGCAATCTCACGTTCGATCGCTCGTGGGATACGGTGCTTCTGCTGGACGGCGAGCTCACGGACCGGCAGAAGGGCTTCGGGGAGAATCGCACACTCGCTGAGTTCATCGCCCGGTTGCCAGCCCTCGCCGTCAGACCCGATGTGCTCACGCCGAAGTCTGTGGCTGACGTGCAGCGCATCGCGGACGAGCTCAAGGTGGTCAAGTGGGAGCATCCCGAAGGCGTAGAGGAGATCCGTTTCTGGCCCGTGGGAATGGACGGCCGCCGGTCGTGGCCGTTTCCCGATCGGCTCGATCGCCTTCTCGTGGTCTCGCCGTTCGTCACGGATGGTTTCTTGACGAAGATCGGCTTGAGCGGCCGCGACCAATACCTGGTCAGTCGACCCGAGTCGCTCCGAGAGATCGATCCCGCTGTGCTGAATGACGGCTGGAAGTGCTTCACGCTTGAGGACGGATGCGACTCCCTGGGTTCGCCGGAAGAAAGCCCGGCATCGCCGGCCGCCGAGCAGCTGTCCGGTCTTCATGCAAAGCTGTTCGTCGCGGATGCCGGCTGGAAGGCCCATGTCTGGACTGGGTCTGCGAACGCGACAACCGCCGCATTCGATGGCAACATCGAGTTTCTCGTTGAGTTGATTGGGAAAAAGGCCAGGCTTGGTATCGAGGCAACCATCGGCGAAGAGAACGGCTCGGCGAATCTCCGCGCGATGATCACGCCGTTCACGCCTGCGACAGAAGCGGTAAAGCCCGATCCGGATGATCAATCGGCGGAGGATCTCGTCAACATGACTCGGCACTCGCTCTGTGGGATGCAGATGCTCGTGCGCGTCAGCCCGCACAGTGGCGACGGCTCTGGTTTCACGACGACGGTGGAGTCTGAGGACGTGCTCGTCCTTCAGCCCGGCGTGACTGTGCGTTGTCGCCCGATCATGCTGGCATCACCGGATGCTCGACTCCTTGAGAATGGTTGCCGTCTCGCCGCAGCCTTTGGTCCACACGCTTCCGAGTCGATCTCCTCATTCGTCTCCTTCGAAGTGATGGGCAAGGTCCGCGATGCAGAGCGTGCCGAGCAGTTTGTCCTCAACTTGCCGATGGTGGGCGCGCCCTCCGATCGACGCGAGCGGCTGCTTCGCGACCTCCTTCGTGATTCACGCACGCTGCTTCGGTTCCTCCTCCTGCTGCTGTCGGATGATCCCGAAAGGCTGTTCGAGGACCTGCGGGAGCTGACCCTCGACCCCTCTGGAGCACAAGCCCGTTCAAGCGAGGACATGCTCCCGCTTCTGGAGCACATGCTCGCGGCCCTCCACAAGCACCCCGAGAAGCTCGACCAGGTCCACCGCCTGATCGAGGATCTGAAGAAGACACCGGAAGGCAGGTCCATTCTGCCAGCAGAACTTGAGGAGGTCTGGGGGCCGATCGGTCGCGTGCGCGCCGCAACGGTCCAGTCACGTGCAGGGGGCGCCCAGTGACAACCACACGCGCACATCCTCCAAGTGCCGACGCGGCCCTGGTGGGCCTCAAGGACTTCCAGCGTCGCACGGTCGAATACGCGTTCCAGAGGTTGTACCAAGACGCCGACTCAACGCACCGTTTCTTGGTCGCCGATGAGGTTGGGCTCGGCAAGACGATGGTGGCCCGCGGAGTGATCGCCAAGGCTGTGGAGCACCTTTGGGATTCGGTTGAGCGAATCGACGTGGTGTACGTCTGCTCGAATGCGGAGATTGCTCGACAGAACATCAACCGACTTCGAATCGACAAGGAGCACGACTTTGCACGGGCAAGCCGAGCGACGCTTCTTCCGATCGAGCTCCACGACATGGCGAAGCGACGAGTGAACTATGTCTCGATGACGCCCGGCACATCGCTGGAGCCCCGCGGCGGCATGGGCATTGCCAAAGAGCGCGCCGTTCTCTTCGCGATGCTGAGCGGACACTGGCGCCTGAGCGAGAAGGAAGGGCTTCGCGTTCTCCGGGGCGATGTCAAGCGAGACAACTTCCGCTGGTGGGCAACCGACTGGATGAAGGAGCAGTCGCTGGACGAGGGACTCCGAAATGGGTTCCTCGCCGAGTTGGACCGTCTGGAGGCTGCGGGCAGTTCCGACGGAACCCGTTCGCTTCGTGCCCGGTTCCTGGCCGTTGCGAGGTCTCTACCGGACCGTGATCGCGACATCGAGGAAGGGCTGAGGGACGAGCGGCGCAGAGTGATCGCGGAGCTTCGCGCCGTTCTGGGCCGCACGTGCATCACGGCACTACGGCCGGATCTGGTCATTCTCGATGAGTTCCAACGTTTCAAGCATCTGCTCGATCCCAAGAGCGAGGACGCGGAACTGGCTCGATCGCTGTTCGAGTACGCCGACGAGCGTGAGGCCAGCCGCGAGGCCGTTCGGGTGCTGCTGCTCTCGGCGACACCCTACAAGATGTACTCCCTCCAGCACGAGCAGGAGAGCGGCGAGAACGATCACTACGAGGACTTCATCGCGACCTACGACTTCCTGATCCGCAATCGCTCGGAAGACAACAAGGCCCTGAGGATGCTGCTGAAGGACTACCGGGCCGCGATGTTCAATCTTGAGGGCGGCGGCATCGACGGCCTTCGCGGCATCAAGGGCCGGATCGAGGAGCGTCTACGTCGTGTCATGGCGCGGACGGAGCGCCTCGCCGTAACGAGCGATCGGAGCGGCATGCTGCGGGAGATCGCATCGTCCGCTCGGCTCGAGGAGTCGGACGTCCGTCAGTATCTGTCGTCATCGAGAGTGGCGACAGCACTCGACCACGGCGAGATCGTCGAATATTGGAAGTCTGCGCCCTACCTGCTCAATTTCATGGATAAGTACGAGCTCAAGAAGAGCTTCCACGCAGCAGTTCAATCCGGTGGCACTCCTGAGTTGTACCACGCGCTCTCCCAACCAGCCGCTGGGCTGCTGCCGTGGGACGACGTACTCGCCTACCGAGCAATCGATCCCGCCAACTCGCGACTGCGGGAATTGCTGCAGGACACCGTCGAGAAGGACCTGTGGAGGATGCTCTGGTTGCCGCCCAGCATGCCGTACTACTCCCTCGGCGGTGCGTTCGCTGACGGAAAGTCAATGGAAACGACGAAACGCCTCGTCTTCTCGTCGTGGAAGGTCGTTCCGAAGGTGATTGCGACAGTGCTCAGCCACGAGGCTGAGCGCCGGATGATCGGCTCGAGCTATTCGGAAGGCGAAGACGTCACGATCACAAACTCGACCGAAGGCCGCAAGCGAATCGCGGCGCTGCTGCGATTCACCCGAGCGGATGGTCGGCTCACCGGAATGCCCGTGCTCGGGCTGATCTATCCGTCAATCGCACTGACGGCGGCGTTCGACCCCGCTCACGCTGGCGAGGGAATGATCCCCGTCGATGAGCTGCTCGCCCGTGCCCGCGACGCGATCAGAGGGGCGACAGAACAGGCCATCGCTCGTTGGGCCAGCCCGGGCGATATTGACGAGCGCTGGTATTGGGCTGGTCCAATCCTGCTCGATTACCTGATGTCGCCCGGTGACACGCGCGCATTCTGGCATCATCCCAAGCTCGCCACGGAATGGTCGGGCGAAGAAGACCGCACCGATGCCGATGGAGAGGCCGAGACGGAGTCGGCGTGGGCTGAGCACATTGTACTGGCGAAGGCGCTTCTGGCTGAGGCCGGAAAGCCAGGTGGCCGTCCGCTCGGCGCGCCGCCGGCGGATCTGCTCGATGTCCTCGCAAAGCTGACGGTCGGGAACCCCGCTGTGCTGTCCGCGCGATCACTGGGCCACGTCCTGGGAGTGCAGTCATGTCGGGATGTCGAAGGACGACTGGCGGCTGGGCGCATCGCGTGGCGAATTCGCAATCTCTTCAACCTTCCAGAGGTGATCGCTCTCGTTCGTGGGCTGAACAAGGCTGAGCCCTATTGGCTCCGCGTCGTCGAGTATGCGATCAATGGCTGCCTGCAGGCGGTACTTGACGAGTATGCCCATGTGCTGCGTGATGCCCTGGGGGTCAGCCGCCAGCCGCCTGCGGAAGCGGCGGCCGCCATCGCCGAGGAGATGGTCCGGGCCATAGGACTTCGATCGGCCACAGTCGGCGTCGACGATGTACGAGCGGATCACCGGGCCAAGAGCGTGACTGTGAGCGGTCAGCGCATGCGGGCAAGGTTCGCGGCACGCTTCGGGCAACAGCAGAGCGAGGACGACAATGACGGCACCCGTGCTGACCAGGTGCGAGCCGCGTTCAACTCTCCGTTCTGGCCGTTCGTGCTGGCCAGCACATCCGTCGGCCAGGAAGGGTTGGACTTTCACCACTACTGCCATGCCATTGTGCATTGGAACCTGCCGTCCAATCCCGTTGATCTGGAACAGCGGGAAGGCCGCATCCACCGGTACAAAGGGCACGCGGTTCGCAAGAACGTGGCTAAGGCGTACGGGGATCAACCCGGCTCACCGATAATGGACCGCTGGGAGTCGGCGTTTACAGCGGCCTCGGCGGAGCACTCGAGTGCCACGAGCGAACTCAAGCCGTTCTGGGTGTTTCCGATCCAAGACGGTGCCGTCATCGAACGGCATGTGCCAGCGCTGCCGCTGAGTCGCGATGCGGACCGACTGACCAACCTGCGAGCGGCGCTGGCTCTCTACCGGATGGTGTTCGGGCAGCCACGACAGGACGAGCTCGTGAAGTTCCTGCAATCACGCCTCTCGGGCCCAGCGCTGGACCAAGTCGTCAACGAGCTGAGAATCGATCTGGAGCCACCGCACGTGGCACTCCCCGTCATCGATCCTGCGAACATCGTGATTCCCGCGATTGAGCGGGCGCACGAGTCGGTCGCAAGCAAGGAGTGCGATCTTCTGGTGGTGGCAAAGGACGCGGTGCTTGGTCATCACGGAGTACTCCCGCTCGGATGCTACGAGAATCGCCTGTGGCCTTTCGTGCCCGCCTGCTGGCCGCACCCCCTGCCGTCATTATGCAGGGGGAACCGGTGCCAACCATCATGGTGGTTGGCGCTGTGGATCGACAAGTTCGGCGAAACCGAGTGCAGGCTCTCCCTATTGCTGACGCCCATGTCCGATCAGCCGCTTCGCATGCGAATCGTCGAGAGGCTTACCCAGCGCCCGGGCGAGTTCGGGCTCCGGCCGAAGGAGTTCATCAACCTCCCCGGTGTTCCGACCCAGTGGGTGTTCTTGGCCTGGCAAACCCTCGGGCCGCTGAAGGGCCACGGCCTTTCGACTGAACAGGCCCGCGCGCGGATCGACGCCGCGATTGCCGCATTCATTGAGCGATTCGCTGCCGTCGGCGATGCGATCTGGCCCCTGCTTCCCTTGCAGAAGGGCGACCGAATGCTCTAGACGAGCGTTGACAGCGTTGTGGAGCTATTCCATGACTGGCCAGACTCGAAGCGCCTGCTGGAACTTGCCGATTCGCGAGAGGATCTGGGCGGATGCCGGCACGCATGATGGCGAACTGGCGTGAATACGCTGTCATCACGTGGTTCAAACGCACTCGAATTCTTGTCTCGACACTCGCAATCGGCGGACTCGCGGCAACGGGCACTGACACGGGGGCATGGTTCAGTCATGGTGACGAATGAACTTGTCCTGCAACTTGGCATTGAAGGCGGTGGAGCGTGCCTCTATCGCACCGCAACCGACGCTGATTCCCATCGCTTTCACGTTGAGGGCGTCAGTATGTCTCTGGACGAACATGACGAGGAGTACTGGCGTCATTGGACAACGAGCCCGGTTGAGACGTTCGAGGAATCGCTTCAGTCGATTGCCATCGACGGCAGTTGGATCTACTGGCACCCGCTCATGGTCCTCCAGGAGTGCCGCGGTACCGTGTTGCAGTGTGTCGAACAGACTCAGCGATCTGTGGCGAATGCTCCGAACGAAACGTGGCATCGAGTGCATCTGCAGTGGCAGCGAATCTGTTCCATGGATTGACGACGCAGCGATGGGACTGTCGGGTGGGAGGCTGAAGTGAAGCGGATGCAGTGGCGTTGGCCCGGACACTGTCTGCCGCGTTACACTGAGATTCATGAAGCGGATTCCCTGGAACACTGCGAAACGAGTGGGCCGCGCGGAACCTCGGGGGCTCGCATTGCTCGAGGGGCGTCCCGATGGAGTCGCCCTGCAGGAAGCAATGGAATCAGAACAGGTACGATGATGGCTCGACACAAGCGATTGGGTGCGCCGGGCTTGGAGCGACCGACTGGTGCGGGCAGCCCAGTGGGCGGGGATTGATCTCGCGACGGGCGATCACGCGACGTCGAGCCGGCTGCCAAGGGTTTCACAATTCCCCAAGTTCACCCCAAAAACCTCTTGCATTCTTATTGGGCTTTCGATAGACTGCGAATACGGATGTTGTGTTCTCGCGCCCGCTGCAAGTTCTGGAACGGAAGACCGTGCTTGCATCAGCAGAGTGTGCGGTTGAATCTCGTAGGGTACTCATAGCAAAGCTGGACGTATGCGTCCGCACGTGTGTGCGGCGCGTTGTTCGTTGGGTTGGTGCATCCACTGAACCGTGAACGGCGGTCGGGTGGTTGTGTTTCACCACGCGGGTGGCGGTGCGCCCGCATTTTCAGGGGTCCGAACATGAAGAAGTGCTTCGCCTTGGCGGTTCTTGCTGGAACGGCGATGACGACGGTCGCGCTTGCCCAGCAGCAGGATGTCTATTACGTTGATGAGGTCACACATGAAGTGCGAACTTCGCCGGTCGGCTTCCCTGGTGCTGGCGGCTATGAGTCGCGTGACATTCTGCCGGTGTATGACAACATCGTCGGCGGTGGCTTCTTCCTGGGCAACTGCACGAACTCGTTGGATGATGTCGGGTTCGCGAATGGTCCCTGGACGCGTCCTGGACCCAACCACACGATCACGGAGCTGACGTACGGGGTGTACGCCATCACCAGCGATGCGGTTGATGAACAGAACCTGGTGATCATCTGGGACAAGAACGATGTGAACTATCAGGGCTTCGGCGGCGCTGGCACGAACATGGTTCGTCCCGGCGCCACTCCGCTGCAGGTCTTCCGCGTCGACTTCCCCCCCGGACCGACCGCTGGTGCGACCAACATGGTCCTCGATCTGACGGGTCTGCCCGGAGGCGGCTTCACGATTCCGGCAACTGCTGACGGCATCTACATCCAGGTCGCGTGGATCACCAATGGATTCACGCCCAGCCCTTCGCCCGCGACGGATCCGAGTCCGGACTGGTCGAATCTCGCCGCGAACGCAAGCGGCAGCCTCTGGGGCGGCCGCGGGACCGACGGCCTGCCGTTGCCTCCCTGCCCATTCCTCGCCAGCGATCGTTCGATCCTCTACGGCAGTCTTTCGGCAGCTCCCAACGGCGGCAACCCGGCGGTCCCGGGCTTCTCGCTCCGAGATTACGGCCGCGACATCGCCAATACGGCGTCTCCCGACATGTGCCCCAACAACGGCCAGTTCATCGGCAACGGCGGCCCTGCGGTTCCGGGTGGCCAGATCGAGCACCGGTACATCTCGTCCACCTCCGATGCCCATGCCATGCGTGTGCGTCTGATGGGCGATGTGCAGGTGTCGCTCCCCAGCCCCCTGCAGGCTGACCTTGGTTGCATTCCCGATACTGGCGTCTCGTCGAGCAGCTCGGTTGCCGGCGGTGGCGTGAAGTGGTATCAGCTCTGCGTTCAGGGCGACGTGCAGGATGTCTTCCAGCAGTTCCTTGACATCGATACGGAAGGCAGCTCAGGAGATGTTTCCGTGGCGCTGTATGCCACCAACGGCAGCGTGGTCGCCACGGATGATGGTTCGGGCTCGGGCACGAACGATCAGCTGACCTTCGGCGTTGGCATTCGTGCCGCGGTTGGCGATGGCCTCCAGTACAACGGACGTTCCGGTCAGTTCCTTGCCGGTACCTACTACCTGGCAGTGGCTCCCAGCGGATCGGCATTTGACTTCGGATTCGCCGTGACCGCGGCACCTGGTGGCGGCGGTGCCTTCCGCGTCAATGTTGCTACCAACACGAACGGTTCGCCGCTGGCTCCCAGCGTCGCACCCGCCTCGGTCGACGTGGGCGATGTCTCGAACGGTGCTGAATCTTCGTCGCAGGACATCGGCGTACGCGGCGTCGTCTGGTACAAGTTTGAGACGACCTTCGATACGGCGACGACCCTCGATCACTGGGTTGATATCACTCTGGACGGTCCCGGACACAACGCGGCGGGCGATCCCCATGCCCACCTCTTCGATGCCAGCGGCAACCTTGTCGCAATGGACGATGACTCCGGTACCGGAACGCTCTCTCAGTTCTCCTTCAGCCACTCGGTGATCGATGGCGGTCCTGCCGACCGCCCCGCCTCCGGCGATGGCCTCCCCCTCGCTGGCCAGAACGGCGACCTCGCTGCTGGCGTCTACTACATCGGCATCGGAACCTACGAGGTCACCTCGCTTGCATCAGGCAGTCGCTGGCACCTCCGCGGCACCAACACCGCCACCACCACGACCGCCCTGCGGTTCGTGACTGGCGCACCGACGTGCCCGCCCTGCGCCGCCGATTTCAATCTTGACGGCGGCGTCGACGGCGGCGACATCGAAACCTTCTTCACCGCCTGGGAAGCTGGTGACACCTGCGGCGACACCAACCTCGACGGCGGCGTCGACGGTGGCGACATTGAAGCCTTCTTCAGCGTCTGGGAGGCAGGCGGCTGCTGAGTCTCCGGCCTCGTTCCTCTCGGAACACATTTCTACAATCACACGGAGCCGCGGGCGATCACACGCCCGCGGCTTTCTTTTTCACCCCCCACGACAAGCCCGCACGTGGTCTTGCGCAGTCAGCCTCCGTGCCAACTGGACGCCGCGACCACACCTTCCGCCGCTCCCCCCCGCCATCCCTACCGTCTGTTCGGATCATCCCGTTCGCTTGCCTCCGCAGCGAACAAATGATCCCCAACCGTCGTAGCGACCAACCTAAGGCCGTGCAAGCACCAAAGCCCCCGGATTGGCGACGGGTCATGGGCCGGTGAGCATCCCGAAACAAGGGGAACTCCGGTTCGCCAGACCAAACGGGAGCGAAGGGGTACCCTTTCGGCCCGGTACATGCAGGGAGGCTTTCGGCCAAACGGGGCTCTGACCGTGGCGGTTCCATTTGTGAGACAGGCGATATGAGTGAATCGAACGTTGATGAACAGATCAAGTCCGCCTCCCAGACGATCCAGAAGCTGCTTGCTGCGGTTGAGCAAGTCGTCGTTGGCCAGCAGGCGATGGTGGAACGACTGATCCTCGGAATGCTCACCGGAGGCCATGTCCTCCTGGAGGGTGTCCCTGGCCTGGCCAAGACCCTGACCGTCAACACACTCGCCAAGGCGATCCAAGCCAAGTTCGCTCGCATCCAGTTCACGCCCGACCTCCTGCCCGCCGACCTGATCGGCACCCTGGTCTACAACCCCAGAGAAGGCACGTTCGCAGCACGCAAAGGCCCCATATTCGCCAACATCGTGCTGGCCGACGAAATCAACCGAGCTCCAGCCAAGGTTCAATCCGCGTTGCTGGAAGCAATGCAGGAACGTCGGGTCACCATCGGCGACACGACCTATCCGCTCGAACTTCCCTTCCTTGTACTTGCAACGCAGAACCCAATCGAACAGGAAGGCACCTATCCGTTGCCCGAGGCGCAGGTCGACCGGTTCATGCTCAAGCTCCACGTCGGATACCCCACCCGCGAACAGGAGCGCACGATCATCGACCGGATGGCCACCACGCGCCCCCAGACCTCGATCGAGACGATTGTCACGCTCGATGAGATCGACGTAGCCCGCAAGCTGGTGGATTGCGTCCGACTCGACGACCGCATCAAGGACTACATCGTCAACATCGTTCACGCGACACGCTCGCCGGAGGACTTCAAGCTGGATCTGGGTCGCCTCATCGAGTTCGGCGCGTCGCCTCGCGCCAGCATCAACCTTGCCATCGCCGCCAAGGGGCACGCCCTGATGCAGGGACGGGCCTACGTGATCCCCGGCGACATCAAGGCCATCGGACTGGATGTGCTTCGCCACCGCGTCATCGCCAGCTACGAAGCACAGGCCGAGGATGTGACCAGCGAGATGATCGTGCAGCGCATCTTTGATCGCATTCCGGTTCCGTGATCGCCCCCGTGTCGCGCCGGACCAAGCACCGTGGAATCGCCTTCAGCCATGCTCACTCAGGAACTCATGCGGGAAGTCAAACGACTGCAAGTCCGGACCCGAAGGCGGGTCGAGGGGCTCTTTGCAGGCGAATACCACACCGCATTCAAGGGCAGAGGCATGGAGTTCGCCGATGTGCGGGAGTATGAGCCCGGCGATGATGTCCGCACGATCGACTGGAACGTGACGGCCCGAGCAGGTCGCCCCTTCATCAAGCGATTCGTCGAGGAACGCGAACTCACCGTCATGCTCGCCGTCGATCTCTCGGCCTCCGGAGTCTTCTCCTCCGCCAACGATCAGGCAGCTCGCCTCAAGAACCGAATCGCCGTCGAAGCCGCGGCTGTCCTTGCTCTGAGTGCCTCCACCAATCACGACCGCGTGGGCCTCTGCCTCTTCACGGACAAAGTCGAAGTCTTCGTCGAACCCGGCAAAGGCCGCGGCCATTCACTGCGTCTGCTCCGGGAGCTCCTCCACTTTCAGCCCGCTTCCCGCGGCACCGACATTGGTGCCGCCGCGTTGCATCTTGGCCATGTGCTCAAACGCCGCGGAACCCTGTTCATGATCTCGGATTTTCTCTGCGATCAGGGCCCGGCTGGATTCGAAACCCCGTTGCGTCTGCTCGCACGCAAGCACGAGGTCGTTGCCATTCACATCTCCGACCCGCGCGAGTACACAATGCCCGATGCCGGACTCATCGAGGTCACCGACCCCGAGACAGGTCGAGGCGGGCTCATCGACACGTCCTCCCGGCGTGTGCGTGACGCGTACGCGGCGGCTGCCCTCCGACGGGATGCGCAGCTCGCCTCGGTCTTCGCCCGCACGGAAGTGGATCGAGTGGCACTTTCCACCTCACGTCCATTCATCCCGGATCTGGTCCGCTACTTTCGCATGAGGGAGCAGCGTCGCTGATATGTTCCGCCCGGGCCGAACCATGTCGTTTCTTACCGCTGCACTCACGCTGGTGATGGCATGCGGTCGCGTTCCCGCCGCGGCGAGCCCAACGCCTCATGAACCAACGCTGCAGGAACACGCGGCGGGGGAAGTACACGTCGAACTCGCCGCGGACACGACCTCGCTTCGAGTCAGCGATTCGCTGCAACTCACGCTGCGAGTGACCTTCCCCCCCACTCACCGCGTGCAGTGGCCCGAGCTCCGCGGCACCTCCGATGCCCCAGCCAAACTCGGCGATTTCACGATCACGACGCTGCTTGATGACGCCCCGCTTGCCAGCGGCACTCCCGAATCACCCCGTACCACGCTCACTCGCCGCGTCACGCTTGATCCCTTTTTGCCCGGCACTTACACCATCCCGGAACTCGCCATCACGTGGCGACTGCTCGATGGCAGCGGCCAGGGGGTCATTCGCACGAATCCGCTCTCGATCTCGGTCGACTCGCGGCTGCCCGTGCCCACCACTGGCTCAAAGCAGGAACAACCTTCACTCGACCCCGGTGAGCTCAAGCCAGCCATCGAGACACCCGCGCCCCGTCGATCCAGCATCCTTCCCATTGCCGTTGCCGCCGCGGTTGGCACGGCCCTGACTGCGGGCCTTCTGATGCGACGCAAGCGCACCACGCCCGACCCTCTGCGCGATATCGAGGCCGTGCTTGCCTCATGGCCGCATGATGGCTCGGACATGCCTGAGTCCACGCTTGCGGATGCACTGGTGCGCTGTGGGCGTGCCGCACTCGCCGATCGCGTGGACCCGATCGCCGCGGCATGCTCGGGGCCGGAACTGCGGCGAATCCTGCCGTCCGTTCAGAGCGATCCGGCAGCGACGCGCCTGATTGAGATCATCGAACGTCTCGATCAGGCGAGGTTCTCGGGGATCGCATTTGACGCCGACGATCGGCGTCAATCGCTGGCCGATGTGCTTTCCGCGGTGCGCTCGCTTCGGACAAAGCCCCGGACGGGCGGAGGTGTCACCCGATGACACTGGCTCACCCGTGGCTCTTGCTCCTGCTCATCGCGCTTCCGCTGATCATGGTCGCGTGGCGGCTGCGGCGCTCCCATCTTCAGGTGCAGTTCCCCAATGCCTCAGCTGCCATCGCGGCTAACGCACACACCACGTGGCGATCCGCCATTCGCTGGGTTCCTGCAGCACTGAGACTTGCTGCATTGGCCCTGTGCATCGTCTCACTCGCACGACCGCAGGAAACCAAGGGCTGGACAACCACATCCACCGATGGCATCGCCATCCAGGTGGTCTTCGATCGTTCAGGAAGCATGCGTGAGCCCATGGGTTCGGATGATTCCGAGAGCCGGATCGACACGGCACGGCGCACATTGACGGAGTTCGTGCTTGGCAACGGCAATGAACTCAAGGGCCGCGCAGGCGACATGATCGGTCTGGTGGCATTTGCCCGCTTTGCCGATACGGTTTCGCCGCTGGCTCGCGTACACGAACCGCTGGTCGACGCGGTCAAGCGGATCATGCCGGCGGAGAATCGCGCCGAGGATGGCACGGCCATCGGCGACGGCCTCATGCTCGGGGCCTCGAGACTCAAGCGTGCGGAGGAGGAGATCGCTCGGGATGCCTCCCGCAACGGAGGCAAGGCCGAGTTCACGATCAAGTCCAAGGTGATCGTCCTGATGACCGATGGCCAGAACAATGCCGGCGATGCGTCTCCGTACGATGCCGCGAAGCTGGCGAAGGAATGGGGTATTCGAATCTACACGATCGGCGTCGGTGCCGGTGAACAGGTCGCGACCATCTCCACACCCTTTGGCACCCAGCGCATTCCACGAGGCAACAACGTCGATGAGCAGATGCTGACGGAGATCGCTGAGACCACCGGTGGGTCCTACTTTGAAGCCGGTTCGCCCACCGCCCTGGCGCAGGCCTACGCGGCGATCGATCAACTCGAGAAATCTCGGATCGATTCAACCGAGCATACCAAACGCAATGAACGCTTTGTGCCGCTCGCCATCTCAGCCCTGGCGTGCCTGCTGCTGGAACTCCTGCTTCGGACGTTCGTGATCAGGAGGGTCGCATGAAATCCGATCTGATCCCGACGCTCGCCGCCGCGGCATGGCGATTCGAACACCCTTCGGCCCTTCTGCTCGGGCTACTGGTCCCTGTCCTCGTGCTCCTGATGGCCTATTCCGCAGCCAGAGCCCGCCGATCGCTGCTGCTCATCACGGGAATCACTCCCAACCAGCCGCAGACGAGTCGAAAGCGCCAAGCTGTTCGCATCATGCTGACGGCAGCGGGCGTCACATCGTTGATCATCGCCATTGCCCGGCCACAGTCTGATCCTATCGAGGAGACCGTGTCGGTTCGTGGCCGGGACATCGTCTTCCTGGTGGACGTCTCACGAAGCATGCTCTCGCGCGACGTCGTTCCAAGCCGCCTCGGGCGCACGAAGATATGGATCAACGATCTGGTGAACACCCTCAAGGGTGACCGGGTCGCGTTGGTGGCATTCGCCGGTGTCCCGGTCGTCAAATGTCCACTGACGCTGGATCAGAACTTCTTTCGCATGGAACTCGATGAACTCTCCCCCGCTTCCGTGCCCCGTGGCGGCACACTGATCGGCGATGCGATTCGCAAGACCATGAGCGCGGTCTTTGAACCCAATCCGGGGCGATTCCGTGACATCGTGTTGATCACCGACGGTGAAGATCAGGGGAGCTTTCCGGCTGAAGCCGCCAAAGCCGCGGCGGAACTTGGCGTTCGCATCATCGCCATCGGCATTGGCAGCGAACTTGAAGGCGCGCAGGTTCCTGCCGAGGGCAAGGACGGCTACCTCGTCCACGAAGGATCGGCGGTGCGAAGCAAGATGGATGGGACCACCCTGGCGGCCATCGCACAGGCGGCATCTTCGGTCCCCGGGAACGGTGCCGGCGGCGTCTTCCTGAATGTGGGCACCGGCACGATGGACCTGGACAAGGTCTATCACGACCTGATTGCCAGTGCTGAGCAGCGTGAAACGGAGAGCAAGGCGAGTGTGACCTACAAGGAGTTGTTCCCGATGTTCCTCGCCACGGCACTGGCATTGTTGACACTTGATTCGCTGCTTCCGACGCATCGGCGTCCGGCCCGCAGTTCAGTTGCGACCGCACCGCCGGCATTGCTTGGGGTGCTGACCCTGATGGTGGCGACGATGCTCCCGACGCGGTCTGCCTGGGCGCAGGAACAGCAGCCACCACCCGCAAAGTCCGCTGATGCATCTCCGACTTCAGCGACACCACTCGAAACCTCACCGGTGGCACTCTACAACGCTGGTCGAGAGTTGTATCAGGCCGGGGACTTTGCGCAGGCTGCCGATCGATTCCGTGCCGCGGATCTTGCCGCGGGCACGCCCGAGCTGTCCGCACGAACCCGCTTCAATCTTGGAATGGCATTGCTGCGTCAGGCAACGGCAAAGCCTGCACCGAATCAGGCTGCCGAGTCGCCGGAGTCTGTTGCCATTGACCCCAAGCAGGTCCTCAGCCAGCTCGAAGCCTCGGTCCGAGCCTTTCGTTCGTCGCTCGAGGTGAATCCCGATGACGATCAAGCGGTTCGCAACGTCGAGATCGCGCGTCGCTTGATGCAGCAGATCAGAGAGGAGCAGGCCAAGCAGCAGCAGCAGCAACAGGGGAAGGATGGCCAGAAGTCCGACTCCAAGGACCAGAACGGGGATACATCCAAGCAGCAGGATCAGGACCAGCAGGGTGAGTCGGCCAAGGATCAGGAAGCCAAGCAGCGACAGGAGCAGGCCGACAAGCTCAAGGACCTTGCCAAGCAGCAGTCGCAGGCCGCGGACAAGTCGAAGGATGCCGCTGAACAGTCTGATCCGCAGAAAGCTCAGGATGCCTCAGACGCATCGCGCCAGCAGCAGCAGGATGTCAACAAACAGACCAAGGCTCAGCAGGAGCAGATGAACAAGGATTCGCCGGAGGAAGCGGGTTCGTCCAAGGAGGCGTTGGAAAAGGCTCGCAAGGAACAGGAAGCTGCATCCAAGGCGCTCGAACAGAATGATCCCAAGTCGGCGCAGAAACATCAGGAGGAAGCTGCCAAAGCACTGGAGCAGGCAGCTCAATCAGAAGAGAAGGCCGCGCAGGAGGCTCGGGAGCAAGCAGCCCAGGAACGCCAGAATCAGCAGGCGCAGAAGGAAGCCAAGGAGCAGGCCAAGCAGGACAAGCCAAAGTACGACCAATCAGCGGCGCAGGCGCTGGACAAGGAACGCAAGCAGCGCGAAGCTCGCCAGCAGGTGCTTCGCGCCCTGAGGGGCCGGCCTGTACCGGTGGAGAAGGACTGGTAATGCACATGATTCGCACCACGCTCATGAACGCGCTGGTGGTCATCGGACCCTGGCCCGTGCTCGCCGCGGCTCTGCTCTGCGTCACGCCCGCATCCGTCCGGGCTCAGGAGCAGCCCCGCGCCTCGGTGGCGTTGAGCAGTCAGAACGTCGAACTTGGCGACACGGTGATCTTTCAGGTGACCATCGACGGCGCATCGGAGGCCCAGCAGCCGGACTTCCCGCAATCCGATGCCTATGCAGCGGAGTTTCGGGGGGCCCACGATGAATCCCGGCGGACGAGCTTCATCATCAACGGTCGTGCCTCGGAGTCCAACGTCCTTCGCTACGTCATGCAGTGGCAGCTCACACCGAATCGCGAAGGCAAAGTCAATGTCGAGCCCTTCACGGTAACGGTGGCAGGCAAGGCACTGACCGTTCCACGCACGACATTCTCTGTGACACGGCCCCAGAGCAATCCGAACTTCACGCTCAAGTTCATCTGCGATCGCGCAGAGGTCTATGAGGGCGAGCCGATTCGAGCCAAGCTGGTCTGGACGCTTGGCGCGAACGTCAAGAGTGCGACGTTTACCGGTCCCGATGGCGGCAAGGCGTTCGACATCGAGCCGGTTGATCCTCGCCCCGCCGCACGGCGAGGAACGCAGGTCCAGAACAACGATCCGTGGCGCATCGTTCCGTTCCTGGGCGGCGAGGCCGTCGTCAGCCGTTCGCAGGGCGATTTCAACGGCCGCGAGGTCCCCGTCTTCACGCTCGATGTCGTCATCATCCCACGAACCAAGGGGCCGCTGACCATCGGCCCATACCGGGTCGCGTGCGATGAGATCACCGGTCAGAAGGCACGGTCCTTCTTCGATTCGCCCTTCGATGACCTCAGCCAGACCAAACGAGCGATCGTTGAGAGCAACGCCATCACGCTCGAGGTGAAGCCGGTTCCTGACGAGGGGAAGCCCGCGGAGTTTTCCGGCCTGATCGGTCGATTCTCAATCGAGGCATCAACGCCCCAGTCGCAGGCAAACGTTGGTGATCCGGTTCCCCTCTCCATCACCATCAAGGGCCCCGAACCACTCTCGCAGATCAAGGCACCTGACCTGGACGCACAGGCCGATTTCGCCAGCCTTTTCAAGGCGGCGCCAGAAGGCTGGGAGGGCGCCGCGGGTGGCGATCCGCTGGGTGGCCGGGCATTCACGACGACGGTGAGGCCCAAGAGCGACTCGATCATTGAGATTCCTCCGATCAAGCTGGCCTACTTCGACACCTCAACCGGCAAGTATTCGGTCGCAACCAGTCAGCCGCTCGCGCTGAAAGTGAGAGCTTCGCGACAGGTGACTGCGGCGGATGCGCAGGGCGGCGGCGGAACCATCCCACTCCCGCTGGCATCGAGCCCACTGACACTCACCAACGCACCGGCCGGGGTCGGAGCGAATCACGAAGGCCTCGATGCGCTCGACGATCGGCACGTGTCGCTGCTTGGGTTCTTCGGTTCGCCCCAGGGCCTGATCGTGCTGGGGATTCCTCCCGCATCGATGGCAGCCGCGATGGTGATCGCCTATCGCCGAACGCATCGTGCTCCAAACGTGCTGGCGCGGCGTGCCGCGGTGTCGAAGGCTCGTTCCCTGCTTGCTTCGGCCAGTGACCATCGGGACGTTTCGATTGCCGTCCGCACGGCGCTCGCGCCGTGGGTGGGCGTTGAGCGCGATGCCATCACGCAGCGTGACACATCCCGACTGCCATCAGCCTGTGCCACGACCGCCAGTGATGTGTTGACACTGCTTGAATCCGCGGCGTACGACCGGCGCGTTCTTGATCTTGGCCTCGCGAGATCCGCTGCCGCCCAGCTTCTTGATCAGTTGAGCCGCCAATGAACACCACGACCATGACCCGACGAATGTACCACCGTGCGGTCAGGCTGCTCGCCTGTGTGCTGGGTGCATGGTTCATGACCGGCACCGGCGTCGCCGCCGATGCCATGTCGCGACCTGCGCCCGCTGCTGACTCGCTCCGCCTCGACACGCGGGCTGATCAGGAGGCTGCGTTTCGCACAGGCCTCGAGTTGTTTGCCGCGGGGATGAAGCTTCATGGCACTGACAGAGCGGGCGCCCAGGCCATGTTCAGCAGTGCCGCTGCGACCTGGCGGTCCATTGCGCTCAACGCGAAGATCCATAACCCGCAGCTTGAGCTCAACATCGCCAATGCCAGTCTGCTCGCGGGCGAGCCGGCGCGAGCCATTGCGGCCTTTCGTCGGGCCCAGGCCCTTGATCCATCGGATGCGAACATTGCTGGCGGCCTCGCGGCGGCGCGTCGCACGGCGGGAACGGAATCGCTCGCGCCCAACGCCGCGGCTGTTCCGGCGGATCCGGGGGAGGGTGGAATTGCGGGAACGATCCGTGGCATCGGACGGTTCCTGGCGTATGCGGCGGATCGGACGATCAGGTGGTTTCCAGTGCGTCTGGTGCTGACCGTTGCGGCCGTGTGTTACCTGGCGACTTTTGCGCTGGGGATCGCCGCGGCTTTCCGATGGCGTGGGATCTCCCTGCGTCATGCGTTCGTCGCAGGACTTCTCTGTCTGCTGGTTGCCGGGCCTGTGATCGCGATTGAGATTTCCGAGAAGGGTGTTCGTGACGCAGTGGTGATTCAGGACGGTCTGATTGCACGTTCAGGTCCGGCCGAGATGTACGACCCGGCCTTCAAGGAGCCCGTGCGGCCAGGAGTTGAGTGCCGAGTGGTTGAGACTCGATCCAGCTGGGTGCTGCTTTTGCTGTGGGATGGTCGGCGAGCCTGGATCCCTCAGTCCGCCGTCGAGTTTATTTCTCATTGATCGGCCTTGGTGAATCATGCCGGTGCCTCGCGTGGGGGCGCGTGGATCAAAGGGCAAGGCCGGCCCGGGCAATCCCGGACCGGCCTGTGAAGCCCTGCGCGTGGAACTCAAGGGAATCAGGCTGCCATGGCACCAACCGAGAAGTTGGCACGCATCTGGTCGAAGGTCAGGGTTGCGATGCCGGCGTTGTTCTCGATCGAACTGCCCGAGGCACCCCACGGGTTTCGGATCGTGTAGCGTGCGACGCCGCTCGAGTCGCGGGTCACGCCGACCAGCGTGTAGGCATGGCTGCGAACCAGCGATGGTGCCGAGGTGCTGGTACCGAACGTGATGGCCTTGCCTGCATTGAAGGCCGAGGAGACCATCGAGAAGAAGGCATCGGGGGTGCCGTTCAGGGTGATGGTACTGGGACGCACACCCATCGCACGGTAGACATCTCCCATCCAGCCGCCGCTGATCGAGGCGTAGGTGTTCTGGCCGGTGCGGAAGTAGGCGAAGGCCTTCTCCATGACCGGTGCCCAGACGGTACCGGAACTGCCGGGACGTGCGAAGTTGTAGCTGGTGCCGTAGGTCGATGGAATGTCGTTGGAGACGCGAACATAGACGGGCGCGTTCTCGCGGATGAACTGCACCAGGTAGGTGCCATCACCCAGATCCACGGCCGATTCCAGCAGTACGGACGGCTTGCTCACCGCGAAGGCTGCGAACGATGAGAGCAGGTAGCAGTCGCCGACGGCTCCTTGATTGACGTCACCCGCAACCGGCCCGCTGCCCCACAGCGAGGCGTTGGTATCGACGGTCCGGCCAGAGTCAGTCGGATTGGGCAGGCTGATCCCCGTGGCCTTCGAGACATTGCCAGCCAGGGTACCAATGCGATGCACGGTGCCGGTTCCGGTGAATGCATCCGTCGAATCGATCCAGATGCTGACGTTGCTCGCTGCGCTGGTGACGGAGGTCGTACCGCCGCCAAGTGAAGAAACCGTCGTGCGAATCGTGACCGAGGAGTCAATGGCGATCGCGTGCGTGCCGCCCCGGTCATAGACAAAGAGTGAGCCGGGCATCGACACTTCCGAGATGAGCCGGTCGCCCGAGGTGATGCGAAGGTTGGCACCCGACTTGGCGAGCCTGATGGGTGAGTTTCCCGAAGACGCGGTGACGATCAGTTCGTTCCCGTAACGGGTGCTCACGGTGATGCCGGGAACGGAGCTGCCTGCGGATGAGGCGCCACCGGCGACAATCGTTGCAGAGGCTGCCGCGGAGACGCCTGTGGGTACGCCCGGACGGGTTGCTTCGACCCGGTACTGGTAGTTGATGCCGGCGATCGCCGTCGAGTCCGTGAAGCGCATCGTGGCTTTCGAGACCGTCCCGATGCTCGTGAACGCACCGCCAGATGCCGAGCGACTGATGGTGATGCCTGTGGCCCTGCGGTCGACCCCGGTCCACGAGACGGTGATGGACGACGCACCGGCCGAAGCACCCACACCCTGGGGCGCGGTCAGCGGCATCGCCACCGATGGTGCCGAAGTGAGTGCCGACATCCGGGTGCCCCCCATCGCCTGGATGCGATAGGTGTAGATGGTTCCGCTGACCACGGTCCGGTCGGTGAAGGTGCTCAGGGCCCTGTCGTGGAGCATGACCAGCGGCTTGTGTCCAGCCCCATCGATCGATCGAACGATGATGTAGCCGGTGGCCGTTGATTCACGCCCCTGCCAGTTGAGCTCGATGCCCGCCCCGACGACGCGGGCAGAGAACTCGCCTGGTGCCACCAGCGGCGTGACCACCGTGACGGATCGCGACGCAGCGGACACCATGCTGCCCGCGATGGCCGAGATCGAGTAGCGATAGGCGTGATTGGAGGAAACGGTCGAATCGATGAACGTCAGTTGATTCGCCGACGTCACCCTTGCGATTTCCGAGAAGGCTCCGGTGAACTCAGCGCGACGGACTGAGTACCCCGTGGCACCGTTCGAGCGACTCCAGGCAAGTGCCACACTCGACGGCGTGAGGGCCTGCCCGGTGATCGAAGCCGGCGCGGCGGGCGACTCAGACGAGAATCGAGACCCCGCCGAGAGCATTGCTCTTGATTCAAGGGATTCGATTCCCCCGCTCTCAACAGAGCAATCGGCACCGGCCTGAAGGCCAAGCAGTCGGGAGAGCAGACCACTGTTCGCACGCGTCGTCATCAAAGAGACCTCCTGAGAGTGCAACTGTCCATTTCACGACGCGGCTGTGCAAGGCAAACACACGCCGTCAGAGGCAATCCCTTCCTGCCCAGATGCAACAGCCCCTTCAAACAGCACAGACCGCACACCCCTCACCATCGATGGCGGTTTCGCAGCACACCCCCTCGCCCGGGGGACTCCTTCATGCCGGCGATCGCCGGCGTGCTGCGGACTCCCCGATTCACGCGTGAAGGAAGTTCCTCAGTTTGACATCATCAGGTGAAGGATGGCACCATTCGAGCGGCTCACGCCAAACCGTGCGCCAGCGGCCTCCGATACCTCCCCTGGGGCAATTTCAGATACCGATGCAACCGACACCGTCACACACCTTTGGAGCGAGTTCACACGCAGCGATGCTGCAGGAATGGGCCCATTCAACTTCGCCACCAGCGCCCCCTGGAAGCGGCCCCTGGTTGGATCACGGGGTGGTGTGGCCATGACGCACTCTGGCACACAGGCCAAGCTTGTCTTTCTCGTCATGCTCCCGCTGCTGCTGGGCTTTGCAGCGCTTGGGTGGCGGACCCAGTCGACCCTCCGCCATGTGGCGGTGAATGGAACTCTCTATTCGCGAATCATCGAGGACAAGTATCTCCTTGCCGACATTCTGCCGCCTCCTGCCTACGCCATTGAATCGTGGCTCGTCCTGAACCTGATCGCCGGAGAACACGACGCGGACATCCGGGCGGAACTCATGGCCAGATGCGCAACGCTCGATGCCCAGTACGACGATCGAATCACACACTGGACCATCCACCTCAAGGATGAGCCGATGCGTGTGGCGCTTCTGGGCCGGGCCGGGCCAGCCGTTGCGCAGATGCGAATGGTCCGGGACCGGGACTACTTTCCACTGATCCGTGCTGGCCGGATTGATGAAGCCAGGCAAGTGCTTCGAACCACCTTGTCTGCGCTGTATGATCGCCACAGAGCGGCGATTGATGAAACGGTTGAGCTCACCCGAATCGCGGCAACCCGGCGAGAAGCAGAGGCGCATCGGGCCGTGCTCACGCAATCGGCATTGCTGGGGCTCGCCGTGCTGGCGACGCTGGGCTTGTCCGCCGCGATTGCCTGGACAGTGCTGCGCAGGGTCCACCGGGCTCACGGGGCTCTTGATCTGCAACGGGCGCAGCTCTCCGCACTCATCAACCATGCGCCGGCCGCCATCGCAATGCTGGATCGCGCCGGAGCGATCATCGCCACAAGCTGCCAGTGGGATGAACAGGTGCCGCGTCTTCAGGGTGGAGCCCTCACGCGAGCGTCGATGCACGGAACGTGCCTGCCCGCAGAACGCTGGGTGAGTGCGTTCGAACAGTGTCTGGCAGGCGCGGACATCCATCAGGAGCGGGAAGTGTGGCAGGAATCCGGGAGTGAACGGTTCATCCAGTGGGACATGCGTCCATGGACGACTCCCGACGGCCGCATCGCCGGGGTGACGGTCTGCGTGCAGGACATCACGGCCGCGACGCGACGCGAAATGGAGCTCGAACGGCTCAAGGACGCGGCGGAACAAGCAAGCCGCGCCAAGACCGAGTTCCTCACCAACATCAGTCATGAGATCAGGACGCCCCTGACGGCCATCCTTGGCAACACCGACATTCTTCGGGAAACCGGCGACATTGACGCCGCACCGAAGCGACGCATCGAGTTGATCGACACGATCTCCAGCGCCGGGCAGCACCTGCTGACGATGATCAACGACATCCTCTCGCTCTCAAAGCTCGATGCAGGAAGACTTGAACTCGAACCCACGGTGGCGCAGCCGCTGAATCTCGTTGAAGACGTCATCCGCATGCACGCGGCACGCGCCCGTGACAAAGGCCTCTCGATGACAGTCCGCGAACTCTCACCGGTTCCCCGCCGCGTCGAAACCGATCCGGCGCGACTTCGTCAGATCCTGATCAACCTGGTCGGCAACGCAGTCAAGTTCACTTCACGCGGCGAGATCA
Source organism: Phycisphaerales bacterium (assembly GCA_044371005.1). Taxonomy (GTDB): domain Bacteria; phylum Planctomycetota; class Phycisphaerae; order Phycisphaerales; family UBA1924; genus UBA2402. Next base: position 60,306 of record JBILUL010000002.1, on the reverse strand, counting down.
CCATCGAACTGCAGCACCGCGACACAACGCAGCCTCCAACACTGACCATCGATGTCGTGGACACGGGGCAGGGGATCGATCATCACCACCAGCAGCAGTTGTTCTCCGCATTCACCCAGGCGGATGGCGGTCTGACTCGATCGCACGGGGGAACCGGGCTTGGCCTCGCGCTGTGCAGAAAGCTGGCACAGTTGATGGGCGGAAACTCAGAACTGGTCTGGTCGGAACCAGGCCAGGGATCACGGTTCCGAGTGTGGGTACCAGTGATCGAGGTGGCCGACAGCGCGCCCGCGCTGCGCTTGGCAGGACATGCCCCGGACCAGCCGCCCCAGACGGCTCAGGGAGCACCAGACACGCTTGGCGGTCGCATTCTGCTGGTGGAGGATGGGCTGGACAACCAGCGATTGATCTCGTTTCATCTTCGCAAGGCGGGCGGCAACGTAGAGATCGCCGAGAATGGGCTGGTGGCCCTCGAGAAGCTCGCCGCGGCTGAGGCCAGAGGAGAGCCCTTCGGGCTCATCGTCTCCGACATGCAGATGCCTGAAATGGACGGATACTCGCTCGCCCGAACGCTCCGCAAGGCGGGGAATGCAATCGCGATCGTGGCACTCACCGCGCACGCCATGGACGATGATCGTCGCCGGTGCATCGAAGCCGGATGCGACGAGTACGCGACCAAGCCCATCGATCGGGCCAGACTCGTTGAGACGTGCGCGATGTGGATCGGGCGTCAGAGTGTCTCGCCACTGCTCGCCGCCGCGTGAAAGCGGTGATCCGCGGCTCATTCGGACCAGCGCAGCGAACTGACACCGATCACGAAACCGATGCAGCCAAAACCCAGAAGCACCGAGGCGGGAAGCGCCATGTCGGTGAACGAGTACCCGCGCCACATGGCGCCTTCAAGACACGTCGTCGCCCACGAGAAGGGACTCACGCGGCTCACGGTCACCATGTACTTGGGCAGGATGAAGAGCGGGATCGTCCCGCCGCCGATCATCGCGAGCACCAGCACCAAAGCCCGCCCCATTCCCGCCCCGCTGCCTTCCGACTTGCTCAGCCCGGCGATGAACATCATCACGCCGGTGAAGCCAAGGGACGCGGCGGAACACGCGACCACCATCAGCACGGGATTGTCGATCCGAATGCCAAAGACGAGCATGCCAACCATGATGAGCAGCGCCTGAACGATCATGCAGGCGAGGAAACAGGCAAGCGCTTTGCCGGCCAGAATCTGAGCTCGGGAGATGGGTGCTGCGGACAGGCGTGTGAGCGTGCCACGTGTCCGCTCGGTGGCCATCGAAGCACCAAAGGCGGTGACGCAACCCATCAATCCCCAGATGATGCCCTGAGTGAATGAGACTTCGTACGCGTTTCGCGGACCGGTCTTCTTGGTGGCCAGTTCGCGCACGCTGACCGACACGGGCATCCAGCCGCCGACTGCCGGGGTCGCGGCATCGGTTCCTTCACCGGCGGGCGCGGCACCAGCGGGGCTGAGCCCGGACGCGACGACCTTTTCAACCGAATCGAACATCAGCAGCAGCATCGCCTTGGAAGTCGGCGCTACATCCTTGGCGCTGGCCAGACTCTTGCGAGCCTCGCCGAGTGCAGAGGACATTCGTGATCCATCCGTGAAGACGCGGCTGATCTGTCGGAATCCGATCTCGCTGATCTTGCCCGTCAGCAGCCCGGTCTCCGATCGACGCGAGGGATCAACCAGGACTTCGATGTTCATCGCACCGCCGGCAAAGATGGAATCCGCCTTCACCGAAAAGTCTGCGGGAACGACGACGCTGGCCGTGGCCTTGCCGAGACGGACGAGTTCCTCACCCTTGGCCGGCCCATCAACGGCCACCACTTCGATCGTCGAGTCGGCTGAGAGGTCTTCGACAAAGCCCTTGCCCAGCGTGCCCTGATCGAGGTTGGCCACCGCCAGAACAACCTGCCCGCGCTCACCGGTGTTGCCACCGAAGATGACGCCGAAGAACATCGCCACCAGCAGTGGAAACCCAAGCGCAAAGAAAGCAGCGCCCCGGTCTCTGACCAGATGCCGAATATCCTTGATCGCCAGAGCGATGACAGGTCCCATCAGTCTCGCAGGCTCCTTCCTGTAAGGTTCAGGAACACCGATTCGAGGTCAGGCCGGTCAATGCGAAGTCCGTCGACGCCATGCCCGGGTTCCGCCATGACCTTGGCGACGACGCTCACCGGATCATCTGCTTCAAATCGCTCGCTCTGCTCGCCCCGGTTGACCGTGACCACACTCTTGCCGCCGAACTGCGCCACGAGTGATCCGACGGTGCCCGTAGCCAGGACCTTGCCATGATCGACAATGGCGACCCGCGCGCACAACTTGGCGGCCTCCTCCATGTAGTGGGTCGTGTAGACGATCGTCGTGCCACCCGCTGCGAGGTCTCGGACCAGATCAAGAATGTTGTTGCGTGACTGCGGATCAACACCTGCGGTCGGCTCGTCCAGAAGCAGCATCGCGGGGCGGTGGATGATCGCAACGGCCAGGTTCAGCCGCCGCTTCATGCCGCCCGAATACCCACTCACTCGGTCCGTGCCTCGCGATGAGAGGCCCACATGATCGAGCACCTCCCCCACTCGCTTCTTGAGTTCCTTGCCGGTGATGCCGTACAGACGACCGAAGAAATCCAGATTTTCCCGGGCGGAGAGATCGTCGTAGATCGCCAGAGACTGAGGTGCGACGCCAAGGGCGCGTCGGGCCTTTGGCTGAGAGGGATCGCCAACGCCATCCAGGTGCACCGATCCAGAATCAGGACGGATGAGCCCGACGGCCATGCCGATCGTCGTTGACTTTCCCGCACCGTTGGGGCCCAGCAGGCCGAAGACCTCGCCGGGTTCGATGCGCAGCGAAAGCCCATCGACCGCGGTCACGGAGCCAAACGACTTTCTGAGGTCCTTGAGCGTCAGCATGGGTGCACTGGGTCGGCATCGTACCAGCCTCGGGAGGCAGGCGTGCGTGAAGTCCAGACACGCACACGCTGCCAGTCCCGAGTGTGTTCGACCCTGGCCCCGCGATTCTCTCAGTATGAGGCCTTGGCAATCTGCCTCGCGAGCAGTTCGGAAAGCTCACGCAGGCTCAGGCTGCCCAGCGTCGGTGGAAGGTGAGCTTCAGGCGATTCACCCTGGGCCATCTGACGCTCGAAGCGCTTGAAGGCCGTGATCACCGTCGAGTGGTTGTCGCGACCGATGATCGAGGCGATCTCAGGAAAGCTCAGCGTCGTGAGCGTGCGGCAGAGGTACGCGACCAGCCCGCGTGCCAGCACGACTCGCGGATGGCGTCCCTTGCCGTGCACATCCATGACTTCAACGCCAAGGGTCTTGCAGATCTCCGAGAGCACCACTTCGCCGGCCACCGGGCGACGGACGCGGCGTTCACGCGACGCATCATCGTTCGCCGCGGCATCGTCGGAAATGCCCAGCGCACGCCGCACCAGCAGCGCCCCCACCACTCCATCCTGGCTTGCAAGTTCGGGCAGAAGCCGGTTGACGGCATCGATCTGGTTCAGCAACCCCTCGATTTCGCGCACGGAACCGCCGAACCCGCCCAGCGAGCCGATGGCCCGCTCGGTCCGGTCGACCAGGATGCCGATCGCCGCGTCCTCGAGTATCATTCCACGCCGGTGCGCCAGGTGCTTCACCAGACGCTCGCGAAGTTCCCGATCCGGCGCTTCGATCCGCACCACGATGCCCGCCATGAACCGGGAGGAAAGCCGATCACTGAGCTTGCGGATCTCCTTCGGGTGCTCATCGCTGGCGAGAATGATGCGAGCCCCCTCGAGCCCCACGGCGTCGAGCGTGTGAAGCAGTTCGGCCTGCGTTGCTTCCTTCGAGGAGAAGAAATGAACATCATCGATCGCCAGCAGATCGACCTTGCGGTACGAGCGGCGGAACGCCTCGACGCGATTGGCCTTGATCGCCGCGACGAACTCATTGGTGAAGGCTTCCGCGGTCGTGTACCGCACCGATGAGCCGGGATGGTTCGCCACGTAGCGCTGAACGGTCGCCTGCAGCAGATGAGTCTTTCCCATGCCGCATGAACCGTGCAGGAAGAGCGGCGCCACATAGCCATCGGCATCAGCCACGCGCACCGCCGCGGCGTGCGCGAGGCGGTTGGACTTGCCCACCAGATAGTTCTCGAAGTTGCAACGGGCATTCGCCGCGGCGGATGCCTGAGCGCGAGCCGCGATCTGCACGCGGGCCTGCTGGGGCTCGGGCGCAGGTGCCGGGGTTTCAGGCCGCGCACTGAACGCGGCGCGATCCACGCGGAACGCGACCTCGACGGGCTTGCCGTTGCCGAACGCATCGCCCGCGGCACGCCGGATGCTCGTTCCGTAGCGGGTATCGAGCAACTTTGCGAGAAGGCCCGAAGCGACGGTCACTTCGAGACGATCCTCGAGCATGCTGACGCGTGTCTGGCCGTCGAAGTAGCGCTCCACTTCGTCATCGCCGATGTGCTCGGCGAGTCGGCGACGCAGACTCGCGACCATGTCGCGGTGCTGACGTTCACCGGCATCCTCGCCGGGGCGTGCCCGATCGGCAGCGGTTCGGATGTTGGTGGAGTGTGAGGCAGGGGCCCAGGAGCGTTGTGAGTTGGAGGAACGGGAGGCGAAGGTATCGGTAGTCTCGTCGAGCACGAGGAGGACCTCTCAAGTGTTGCACGAACAGCCGCGCCACCACCGCTATCCTCAACGCTCTCGGAGAGATGAAGCGGCAAGGCACACGCGGAAATGGGTTGTCGTACGAGTCCTTCACGCGGGCCGCGCGAATACCACCACCAGCAATCACTGGTGTGATTGTCTGCCAGAGGCCATGAGTTGACTGGTTGTTCCAGCCCACAGGCGGCCCGCCGCGTCCGCGGCACGACCACCATCATGCACGTCCAAGCCCGTCGGTCAAATCCATGACCTGTTCACCAACCGCCCCTGGCCTGCGGAGCACCAGGAACGCCAAACCCGCACGGATGAACACACGTGCGAGCTGCACCGGCGACGCGTGCTGAACTGATCGCCCCGGACAACCGAAACCGTCGCAGATGGCGATGGCCCAATGTCCCGGGCGGCGAGTTCACAAGCGTCGCCGAGCAGTACACGCAGAAGGTAAGTCATCGACCGGAGGAGAGCAAGCTCAAATCATCCTCTCGCTCTGTCCACACCGCACGGACATCACGTGTTTTGCTGGCTTTGCTGCACCTCAAAAAATACTTGTCCACGATTGCCCGGCGAGTGTGGATAAGCATGTGCATATCCCGTCGCAAGCCCGCCGTCAGAGTGGTCGGACAAACGCTCCACGATGCGCCGATTCACGGAACCCCATGCGATCATAGAGCTTGCGTGCGGGAACGTTGCGGTCATCCACAGCGCACGCGACTTCATAGCCCGCGCGAGATTGAAGCGCAACACGCAGACCGTGCGTCAGCAACGCCCGTCCGAGCCCGCGGCCCCTTGCCAGTTTGCCCAAACCCACATACACCAGTTCGATCGTCTTGTTCTCGACACACGGGTTGAGCAGCAGACACCCAGCGGCGGTGTCTCCGACACTCACCACCCACCAAAGATTGGGGTCGAACTGTCCCGTGGCCCGGTGCGATTCAAGAACATCCGCCGTAGCCCGCAGACCGCACAGCTCCGGACAATCCAGCGTCTCGATGTACGACGCATCCAGAGCCGCGCAGAACAACCCATTGACCCGGTCAACCCCGACACGGTCACGAGCCTGATCGAACGACTCAACGCGGAGGCCCGGAACATCTCCCGGCAGCGGCACCTCAGCAGGCAACTCGCCAGCAGGCCGACGCAAGTACGTGAGCTTCCCCACGCTCTGGAAGCCCGCCAGCACGTACGCACGCTCAGACCAGCCATGCTCAGGCTCGGGCAGTGCCTGTGCGATGCGGACCGCCTGGGGCCGCTGGGAGGCCAGATACACGCATGCCGCGTCGATGCACGCGGCACGCTCTGCCAGTGCCTGAGCGGCCCCCCCGGGATCCCCCTCCGGTGGCGGTTCACTCAGGAACATCATCGCGGTCCGACCCGCTCCCAGCACAGCCAGACAGGCCTGTCGGACTTTGCGGCGCAGCGGTCGAACGCTTCCTGGCTCAACGGTGGCCCAGGCAAGCGTGAGATCAATGCCATGCTTGCCAGAGGCGGTCACGAGCCTGCGGGCGGCGTGTTCAATGTCGGGGTTGGTCTGGGAGACGATCCGGCACGCCGCGGCGAGTTGCAGATCGGCGGTGATCCTGACCACCTTGGGCCGGGGCATGCGATCGCTTCCCCCTCCTGATGGGGATTCGGTAGGGCCGGATGGAACCGATGGTTTCACGCAGTTGTACCGTAAGGGAGCATTGACCCGCGCCGCGAGGGTAGTACACTGGAGATTCAATTGTCGCGATCCGTTCGGACGAAGACTTCAGCGACACCCCGTTCTGGTTCTTTGCCCCCCGTTCTGGCCTTCTGTGAGTGCACCATTCATGCCGACCAACGCGCCGATGACCACCTTCCGTGCCTTCGCGGCCCCTGTTTTTGCCGCGTTGATGGCAATGGCCGCTCTGCTGTGCATGCCGGGCATGGCGCCCGAGCCCGATCCCGTGCCGCGGCGTTGGCAGCTTGCCATCGAACCGGGCCCCTTGCGGATCGTCTCCATCGACCTCCCCTCGACGGGTCCCCGCAGCTACTACTTCTTCACCTACAAGGTGACGAACACCAGCTCGGGCGACTTGCTCTTTGCTCCTTCATTCGACCTGGCCACCGACAACGGCGATGTCCGCCGTTCGGGCCGCGATGTCCCCGCAGAAGTCACGCGCCAGATCGTCGCTGACCTTGAGGACAAGGAAATCCAGGACCAGATCAGCATCGTGGGCATGCTGCTTCAGGGCGAAGAGAATGCCAAGGAAGGCGTTGTGATCTGGCCGGCAGACGGCATGCACATCGCCGAAGTGACGATCCACGCCGCGGGCTTCAGTGGTGAAATGCGGAGCGTCCCGGTCAAGGACCCCAAGACCGGCAAGGAAACCAGCGTGACAGTCCGCAAGTCCCTGATGCTGCGTTATCAGTCCCCTGGCGAACTGCGCGACCTGCACGGCAAGCCTTTCCCGTTGGTTGAACAGCGTTGGATCATGCGGTAACGCACAGATTCCGAACAAGCTGCCATGTTCCGGCAGTTTTGCTTGCTGACCTGCCAAAGAACAAACGGATGGGTGCTTTTCTGGCCGATGCAGATGGCCTATCATCCCGGCCCTGTCCAGTGCGACTTGCTCGCACGAAGTCAGGAAAGCCAAAGGCGCGTGAACGCCTGGGTCGTTTCAAGATTCGATAGTTTCAAGAAGGATGTTTCGTCATGGCACACAAGAAGGGCCAAGGCTCTACCAAGAACGGTCGCGACTCCAACCCGCAGTTCCGCGGCATCAAGCTCTACGGCGGTGAAGTCGCCAAGCCCGGCGCCATCATCGTGCGTCAGGTCGGCACCCCCTTCAAGGCCGGGTACAACGTCCTTCGCGCCAAGGACGATTCGCTCTTCTCCGTCGCCGTCGGCACCGTTGTGTTCCGCGGCCGCGAAGTGCATGTGAAGCCTCTCGACGAGAAGGCTCCCCAGCCGGCATGGATGAAGGCCAACTGAGCATCGAAGGTTGCTGACCTCTTGTCAGTGCCCCACAATTGAGTTTCATCGACACACCGGGTTCAAACCCGGTGTGTTGCTTTTTGCAGACTGCACTCACTGCCAGCCACGGTGATAGCTGGGATGGGCCCAGTTCACTCGCATGCAACACTCCGGTCCGCTCCCCCACTCATTCTGGAATTGGACTAAGCAGCTGGCGTCCAGGTCCGGTCGCTGAGAACCCGCGGCGTCGAGAACCGACGCCCCCCAAAACGCGTGCAGCCGCGGGGCTCAGCTTGCACACGCGGAGCGGATCTTGGCAATTCGGCCGAGCAGGTCCTGCATGCTGTCGAGCCGAAGCATCGTCGAGGCATCACTCATGCCCTTCGATGGGTCAGGGTGGCACTCGATGAACAGCGCATGCACACCCGCGGCGGTCGCCGCACGTGCCAGCAGCGGAGCACGATCAGGCCGCCCGCCAGTCGTCTCACCCGTCCCCGGCAACTGCGTGGAGTGGGTGCAGTCAAAGCACACAGGAGGCGAACCGCCCGCCGCGGGAAGCTCGATGAGGTCGCCAAGCCCCAGGAAGTCATTCACCAGGCGACCATATCCGAAGAACGTTCCCCGTTCGGTCAGCATGACGTTGGTACAGCCTGCCTCTGCGAGTTTGCGCACGGCGCCGTTCATCTCGATGGGCGACATGAACTGGCCCTTCTTGACATTCACGCCTGAACCACTCGCCGCCGCGGCTTGCCCCGCCGCACAGAGCAGATCGGTCTGGCGACAGAGAAACGCAGGAATCTGAAGCAGTTCAATGACCTTCGAGACTGGCTCGGCCTGATCGGGCTCGTGAATATCGGTGGTGGCGGGAACGCCAAGACGCTCCTTGATGCGAGCGAACCACTCGAGGCCCCGCTCGAGGCCAGGGCCACGGGCCGAACGGATGCTCGAACGATTCGCCTTGTCGAAGGACGCCTTGAAGATGTAGCGAAGTCCAAGGTCCTGACAGATGGCCTGGACGCGCTGCCCGATCTCAAGCCCCAGCTCAAACGACTCGAGAACGCACGGCCCCGCGATCACTGCAAGGGGGTTGTTGCCACCAATGGTCACATTGCCAACACGACAGATTCGCTCCATGGTCGAGCGTATGCGGGCACCGGTCGGATGTGGATGATCAGACACCCGTGGCCGGGGTGGGCGACGGTGCTGGTGTGCGCATGGCCTTGTACGTCGCCGCGGCATGCCGGATGCCTGCCCAGGCGGCCTTGCAGCCAACGGCGGTGCATTGCCCGGCAGCGGATGCCCCCTTGCCAACCATCGTGCCCGCCCACGCGGCACGTTCGCGAGCGTTCATCCTGGTTGAGGCTCGAGATGAGGGATCAACCGGAGTCGTTGGGGCCGATGTCTCAACGCCCGCCGCGTGCCTCGCCGCGGCGTACCCCGCGGCTGCGACGCTGGCCGCTCCCCGGCCCGCACGATTCACCGCGGCACGGATTCGATCGCGCATCGTCTTGCGACGCGCCCGCTCCAGAGCCACCTTTCGAACCGCGAAGATGCTGACCAGGCTTGCGATGACTGAGGCCCAACCCCAGACCAGCCAGGCGTGCGTAGGTGAGAGGGTCTGCGACGAGGCCAATGCACCGGACGCGATCCCAGCACCAGCGCTCAGGACCAACGTGCCAGCAAAGCCACCCTTGAGCAGCCCGATTGGAGGCGTCAAGGCCAGTTCAGCCGGGCGAGAATCCGTGATCTCGAATGCAGCACCGCGTTCGGGCGCACTGGGATCTTCAATGGGCACATCGCGACGGCCAAAACCTTCGAACGCCCACCACAGAACGTTGTAGCCCTTCCAGAGAATCCAGATGGGGGCAAAGACAATCTTGGACATCAGCGACAGGACTTGCAGCATGGCCCGATTCCCCGGCAGTACGCGTTCGTGGGCCTGCCGTGCGGCAGAGCCACCTCGCGGGAGTGACGATCCAACCACTGGTTGGGAATCGTCGGGCCGTGGTTGCACCGCTGCAGCAAGTTACCGGGGTGATCAGTTATTTGGGCTTGACCATCGGACCGCGACCCTTCACGGGTTCATCAGGCACGGGGATGTCTGCCAGCGGCGGGGGCGGCGCATCCTTCAGCGATTGCTGAAGGAGCTTGGCCTCACGTGCCGCGGCATCCGCCTCCTTCTTGCTTGGCTGCCCGGAGCCGGTACTGACATACCAGATACCGCCACCGACCACGCCCAGCCCTACGACAAGGACAGCAAGAGTCAGCAGTTTGTTTCTCGAAGCGGATTGGCTCATCGCAGGTCCCTCCCGCGAATGCCATCACGCGTTGCCCAGAAGAAGGCAGGACCGCCATACGTCCATCGGAACCGAGGAAGTCCGAACTGGAGGTACGCACTTCCCATTTCACCTTCACCTGGCTCCCAGCGACCCGAAGGGTACAGGAGCTGGGTCGTATCGCGTTCAGCTGGAAGAGCCGTGTCGATGATGATGTCGGCGATGGCCACCGTGCGTGCACTCCCGTCAACCAGCGCCACCTGGGGCTTGGCTGCCGAGGTATTCCACATGGGCTTGCTCTTGTTCGTGAAGTCCTTGGCCTCAAAGAGCATGACCTTGGAAGAGGGAATCAGCGTGTCTGAGATGAGGTTCCTGCGGAAGAACCAGCGTGCTCCCTGAGAGGGCGTGAGCCGGTACGCCGGGGCGAACCGCTTGGGATCCTGCCAGAAGACCGGCGGATACCAGTAAGAACTGGGGAAGATCCACTCGAGATTGTTCTGAGCATTGGCGTCGTTGTTTTCCTTGAACCACAACTGAAGGTCCACGTCGTCGGGCGCAACGTTCGATTTGGCTCGCGAGGTGATGTCGGAATCCTGGAAGAGCGTGTGTGCCAGCCAGTGATAGCCGTACGACTCCGAGCCACTGTTGCTGTACGGAGGGCCATAGGCCCACCCATAGGTGCCGAAGGCAGTGCCCGCCGGCGGACGCTGCGCCCAGACCCAGGGCTGCGAAATGTTGTCGGTCCCCGTTCCGAAGGGATTGACGAACGAGTCCTTCCAATCGACGGCGTACGCGGCCATGTACTGGGCGTTGCTGCGCAGGTTGGCGCGGCTCACGGCCCGCCGAGCTTCGCCGCGGGACTTGCCCAGCGCTGGAAGCAGAAGACCTACAAGCACCGCGATGATGGCGATGACAACAAGAAGTTCGATGAGCGTGAATGCACGGCGCAGGTTCATGGAAGCCTCCGACAGATGAGTTGCATCCAACGCCGCGACCTGCGAGAACCGCAGTGGCGGCTGAGTGGCCCGGATGGCGGACGAGTATCCAAGTCCGGGAAACACCTGGGAAGGATAGTCCATCCGATGGCGGCAGTGCCGTCATTTCGCGGCAAGGATGTCAGGGAGCGTGCCAGGCGGCGGCCACGGCGTCGCCTTGGCCTGCGAGTCGCTGTGAAGCGTCTCGAGGTAGGCATCGCGGTCAACTTCGTACGTGCCGAACTGGCTCGTATGGGGGTTGAGGATCTGGGCATCAAGGACAGAGAACCCAAGGTCCTTGACCAGCTGCCTCAAGGCGACCAGGGCCACCTTGCTCGCATCGGTCCCGCCGCGGTCGGGCAGGCAGAACATGGATTCGGCGCAAAAGACTCGCCCGACCGCCAGTCCGTAGACTCCGCCCACCAGGTCCATCTGGCCGTCTTGCTGCACGCGCCAGACTTCGATGCTGTGCGCCCACCCAGCCCGATGGAAAAGGCCAAAAAGCTCGATGATCTCGTCGACCAGCCACGTTCCCCCCTCTGCTCTTGGGGCGCTGGCACAGTGACGAATGACCCTGTCAAAGGCCAGGTCTGTCGACACGACAAAGGGTGCCTTTCTCAGGGTCCTCGTCAGCGAACGACTGACGTGAAAGCGGTCATCGAGCGGCACCAGAGCGCGGCGATGCGGCTGGACCCATTGCACCATTCCATCCTCGTCGGCCATCGGAAACCAGCCAGATGCGTAGAGCTCCATGCCGCGTCGGGCCATGGCGCGATCATGGCGGGACAGTGGCGCTGGGGGCTCGGCTTCGGGAAGCACGTTCCATCGTTGGCCTCCACCGCCCGCCTCGTCAGAGCCCTACCTTGTCATCGATGCCACCTGCCGTCAAACCTGCGACAACCGACCGGGCGTACGTCGTGCTCGCCGCGTTGCCATCCGCGGGCGATGCTGGAGCTATTGCAGCCAAACTCGTGCGGGCCTGTTCGGTTGACGCCGTGACCGCATCGAATCTTCTCAGTCGACCGCTGCCCGCCATCGTGCGGCGGGTCGAGATCCACCAGGCGCCCATCGCCGTCTCGAATCTTGAAAAGCTCGGTTTCGCATCATTCTGGGTCAGTCTGGCCGAAGTTGAATCTCGAATCGCGACTCGCCCGGCCAAGCGCATTGCGCCAGCATTGGGCGCGCCGCGGCCGATGTTCATGGTTGAATGCTGGCCCCCGCACGAAGCCATGGGCCTGCTGGGTTCCGACATCCGCCTGCTGGTCCGGGGCCGCCCCCAGCAGACCAAGGTGCAAGCTCAGGAACAGTCGCTGGGCGGCGGCTATTACGGCGGCATTGATGATGAAGGATGGCACGCCGATCTTGAAGGTGGCGGTGCCGGAGCACGGCGAACCGCCGTGTACAGCGAAATCCTGGACATCCACCTCTCCGACGACACCGCCATCCGCTGCAACGCCGCTCGGTTTCACTTCACGGATCTGGGAGGCCCGAAGCGCTACAGCGATGCCGAGAACCTCGATGCATTGACCACGCTCCTGGCAACTGATGCCCCCCAGTCACTCATCGACACGCAGTTCCGGACACGACGCTGCCCCAGCGAACTGCTGATCGACCTGCGCGCCACAACCCCCAACACCGGCGATGCCCGTACGCTTACAGCCTTTGGCGTCTACAGCGCCTGGGCCGCCAGTCTGGCCGCACGCGGAATCGCGTGGTAGAGTTTCCGATCAAGATCCCCATGGGCACGATCTGCCCGGGAGCAACCGAACCATGCCAACCGCCACGCTCACCTGCGACAACTGCGACAAGCCCTTCTCGGTCGATGACGTCAACATCGGCGACAAGGTCAAGTGCCCCATCTGCGCCGATGTCAGCGTCGTCCGGTCACTCAGCAGTCGCGCCGAAGAGGATCGCGCCGCCGCGGCGGGCCTGCCAGCCAAGCACGGCCCCGAGGTCGAGGTCCGCCGCCTGCGCCCCGCCATGTTCCGGGCACAGCCATTCAAGTTCCTTCTGCTTTCCCTGGGCACGGTGGGCGGAATCGTCGGAGCCATCGTGGCCTCCATGGCGGCCATGCTCCCCATTGCGGCCATCGCAGCCGTCGTGGCCGTCGCCTGCCTGGTCATGTTCGGCATCTGGAAGTTCCAGACGATGCACGATGGCCTGCGGCTCACCACGCGAAGGATCGTTGACCGCGAAGGCCTGTTCAGCAAGAACACCAGCGAAATCCTGTTGCGAGACATCCGTCACGTCATGGTGAAGCAGACTTTCATGCAGCGCGTCATGGGCATCGGAACGCTGGCACTCTCCAGTGCTGCCGATGACGGTGTTGAGATCCACATGGAACATCTGGCCGACCCCGATGAAGTCAAGAGGATCATCGACCTGTATCGCTGACCATCGATTCGGTACGATCCCCCCGCCCATCGGCTTGAAGCCGCCCCGCGTATCACCGGTGACCACCACCGCTCCCCCGTTGACGCCACCCCCAAGCCTGAGCCTCAGGCCTGACCGACGCAGCCATGGGTCCCCGATCAGGATCGGACCGGTCCGACTCGCCGCGTCCGCGGGTATCCCGCGCCCAGCATGCAGGGCGGATTGCCGATCCGAGCCGACTCACCCATGTGGCCCGTAAGGCTCGGCTGAAGACCGAAGGCCAGGACGCCCTCAAGGCTGTACCGCCCCCCAAACACTCCCCCCGGCCCGGCACTCCAACGATGTTGGTCCGGACGACTCGCCGCCGCCCCTCCCTTCTCCCTACCCTACCCCGTCCATGATTACCCCTGCCCCAACCAACAAGATCGACCCCACCCACGCACGCGGCATCTTTGTCGCCAACGTTGCCGAAACAGCGACCAAGCCGCCGTTCGTCAAATTCAGCGTGCCCAATACCAGCTATGAACTGCACCTTCGTGCCACGGGTGCCATCGCCGCCCAGCCGGGCAAGAGACTGATCGGTCTCGTTCGGGCGCAGGCGCGTCGCATCGACATCACCACCACTGGCGGCCAGTTCATTGAACCCGTGATGGGAAGGCCCCGCCGCGTGCAGGGGACCGTCATCGCCGTGGTCAATGGTGCTGTCGTCGTCGACGCCGGAATCCCCATCCACTGCACCCCCACCGACTCGCGGCAGAGCGCTGATCAGTTCAGCCCCGGCCAGTTCGTCGGCTTCGATGTCCTTGACGGAGCATCGATCGAACAGAAATCATGATCGCACGCCGCATGGCGCACACGATCAGGTGAAGCGACTTCGATGCACGAAGGGGGCTCGGCAGAGATGGCTCGATCACTCTTTGATCCCCTCAAGACCGCCGCGGCCAAGGCGGTGGCATCCGCCCCTTCGACCGACACCCCACTCACGGTCACTCAGCTCGCCGCTCGCATCGACGGCGCACTCAAGTCTGGATTCCCGCAGAGCATTCGCTTCTCGGGCGAAGTATCTGGCTTCCGCGATCGAACCCATTGGTACTTTGATCTCAAGGACGCCGGAGCGGTTGTCAACTGCGTCATGTTCCAGTCCGCCGCGCGTCGCGCGGGATTCGTGCCGCAGAACGGCGAACAGGTCGTTGCCCGCGGCAAGGTCGAGTACTACGCGGCAGGCGGGCGAGTCTCCATCGTGCTCGATTCACTCGAACGCGCCGGAGCGGGTGCCCTCGAACTCGCATACCGAGCATTGTGTGAGGAACTCCGCGGCCTGGGCTGGTTCTCCACCGATCGCAAGCGGCCACTGCCCGTGTTTCCCCGACGGATTGGCGTCGTAACCAGCCGATCCGCCGCGGCATTGCAGGATGTCCTGGTCACCATGAAACGCCGCTGTCCGGCTGTGGGCGTGCTTCTGGCCGATTGCCGCGTGCAGGGACCGGGTGCTGCCGACGAAGTGGCCGCGGCAGTCAAGTACCTGGGATTGCACGCTGCGGCCCTTGGGATCGATGCCATCCTCGTCACGCGCGGCGGCGGCTCGATGGAAGACCTCTGGGCCTTCAACGAACGCATCGTCGCCGAGGCGATCGTTCACTGCCCGATCCCGGTCGTCGCGGCGATTGGTCATGAAACCGACACGACTATCGCAGAACTCGTGGCAGATGAGCGATGCGCCACGCCGACTCAGGCAGCAGTCCGTCTCACGCCCGATGCCCCCGCGCTCCTGCGTGAAGTGGACTCGACCGCCAATCGCCTGACGTACCTGATCGAACAGCAACTCCGAGGAGCCACGCGGCTTCTCGACTCGATCGCATCGCGTCCGGTCTTCGCCTCCCCCACCGGCACACTCGCCGCGTACTTGACCTCGCTGGATCGCTGCGGCGAACGCCTGCAGGCGTCCATGACAGCCCGGCAATCCGCAGCCCATGTCGGCCTGGATCGCATGGCCCTTCGATTGGAGCGCTGCCGCCCAGCCGCCGTTCACGCGGCGAGGGAACAAGCGATGGTGCGTCTGGAATCAAGGCTTGGGGCTGCGGTCAAGCACCTGCTGGCCTCAGCGGCAGCAATGACCGAGGCGAAGCATCGCGAACTGGCTGCGGTCAGCCCGCTCAGAGTCCTCGAGCGCGGGTACTCGGTGACAACCGATGCCTCGGGCCGCCTCATTCGCAGCACCAAGGATGCTCCGGCGGGAACGATCCTGAGAACACAAGTGAGCGATGGCCGCATTGAATCTCGCGTGGAGGGTGCCGCCCCAGGCGATTCCGGGTGCAACCCAGCCCCGGTGCCCGCCATCCCAATGCTCCGGCCAGCGAAGCGTCCGGCCCGTCCAGCCGCGCCAGGCGACCAGCCATCGCTCTTCTGATCGCCTCTGACACGGGATCGGGGGGTGTCCCCCGCCCTGGGTTCGGTCGGCAATAATGGCTGCAGTGACTGCCAAGAAATCCAATACCGCCGCCGCGTCCTCCGAAGCCCCCACCGGTGTCGCTGAACTCTCATACGAGCAGGCGATGGAGCAGCTCGAAGCCATCGTGGACCGCATCGAGCGGGGCGAGATCGGACTGGAAGAGTCGGTGAAGCAGTACGAGCAGGGGGTGCTGCTGATTGCGCGCTGCCGCGAGATTCTGGGTCGGGCCGAGCAAAGGGTCGAAGAACTGACCAAGCCGGCGAAGGGCTCCTGACGCAGCGATCACCCGGTTCGGGCGGTCAGGTGCCCGGGCTCGCTCGCAGCTTGGGGCCGCTACGCTCCGGCCACTCTTCCGCCTTCTCAACGCCCGGCTTTCCCAGCATGCCTGAAGTCAGTTCGTACAACACGCTCATGATGCTGTTCACTCTGGTGAATGGTCTCTTTGCATGTGCATTCGGGGCGTGTATCGGCTCGCTGCTCAATGTGCTCGTCTACCGCATGCCGCTGGGCTTGGACGTTGTGAGCCCTCCGTCACGCTGTCCGAACTGCGAAACGCGACTGACATGGCGTGAGAACATTCCAATCTTCGGGTGGCTGGCGCTCCGCGGCAAGTGCCGGTTCTGCCGCAGCCCCATCTCCGCTGAATACCCGATCGTCGAAGCCATCGTCGCCGCGATCTTCGGGCTGGTCTTCCTGAAGGTCTATACCGATGGGCCCTTCATGGGCATCCCCTTCAACGCCATCGGGCCGGCGTGGGGAGGTGCGACGTTTGCCACCACCTGGCCGACGTTTGTCACCATTCTGGTTCTGCTCAGTTGTCTGACGGCGATCACGATCATCGACGCCCGGACGTTTCAGATCCCCCTGATCCTGACCTGGGTTCCAGCCGTGGCGGCCCTCGGCTTGAACCTGATCCAGGTTGCACTGCTCTCGACCCGGAACGTCTATCAACGCCCCCAGTTTGCTCGGGGCTGGGATTGGTCAATCGCCACGCCGGGAGCCCATGGGTGGGGCTGGATTGGTGCGTCCATTGGGGGAATGTTGGGGCTGGGTCTGAGTACCCTGCTCCTGCACAAGGGTCTCATCAAACGAAGCTTCCATGACTACGAGTCGTGGCTGAGTGGCCTCCCCAAGCAGCAGGGAGCCGGGGCCGCCGGTGCCAACGAGGGGTCGGGGGCAGAGGGCTCGCCCGACGATCCGCAGATGTGGCTGGAGTACCCCCACGCCCGCCGCGAGATGGTGCGGGAGGTTCTCTTCCTGACGCCCTGCCTGGCGCTTGGCTATGGAGGCTGGACGCTGGCAACGAGGCTTGCGGGCCCCTGGAAAGTGGACATCTACACGGGGATCGCCGAATCATCCGTGGCAGCCCCCCTGTGGTTGAACGTTCTGGCGGCGGTCCTCATGGGCTACCTGATCGGCGGGGGCATCGTCTGGCTCTGGCGGATTCTGGGCACGCTGATGGTGGGCCGCGAAGCACTGGGATTGGGTGATGTGCACATGATGGCGGCGGTGGGCGCGTGCCTGGGGTGGCCGCATTCGATCCTGGGCTTCTTCGCCGCGGCTTTTGTGGGGGTCTTCTGGACGATTCTCGGAAAGCTGATGACTGGCACGCTTCAGCGGCAGATGCCCTTCGGACCATATCTCGCGATCGGCACCGTTCTGGTCTGGTTCTGCCAGCCAGGTGTGGAACGGCTGCTCGGGATGATCCTGCGGACCGGAGAGCGGTTCATTCTTCCGTGACCTTGCCCCGGGTCAGATCGATAAAAAATAACCTGTTTGACCAAGTTTGACGCACAACGGCGATGTGCGCCGATAGTATTGCGCGGCCTCAGAAGCGCGGTTGCTCGAGAGGTTCATTTCCGGCGTCATGCGTGTCGCCGGCCACAGGTATTCAGTTAAGGGGCAGTTCATGGCACGGACGGGCATTCTGCGTCAAGTTGGTATCGGTCTCCTCGCACTCGCTTCAGCGACCATGTTCATGGGTGGCTGCAGCGGCCAGAAGAAGCAGATGGAAGCTGCTCAGGCGGAAAGTGCTGAGCTCCGCGAGCGCGTTGCAACGCTCGATCAGGCGAACCGCGACAAGGACGGCAAGATTGCCGAACTTCAGACCGCATTGAGCAGCTGCCAGACGCAGCTCGCTGCCAAGCCGGTGCCGATGGATCCGGGTGCCGGCGGCGACGTTGCCGACGCCAAGAAGACCGGCGGCGGCTCCAGCGATTTCAGCCGCGACTCCGAGGGCCAGATGCGTGCTCGCCTCTCCGGCGACGTGCTCTTTGACCCCGGTCAGGCCACCCTCAAGTCCAGCGCCAAGAAGTCACTCGACCGCATCGCCGCAGAGATCAAGTCCAAGTACAAGGGCGACTCGATCCGCGTTGAAGGTCACACGGACAGCGACCCGATCAAGAAGGCCAAGTTCTCCAGCAACCAGGCCCTGAGCGATGCACGCGCTGAGTCGGTCCGCAAGTACCTCATCAGCAAGGGCGTTTCCTCCGGTCGCATCGACGCCGTTGGTTACGGCTCCTCGAAGCCCAAGAGCAGCAAGGCTTCAAGCCGTCGCGTCGAGATCGTCATCCTCAACTGAGTTTGACCGCTCTGACCAACTCACAGTCTGAACGGAAAGGGCCGCTTCAAACGAAGCGGCCCTTTCTCTTTTTCCCTTGAACATCTGCCCGAACCACCCCAGTTGCCTCACTCTCACTGCTTCAAGAGGCGCTTGAGATACTGCCCGGTGTGACTCTTCGCCACCGCAGCAATCTGCTCGGGCGTGCCCGTCGCCAGCACCTGGCCGCCTCCTTCGCCGCCTTCCGGGCCCAAGTCGATGATCCAGTCCGCACACTTGATCACATCCAGATTGTGCTCGATCACCACCAGCGAATTGCCCGCATCTGCGAGGCGGTTCATGACGCCCACGAGCTTGCGGATGTCCTCAAAGTGCAGGCCCGTGGTTGGTTCGTCAAGGACGTAGAGCGTGTGGCCATACGCCCCGCCCAGGCCCCCACTCGCCGCGGCACGCGTTGGCTTGACCTCCTCGTCACCCGCTTCTTGAGGCACTGCCGTATCGAGGCTCGTGCCCTTGCCCAGTTCCGTCGCCAGCTTGATGCGCTGGGCCTCACCACCTGAAAGCTGCGTGCTGGGCTGACCGAGCTGCACATAGTCAAGACCGACTTCATGCAGGCAGGTCAGGAACCGGTAGATCTTGGGGTGGCTGCTGAAGAACTCCACGGCATTCTCAACCGTCATCTCCAGCACATCCGCGATGCTCTTGCCCCGGTAGAGTACTTCAAGCGTTTCACGGTTGTACCTCTTGCCGCGGCAGACCTCGCACTCGACGTACACATCCGGAAGGAAGTGCATCTCAATCTTCTTGAGCCCCTGCCCCTGACATGCCTCACAGCGGCCGCCGCCGGCCTCGGCCCGCACGTTGAATGAGAATCGCCCGGGCTTGTAGCCGCGGATCTTGGCTTCCTTGGTCTGCACGAAGACCTTGCGGATCTCATCGAAGAACCCGACATAGGTCGCGGGATTGCTGCGTGGCGTTCGTCCGATCGGGCTCTGGTCCACCTCGATGATGCGATCAAGCTGCTTGGGCCACTTGATCGACGTGTGGGCTCCGGGCTTGAGGCGAGCGCCAAGCAGGTGAACGCGTGCCGCGTTGAGCAGGATGTCGTTGACCAGCGTCGACTTGCCTGACCCGGAAACACCGGTCACGCAGACCAGCCCGCCCAGCGGCAGCGCCACATCGACCTTCTTCAGGTTGTTCTCGCTCGCCCCCTTGATGATGATGGCATTCTTGTCGCTGAGCTTGCGTCGCTTGGTCGGCGTTTCAATTCGCTTGCGGCCCGACAAGTAGTCACCGGTGATCGAATCCGGATTCGCACAGATGTCGTCCACACTTCCCTGCGCCACGATCTTGCCACCATGAACGCCCGGGCCCGGCCCGACATCCACGATGTGATCCGCGCTTCGAATCACATCTTCATCATGCTCCACCACGATCACCGTGTTGCCGATGTCGGTCAGATGACGCAGTGTGGCGATCAGGCGGTCGTTGTCGCGTTGATGCAAACCGATGGTCGGCTCATCCAGTACATAGCACGCACCCACCAGCCCGCTGCCCACCTGCGAGGCCAGTCGGATGCGCTGCGCTTCGCCACCCGAGAGAGTTGCTGTCTTGCGGTTGAGGGAAAGATACTCGAGCCCAACGCCAGCCAGGAATCGAAGGCGGTTGTTGATCTCCTTGAGAATCGGCTCGGCGATGACCGTCTGTTCCTTGCTGAGCTTGAGCCCACCGACAAACTCCACGGCATCCGTGATCGTGAGCCGCGAGAACTCGGCGATGTTGAGCATCGTGCCATCGGTCTTGGGCCGCCCGATGACCGACGCCGAAGCGCACCCTGCGAGGTCCACCGCGCGAGCGCTCTCAATCTGCACGTGCAGTGCTTCGATGCGCAGCCGATCGCCGTTGCACGCGGGGCATGGCGTGGTGCTCATGAAGCCACCCAGCCACTCCTTGACGCCCGGGTTGTCGGTCGACTTCCACCAGGCCGTCAGTTCCGGGAGCACGCCGACCCACTTGGCCCCCGCCTTCTTCGCTTCCTCTGGCGTCGCACCATGAAGCAGAATGCGTTTCTGATCCGCCGTGAAGGTGCTCACCGGTACATGCATGTCGATCTTGAACTTCGAGCACACCTTGCGAAGCGACTTCATGAACCATGAGCGCACAGCGATGTTCTTCGCATACGCCTCGATCGCATGGTCGGCCAGCGCCTTTTCCTCATCAGGCAGCACCAGCGCCGGATCGAGTTCCAGCAGATTTCCCAGACCATTGCAATCCGGGCATGCACCAAAGGGTGAGTTGAAGCTGAACGTACGCGGAGCAAGCTCTTCGAGCGCAATCTCCGGATGATCCGGATCCGCGAACCGCGTCGAGAACCCCTGGTCCTTCCACGTGCCGCCTTCCTGCTCCATCGTGCAGATGACCAGGCCCTGGGTCATGCGGATCGCCGCTTCCACGCTTTCGGCAAGCCGCGGGCGAACATCCGCTGCAAGCACGATCCTATCGATCACCGCTTCGATCGAGTGCTTTTCATACCGCCCGAGCTTGAGGGGGTTCTCACCCGGCTCCTTGAGCACATCGCGAAGATCCATGATCTTCCCGTTCACCCTCGCACGGTTCCACCCTTGTGCCGAGAGATCCTCGAGCACATCGCGGTGAAAGCCCTTCTGGCCCCGCACCATCGGTGCAAGGATCATGATCTTCGCGCCCGCCGGACGACCCATGATCGAATCGACAATCTGGGTGCTGCTCGTGGCGCTGATAGGCGCACCACTGCGGGCAGCCGCCGACCCATCCTTTTTCGTCTTGGTCACCGCCCACGAAAACGGTTTGCCGCAACGGGCAAACAGCAATCGCAGATAGTCATAGATCTCCGTCGTCGTCGCCACCGTCGACCGCGGGTTGCTGCTGGCCGTGCGCTGCTCGATGGCGATCGTCGGCGGAATGCCCTCGATCTCGTCCACATCCGGCTTCTTGAGCTGGTCAAGAAACTGCCGGGCGTACGCCGACAGTGATTCCATGTACTTGCGCTGCCCTTCAGCGAAGATCGTGTCGAAGGCCAGCGAGCTCTTGCCCGAGCCCGAAAGACCCGTCATGATGATGAGCTGATCGCGCGGAATCTCAACCGAGATGTCCTTGAGGTTGTGCTCGCGAGCACCGCGAACACGAATCATGCGGGAATCAACGCGCGCCGGAACAGATGCGGGAGTCTTGGCCATGGAGGACCCATGGTATCAGCCTGCACATCGCCCTGACCGACAGGCAGCACACCCGAAAAAAACTCGCGCACAGGTGAATCCAGTGACGGTCAGGGCACCGCGGCCAACTCCCAGTCCGGCACCGCTGAAGCCCTCCTCGCGTTCATCACGTTCCTCGCTGCCGCCACCACATCCGGGCGCTCCTTGGCCAGATCGCGGGTTTCCGCAGGATCCACCGACAAGTCGTACACCTCAATGCCCCCTTGCTTCCTGGCCTGCCGACGAACGGCCTTGAACTCGCCCATGCGGACTGCCTGCCAGCCGCCACCCGAGGAATACTCCCAGTAGCAGGTCGGACGAACCGATGGCTCCTTGCCGGAGATCAAGAGCGAGGTCAGGTCCACGCCATCGAGTTTGAGACCCGAGGTCGGGGCCTGCCCGAGTGCTGCAAATGTTGGAAAGAAATCCCAGCTCGCCGTCACGAACGAACTCTCAGTGCCCGGCGCAATCCGCCCGGGCCAGGACATGATGAGGGGCGTGCGAATCCCCCCCTCATAGAGCTGCCCCTTGAGCCCCTTGAACCCCTTGGCACTCTCGAAGAATGCACTGTCGGTGCCGCCGTTGTAGGTAGGCCCGTTATCGCTTGTGATCACCACAAGCGTGTTGCGGTCAATGCCCAGTTCCTTAAGCCGCGCAAGCAGGGCTCCAACATCACGGTCAAAGCGAGACACCATCGCTGCGTACGCAGCACGGGGAGACTCATGCTTGAGATACCCCTTCTTCCCGTCATAGGGCGGGTCGTCAAACACGCCCCGATACTCAGCCAGAGAGTCTTCCGGCACCTGCAACGCCGCATGCGAGACCGGGGTCGAGAACATCAGGAAGAATGGCTTGTCGGCATTCTCACTGATGAACCCCAACGCTTCTTCCCGCATCAGGTCTGGCGCATAGGTGGCACCTGGAGCAAGCTCGCCCTCAGCCCACTGGTCCTTGTTGCCGGGAATCTCGATCCGATCAAGATTGCGGTACAGGTACGTTGGACAATGGTTGTGGGCATGCCGTTGGCAGTAGTAGCCGAAGAAGTGGTCAAAACCATGCCGCGATGGATCGCCCTCAGAGCCCGGAGGTCCCAGCCCCCACTTGCCGACCAGCGCGGTGGCATACCCCTGTTTCTGAAGCAGATCCGCGATGGTCACGCTCGCATCGGGCAGGGGCTCCTGTCCGACGGGCTTCAGTTCCCGGTTATCGCGGATCGCCGCGTGCCCGGTGTGCAGCCCTGTCAGAATCGTGCATCGAGACGGAGCACACACACAGCTTCCGGCATAGGCGTTCGTGAACTTGAGCCCACCCGCGGCGAGCGCATCGATCGTCGGCGTCTTGATGATCTTCTGGCCATAGCAGCCCAGCTCTCCCCGTCCCAGATCGTCGGCAACGATCAGGATGATGTTGGGCGGTCTGGTCACAGTACCCGTGCCCCGCGGCTGAGCATTCACGCACCCTGCGCAGTGCCATGCTGCTGCCAGCAGTCCGACGATGACCCACAGCATGCGAAGGTGCCTCATGGGTCCGATGGTAGTGAGGCATGGGGCAAAGAGCGTGCGTGCCCCATAGACTCAGGCATGGGCAGGCAACGCGAGCAGTACGACATCTGGCGACTGGATGAACAAGGAATCCTGCAGGCTGTCAGCGATTTTGCCGCAGCGGAGGAACCGCTGGAAATCCGTGTCGGCGGCAAATCCCTGAGCATCACCATGCGCACCCCGGGGCATGATGCGGAACTCGCCGCGGGATTTCTGGCGGGCGAGGGCGTGATCCACAATCGGCACGACATCGCCCACATCCGCCCCTGCGACAAGGACGGCTCCTCGATGATCGAGGTGCTGCTCAGCCCGACCGTGACGTTTGATGTCGCCCGGCTTACCCGCCACGTCTTTGCTTCATCAAGTTGCGGCATCTGCGGATCGGCCACCATCGATGCCGTCCGCCACCAGTGGCCATCCCCCCCGATACGTCAGCCGGCACAGTCTCCGGTCGCCATTCAGACCATTCTGGGGCTCACCCAGACGTTGCGCGAGGCCCAGAAGACCTTTGATGCCACTGGCGGCTTGCACGCAGCAGGGCTCTTTGACCCACGGGGCACGCTCCTGGTGGCACGCGAAGATGTCGGGCGGCACAACGCGGTCGACAAGGTGCTCGGGCATGCGCTGCTCAATGAGCTTTTGCCGCCGCGTGAGGACCTCATGCTGCTGGTCACAGGCCGCGTGTCCTTTGAGATCATCCAGAAGGCCCTCGCGGCGGGCGTGAGCATCGTCGCCGCGGTGTCGGCACCTTCGTCGCTGGCCATCGACCTGGCAACCGAGTCGGGCATCACGCTGATCGGGTTCCTGCGCCCGGGCAAATTCAATGTCTATTCGCACCCGCAGCGGCTGGGGAACTGACACAGCAGTTCCACCAGCCCCGCAGCGGCCACTTCCCAGGGATCATCGCACCGGTTCAACCTGCAACCGGCGACAGCCGCACAGCCACCACCTTGTAGTCGGGGCACTTGCTCGTCGGATCAACAATCGGGCCGACGACACAGTTGGTATTGGTTTCGGGGAAGTGGAAGGTCATGAAGGCCGTCCCAGCCTGCATTCGTGCTGAATGCTTCGCCATGGCCACGGTCTGCCCCCAGCGGCTGTGCACATGCACTTGGCCGCCATCGGCGATCCCGAGCCGCCGGGCATCCGCCGGGTGAAGCTCCACATAGTCGCGTTCCACGATCTGGCTGCTGGGTGTTCTTCGAGTCATGGTCCCGACGTTGTAGTGGTCAAGGATGCGTCCGGTGATCAACACCATCGGGAACTGGGCATCCGGCGCATCACGCGGCGGCGAGTAATCCACACACGTGAGCAGCGCCTTGCCACCGGCTCGCACAAAGCTCTTCGTATGCATCGACGATGTCCCCGGATGGTCCTTGTCCGGGCAGGGCCATTGCACACCATCATCCAGCAGACGGTCGTACGTAATCCCGCCGAACATGTGGGGAACTGCAACTCCAAGCTCTTCCATGATCTTGGAAGGATGGTCATACCGCCAGCGTGCCGCGTCGCTGCCGGCCATCGCCGCGGCAACATCGCGGATGACTTCCCAGTCCGGTCGGGCCTGCCCGGGCGGGTTTGCTGCAGGCCGAACATGCTGGACACGGCGTTCACCGTTGGTGAATGTGCCTTCCTGCTCCAGCACCGCCGCGGCGGGGAACACCACATGCGCCATCGCCGCGGTCTGAGTCATGAAGAGTTCCTGCACCACCAGCAACTCAAGAGAAGCCAGTGCCTTGATGACATGCTCATGGTTCGGATCGCTCTGTGCCACGTCCTCACCCTGGATCCAAAGGGCCTTGAGCGAGCCGTCGCATGCCGCGTCGTACATCTCGGGAATCGTCTTCCCCACTTCCCGTGGCGGAGCCGTTCCCCAGACGCGTGCCAGATGGCTGCGAGCCGATTCATCATCAACTTTGTAGTATCCGGTGAGGGCGTAGGGCTGCGACCCCATGTCGGCGTTGCCCTGCACATTGTTCTGCCCTCGAAGCGGCAGCATGCCCGCGCCTGGCTTACCCAGTGAACCGGTCAACAGACCCATGTTGCAGTAGGTCATCACGCCGGCCACACCCTGGCTTTGCTCGGAGAGGCCAAGACCGCTGACGAAGAGGGCCGGCCCGGAGGCGATGATCCTGGCTGCGGCACGCAGATCGGCTTCGCTGACCCTTGCTTCAGACGCAAACGCGGCGAGCGGCATCGCCCCCAGGAAGGCCTTGAGCTTGTCGAATCCTTCGCAACGCGCCTCCACATACGCCTGATCAAAAAGCGCCTCTTCGATCATGATCTTGGCGAGCGCATTGAACGTCGCCACGTTGCTGCCCGGCCAGATCTGCAGGTGAACGCCGGCATACTTGGCCAACTCCACCTTGCGTGGATCTATGACGACCAGCTTCGCGCCGTCCAGCACTGCCTGCTTGAGCTTGGCTCCCACTACCGGATGCGCCTCGGTCGGGTTGGCGCCAGCAATGACGATCACCTTCGCCCGGCCGATATCGATGTACGAGGCTGTCGCCGCACCAGTGCCGGTGACGGCGCCGAGTGCGACGGCCGTCGAGGAGTGGCAGACTCTGGCGCAGCAATCGGTGTTGTTCGTGCCGATGATGGTGCGGAAGAGCTTCTGGAGCAGATACGCCGCTTCGTTGGTGGACCGCGAAGAGGTCATCGTTCCAAGGGCGTTGGGGCCGTGCTTGGCTTTGAGCTCCAGCAACCGCCGCGCCGTGAACGAGATCGCCTCGTCCCAGGTCGCGGGCTTGAGCGTGCCAGATGCATCGCGCAGAAGCGGTGTCGTGAGTCGTTGGGGCGAGTGGTGATAGGCGTGTGCGAAGCGCCCCTTCACACACAGGTGCCCATCATTCACCGCGGCGTGCTCGACGCCCTTGATGCGCAGCACGACGTTGTCCTTGGATTCCACATGCACGCGGCAGCCCACACCGCAATACCCACAGATCGATTCCGCCGCACGGTCCGGCGCCGCCGCGGCGAGCCGATCACGATCGGTGATCGCTCCCGTCGGACACACATCGATGCACGCGCCACACGAGACACAATCGCTCTGAGCAAAGTCCTCACCGGGGCCATAAATCAGGCTGACCTTGCCACCTCGGCCCGCAATCGCATAGACGAACTGACCCTGCACCTGCTCGCAGGCATTCAGACAGAGCCGACACGTGATGCACCGGTCGCGATCAAAGCGCATGTACGGATGACTGGCATCGACCGGCCGCGGCTTGGCCGGTGGTTCCTTGCCCGCCACGTTGTACCTCGCCAGCAGTTGCTCGAACTTTGAACCCGAAGAACTCGGATGGAACGGTCCCGCCGCGGAAGCCACCGTCAGCGACAGAATGCCGCGACGCAACTGCTCGAGATGTTCATTGGCTGTGCAGATGTTCATTCCCGGAGCCAGAGGCGTGTGGCAGGCCGCCTGCCTTCGCTGGCCGGCAATCTCCACCATGCACATGCGGCATCCGCCTTCTGGCACCAGCTCGGGAGAATGGCAGAGCGTGGGGATATCGATACCGATGCGGTTGGCCGCGTCCAGGATCGTTTCGCCCTTGATGACGTCAACCTCAAGACCATCGATGAAGGCGACCGTTCGATTGGTGGCACTCATGAGCGCACCTCCTTGACGACGTGGCTGCCCAGACGTTTGAGGATTGACTCAATCGGGCCCGGCGTCTCACGACCGAAAGCGCACAGGCTTGCATCCTTCATCAATGCCAGAACGCTCCTGAACTCTTCGATGTTCTGCGTGGAGAGCCCCTTGGCGGCCAGTTCATGCAGACGCGTCGATCCGAGTCGGCAGGGGTTGCACTTGCCGCATGACTCATCCCGCATGAAGTTGAGCAGATGCCGCATGAGCTGCGACCAATCCACGGACTTGGGAATCGCCACCAGACCGCCATGCCCCAGGTTGATGCCCTTGCGCTGCATCGCCGTGAAGCAGATGGGCACATCCCATTCATCCGGCCAGACGATGCTTCCCATGGGGCCGCCCAGCAGCACCGCGACGATCTCTTCCCCGCCCGCACCACCGCCGCCAATGCGTTCGATGGCATCGCGAAGCATGCCGCCGAACTCCACCTCAACAATGCCCGGGTTGGCAAAGCCCTTGTTGAAGCAAAGAGCCTTGGTTCCCTTGCTGTCAGCGGTACCCATGCTGGTGTAGGCCGCGACGCCATGTTCCATGATCCACGGCACGTTCCCAAGTGTCTCGACGTTATCGACAACCGTTGGCTTGCCATACAAACCTGCCTCGACGGGGAAGGGAGGGCGAGGGCGCACTTCGCCCCGTTCGCCTTCAATCGCCGCGAGCAATGCCGTCTCTTCGCCGCAGACATACGACCCCATGCCCCGAACCACCTCAACCGTGAAGTCGCGGCCCGGCCCCAGCGCATTGGCACCCAGATAGCCGGCCTTGGTGGCATTGGCGATGGCATCCTCCATCACCTGCTTTGCGATCGGGTACTCGTGGCGGATGAAGACGACGCCCCGTGTGGCACCGATGGCATGCGCACAGATTGCCATGCCTTCCAGAATGCCATGAGGATCGCGTTCCATCAGTTCACGATCGACAAACGAGCCCGGATCACCTTCATCGCCGTTGGCGACGACGAATTTGGGCTCGCCTTTCGCCGCGGCGGCGAGCTGCCACTTTCGCCCGGTCGGATACGCAGCACCGCCACGCCCCTTGGCGCCGGAGGCCAGCAGTGTGTCAACCACCTGTGTCGGACTCATTCGCAATGCCGCGGCGAGACCGGTGTACGCCGGGGTCGGGGCCGCGGCATCAAAGTGCCCGGGCTTCATGAGCCTGGCCGACACGATTGAGTGCCGTGCCTCGGACCGCACCGGTGGCGGCGCAGGATGCGGCAAGTGCCCATCGGCAATCACCTGTTCGCTGTTCTTCGCTGACAGCCCGATGAGCACCTTGCCGCTCACGCTCATCGCAGCGGGCGAACGGTCGCAATAGCCAAGGCAATAGACCGGTTCGCACTTGGCCTTCTCGCTCATCTGCCGCGAGATGGCAGCGCCACCGGAGAGCATGCACGAGGTGCCGGCACAGACTTTGACGGCCTGATGTCCGGTGCCCATCTCGGTGTATGAGGAGATCGCTCCGCGGACCGCCGCGGCGGGGATGTTCAACTCCGCCGAGATCCGCCGCACACCCTCAACCGTCAGCGGCACATGCGCATCGGCTGCCTGCTGCAGGCGGGGCAGCACCGAAGTGAAATCTTCCCGCCCCTGATGAGTTGTCCTGTACGACCGTACCCGATCCGTCATGACGCTGCTCCAACTTCGGCGGCTGAGAGATCCGCCAGTTTCCTGCCGGAATCACACGTGCGTCCCAGCTTCGAAGTTGGCCCGGTCCGGTCCTGCTATCTGCCCGGCGTGGCAACACGCCTGCCTGAAAGCCCGCCGATCCGGTCCGTGCACCACTGACGCCAGCAGGTGCAAAGGACCACCGCTCTGGCAGGTGTCTCACCTCCAGAGCGTGCAGCCAACTTCATGAGACTTCGTGTGATCATGGATGAACGTACCAACATGGCCCTATCAGAACAGACCGTCGATCCTGCCCGTTTCCGGATCAAGATCAACATCAACGAATGAAGGCCTCCCCGAAAGCCCTGGCATGGTCCGCATCGTGCCCACCAGAGGATAGAGGAACCCGGCCCCCAGCGATGCACGGATATCGCGGATGGTGATCCGGAACCCGTCTGGTGCCCCCTTGAGTTCTGCGTTTTCGCTGAACGAGAGGTGCGTTTTGGCCATGCAGATGGGCAGATTGGAGTACCCCAGTGCCGCGTATCGCTCGATCTTGGCCTTGGCCTCAGGCGAGTAATCAACGCCCACGGCTCCGTAGGACTTGGCGATGGCGAGGATCTTCTCTTCGATGGTCGCTGTCGATGGGTAAAGGTGATGGAACTTGGAAGGCTGATCGCACGCGGCGACAACGGCCTTGCCAAGATCGGTAGCGCCCGCACCACCCTGGGCCCAGCACATGCACTTGACGGCTGCGGTAGCGCCGGCAGCCATCGCCGCGGCTTGGATTGCCTTCACTTCCGCATCCGTATCCGTCGTGAACGAGTTGATCGCCACCACGACCGGAATGCCATACGACGCGACATTCTGGATGTGTCGAACGAGGTTGGGCATGCCCTTCTCAAGCAGCGACAGGTTCTCCGAGATGTACGCCGCGTCAAGAGGCTTTCCTGCGACCACCTTCGGGCCGCCACCGTGCATCTTGAGGGCACGAACAGTCGCAACCAGCACGGCGCAGCTGGGCGCGAATCCGCCAGCGCGGCACTTGATGTTGGCGAACTTCTCAAAGCCGATGTCGGAACCAAAGCCGGCTTCCGTCACCACGTAGTCGCCCAGTTTGAGGGCGATCTGATCAGCGATGATGGATGAGTTGCCGTGAGCGATGTTCGCGAAGGGACCCGCGTGGACGAACACCGGTGTGCCTTCGAGTGTCTGCAGGAGGTTGGGCATGAGCGCATCACGCATCAGCACCGCCGCGGCTCCGGCCACGCCAAGATCGTCGGCGGTGATGGGCTGACCGTCACGGCTCATGCCTATGACCATGCGACGCAGCCGCTGCTGCATGTCGGCAAGGCCTGTGCTCAGCGCGAGGACAGCCATGATCTCGCTGGCGACAGCGATGTCGAAGCCGGTCGTGCGAGGAAGCTGTTCTTCAGCACCCAGGCCGATTTCAATCTTGCGGAGCATGCGGTCGTTGATGTCGACCACGCGGTTCCAGGTGATGGTCGCCGGGTCGATGTCAAGTCGGAAGAGCTTGCGCTGCTGGTCAGGGTTGAGTTCATCCAGTGCTGCGACATTGCCCATGCCGAGGCGAGCCGCACGGCGCTTGTGGCACGCGGCGAGCATGTGCCTGCCGGTTGAGTCCTTCTTGCACATCGCCTGTGCAACGGCTGCGTCGTCTGGATGGGTGTGCTCGTAGTGCCAGCGGGAGTCGATCGCCGCGGCGACGAGGTTGTTCGCGGCAGCTACCGCGTGATTGTCGCCCGTGAGATGGAGATTGAAATCCTCCATCGGAATGACCTGGCTGTAGCCACCGCCAGCCGCGCCGCCCTTGATTCCGAAGGTCGGGCCCATGGAAGGCTGACGGATGCAGGTGAAGACGCGCTTGTTGAGGTGAGCACCCAGGGCCTGTGAGAGCCCGATCGTGGTGGTTGTCTTGCCTTCGCCCAGCGGGGTGGGCGTGATGGCTGTGACGACAATGTACTTGCCTGTGGCTGCCGAGGCAAGACGCTCGCGGACGCTCAGACGCACCTTGGCCTTGGAGTACCCGTAGGGTTCGAGTTCTTCTCGCAGCAGGCCCAGTTCCTCGGCCAGTTCATCGATGGGCCGGACGGTCGCGGCCTGAGCAATCGCGATGTCCGATGGAACAGGCTGCTTGAGATGAAGGGGCGTTGTACGACGACGGGGTGCAGGAGCGATTGAAGTTGTCATGCCTGTGTTCCACGCGCAGCAACTCCCGTGGTTGACGCGGGCGTGGCTCGGAGCATCGACATCGTGCTTCAGTCGTCCGCCGCGTTCGATCGCGGGAAAGCCGTGCACACGACCGTCGCCGCGTGCACACCGGATGGTAGACGCAAGGGCACCGGTGTTTCCTCCGGGCAACATGCAAAAACGCAAAACCACCGATGTGCAGACACACCAGTGGAGGCGTTCTCAAAAATGAGATCGACGTTTTTTCAGGCGCGCATCGGGCGAATGTCAGGCATATACGAACATCTTGGGTTCGATACCCGCGTGAGCGGTATCGAGCACCTTGCCGTTGGTGGCAATGACCTCGGCGTACCAGTGCCCCGAATCCTTGACGGTGCGCTGGAGCGTCTCATAGTCAACGTGGATGAGCCCGAAGCGGTCCTTGTAGCCTTCGGCCCACTCGAAGTTGTCCATGATCGACCAGTGGAAGTAGCCCTTGACATCGGTGCCATCGGCGATGGCCTTGCGCAGCTCGATGAGATAGCGGCGCGTGTAGTCGATGCGCTGCGGATCGTGCACGGCACCATCGCTGTGCACCCAGTCGAGGTTGGTCATGCCATTCTCGGTGATGACGATCGGCAGCTTGTAACGCTCGTAGACGAACCGGGGGCCCCACCGCAGCGACGGCGGCACGATTCCCCAGGACAGGGCATTGCGGGCATGCCCGGGGGGCAGCGGCACCGGGACGGCCTTGCCATCGGCTCCGGCCTTGACCTGACCGCCGCCGTAGATGTTGAGCCCGTAGAAATCGAGCTTCTGGGAGATCAGTTCCATGTCGCCCGCGCGAGGCGTCGGTGCATCGGCGCCGTAGGAGGCCAGCGCATCCTCCGGGTACTTGCCGAAGACGACCGCATCGCCAAACCAGGTGTTCTGGAAGAAGTGCTTGTCAACCGACGACATCGAAGAGGCGCGTGCAGCCTCGATATCCGCGGCACTCTCCGTGATCGGGCAGTCGGCCTTGCCGATGGGTGCCCAGCCGATGCTCGCGGGCTTCTTGGCGTGAGCGCGGATGACCTGCACCGCGCGGCCGTGGGCCATGAGCGTGTGGTGACCAGCCAGCAGTGCCTGCGAGAATGGGTACTTGATGCCCGGAGCGTGCTTGACGTCGTAGTGACCAAGCCCGATGTAGATCTGGGGCTCGTTGATGGTGATCCAGTTGGTGACCCGATCGGAAAGGCGGTCGACGACGGCCTTCACGTACTCGGCGAACCACTGCGAACTGTCACGGTTCAGCCAGCCACCCGAGTTGAACAACTGCTGCGGGAAATCCCAGTGAAAGAGAGTCGCCCAGGGAGTGATCTTCGCCGCGAGCAGTTCATCGACAAGTCGGTCGTAGAAATCAAGACCCGCGGCATTCACCGCGCCAGTGCCAGCGGGCATCACGCGGGGCCACGCGATCGAGAAGCGATAGGCCTTGAGCCCCATCTCCTTCATCAGCGCCACATCGTCCTTGTAGCGGTGATAGTGATCACAGGCGACATCGCCCGTATGTCCGCCCACGACGTTGCCGGCGGTGCGTGAGAAGATGTCCCACACGCTTTCGCCGCGGCCGTCTGTCTTGGCTGCGCCCTCGAGCTGATAGGAGGCCGATGCGGCGCCCCACGTGAAGTGTTCCGGAAAGTTCATCTGGTTCCTGCTCATTTCGTGATTGCAGCGCCAAACCTGCGCCGCGTTATGTCCGTCCGCTGTTGCAACTGATCCGCGAGGCCCAAGGTTAGCAGGATCCTCGCTCCCAGGCGGTGAAGAACACCTGAACATCTGAGCCATCCACGCCGCCGTCCTGGCTCACATCGGCCCCCGCTTCGCCCGCTTCCCATGAACGGAAGAATGCCTCGATGTCCGCCCCATCGATACCCCCATCTTCGTTGAAATCGCCGATACACTGCGGACACTCAACGCGCCCGAACTGCACATCGTCAATGAAGATGGCGCCCGCCGTGTTCGCGGTCTGACGGAACTCGATGCTCAACCTCGCCTTGGCGGCATTTGGCGGCACCGTGCCGAACACGACCGAACGCATCAGATAGTCGGTCGGGCTGCTGGCATTGGCCGCTACGGTCGATTCCCGTGAGATCACGGCATTCCCGATCGTCCGCCATTCGATGTTCATCGTGACGGCATTGGCCCCGGCCATCCGGTCCGCGGACCAGTTGTAGAACCAGCCCACCGCAGCCATCGTCTCGCCGGGAGTGACCGACATTTCCTGATAGATCGAGGAGGTGTTGACACCCCCGGTGAAGTTTCCGTAAAGCTTCGCCGAGACCGCGCCCGTCCGGGCGTGCTGGTTCTCTGCAAAGGCATTCCCTGACCGGACCCAGCCAAAGAGCGGGATGTTGTTTCCGGAACCGCGGCTTTCGAAACTGGGGTTGGCCAGCCTCTGCACCGGCTTGATCTCGTCGTAGGCCCGAACGTAGTCAACCACCATCTGCTGCGGGAACACCGTGGTCGCATTCGGGTTGCCGGGCCACTGCCCGCCCACCGCGAGGTTGAGGATGATGTACATGGGAACATCGGGCACCCCCGCGTTCACATTGCTCGCACGCCGGACACCATCGAAGAAGAAGTCAATGCGTCCCGGATACCACTCGCACGCATAGGTGTGAAAGCCAGCTGAGGTATCGGGGCCGGTGAACGACTGGCTCTGCGAAGCGACGCTTGGGTAGACGCCCCAGTGATTGGTGAAATGGATCTGCGTCGGGATATGCCCGAGCTGCTCCATGATGTCAATCTCCGGAGGCCAGGTATCCTGCGGCAGGAGCCAGAAGGCGGGCCAGATTCCCTGGCCCTTGGGAAGACGAGCCCGCATCTCAAATCGCCCGTACTGCTGGAGAAATTTGGTACGGGTATTGATCCGCCCTGAGGTGTACGGAGGGTTGTAACGGTTGTCGACGCGGGCGGTGATCGACAGATGCCCGGCAGCCACCGACATGGCAGGGAGGTGGTAGTACTCAAGCTCTGCGTTGTACGGCCATCGCCCCGTTTCATACGACCATGTGGAGAGGTCCAGATTCGGATCCGTGAACTCATCGGCGAAACTCATCCGCCAGAGGTCGGGAGGACACTGAGCACCAGCAGTTCCGACCATCGCCGCGATCAATGCGACACCGAGTGCCGCGACACGGTTCTTCTGCATGGGTTGAAATCCTTTGCTGTCCATCGATGCAGAGTCTATGAAGCCCTCCTCCCCGCAGAGGAGAGGGCGATGAGCCATCCGGCAAACGCGGTCTGTTGAAGCCGCGACCGCGTAGTTGAGAGAAGCAATCAGCGGTCAGGAGTGTGTGGCCCGAACCGCGATGTCCCACTTAGCAACCGCCATTCTCCCACTGAAGGAAGAACGTTTCGATGTCGGAACCATCCACGCCACCGTCCTGATTGACGTCCGCGGCGTTTGAGCCCGACTCCCAGTCGATGAAGAAGCTCTCGATGTCACTGCCGTCAACGCCACCGTCCTGGTTGTAGTCGGCGTAGCAGACCTGATCGGAGACCGCAACCAGTTCGGCATCGTCCCACCAGGTGGCGCCACCGGCGTAGTCGCTCTGGCGCTGGTAGATGATCGCGCGAACCTTCGCGGTGCCCTCGGGGGCCGTTGCCACACCCGACTCGAAGAAGTTGTAAGCGAGGTTGTTCGCAGCACCCGTGACCATGCCGGTCGAACGCCACGGAGAGCCAAAGGTCTCGTAGCCGGAGATGTTGACGTTGTTGGCGTCGATGAACTCCATCGAGATGAAGACATCATTGCCGCCAGCGAGCAGGTCGCCGCCTGCCACGGTGCGTCCCCACGCGCTCATCTTCCACTGCGAGCCCGCAGTTGCCGCCACATCCTGGAACCAGCCGCTGTAAGCAACCGGAGCCGAGTAGCCGCCCCAGAGCTTCGCGGCGGTGCCGCCAGTGCGGGCATTGCCGTCGTTGTTCGGGCCGCCGTTGCCGAAGTTCACCCAGTGCTGCAGCGCGCTGCCGGTGCAGCCGGGAGGATTGGTCTCAAACGAACCGTTCTGAATGACGTTGGAACCACCCGGGTGCGACAGTGCCATCTCATCGATGAACACGGCGCCACCGACCCAGTTGCCCTGCTCGACGATCGCGGCGAGGCGGCAATAGACGGCGCCTTCGGGAGCGGTGTAGACGGGCGTTGAGAGCGGCACCGGAATGCCGTTGGTTCCTGAGTTCTGCTCGGGCGAGCGGTACTGGCCGTAGGGGTGAACGATGTTCTTGTCTGCATCGAGGAACTGCAGTTCCAGGAAGAAGTGGGTGCCAGCGACCGGAGGCCCCGGATTCCAGCTCAGCGCGTCCCAGGTCGGGCTCGAAAGCATGCACGAAGCCTGCCACTGATCACCCGGAACCGTCGGGACGTCCTGCGAGAAGCCGCTGTAGCCGACCGGGCAGCAGAAGGGTCCAAAGACCTTGAGGGTGCGGTTGCCGTCGGTGGCGAAGCCGCCATCAACGAAAACGTTGCCGAAACTGTCCCAACCCTCGACCAACTGACAGCGGGTCTCGAAGCTGGAGTTCAGCAGGACGTTCTGGGCGCCTGCGAAGCTCGCCAGGCCGAACGCCGCGAGCAGACCGATTCTCTTGATCTCTTTCAACATTGACAATCCTCCAAGTTACAGGGGCAAATGACTGAAACGACACGAGTCATCATGAGCGAACGACTTCGGTCGACGCCTTCGGGACAGATCGAGATGGAACCGTCCAGAAGACATCGCCGGATGAACGAACTGGTTCAGAGCGGGTTGGCGGCGAGATAGGTCGGGTTGTTGATCCAGCCAAAGGGGCGGCCGCGGCCCGGGTTGTTGGGAACTTCAATCGGCAGCCACGAAGTGCCGCCCGAGTTGTCCTTGCCCAGCGCGAAGAAGTCCTGAGTCTGCAGATCGCCCGCATCCTCAGTATCCGGGTTGCCGCCCTCGGGAGCCACGAAGATGCGAGCACTGGTATCAATGAATGAAATGGTGCCAGACTTGTTGTGACGACGCGTGATCTGATCCGTATAGGACCACAGACCGTCGGGGAAGGACGTGTTGTAGAACTTCGTGCTCTCCTCCACGAAGAGGGGCACACCCTCAAGCTGCACGAGTTCATCCACTCGCGAGTTGGGGAGGAATGCGGGCATGGAGCGGGCATCGGGCTGACGGAAGTGCGCTACACGCGTGGAAACTCCCAGCCGCGCCCCCTGCATCGACTGAATGAAGGTGTAATCGAAATCAAGCTCCGCGGCGAAGGAGAACTGCGCCGCCCGCGTTCCGGTCGCCGACCGGCGCTTGTTCGTCGGACACGAACCACACGCCTCGACGTTCTCGATGTACTTGTACGCGAGGCCCGGATTGATGATGGTGTTGTCGTTGGGATCGATGGAACGCGCCCACGACGTCACTTCATTGCCGCGGCCATCTCGGATGGCTGTACCTGAGCTGTTGCGAAGCTTGTCGGGCCAGAGATAGTCCTTGAAATCGGCTCCATACATGTTCGCGCCGACGGCGAACTGCTTGATGTTGGACATGCAGACGGTCTGCCGCCCGGTCTCGCGGGCCTTGCCCAGCGCCGGGAGCAGAATGCCCAGCAACAGTGCAATCACCGCAATCACCACCAGGAGTTCGATCAGCGTGAAACCGCTGGAGCGAACACGCGTTGAGTTGGCATTCTTCGTGTACATGGACATTGGACTCCGTAAACCCCTCACACTGCTGCCTCGAATCCTTCAAACCACGCCGCCGCGATCCTTATTCCTGACCCTCCACAATCCGCTTGGCCCGTCGCGTCACTCGCACGTGGGCCTCTTCCGCAGGCTCCTGACCTGATGCCTCACCAAGCACTCTCGTGCCATCCGGAAGCACCCGGACCGCACGCTCGGGCGGCGGCGCCGTCGTCTGATTGATCTCGAATCTCGTATGCCGCACCATCTGCAGCCGCTCGGGCGTGTCCTGAGCCCCGCCCGTCAGGCGGCTCAGCCACCGTGCGGCTTCGAGACCCAGCGTCCGGGCATCCTGGACGACCGCGGTGCAGACCGGGAAGGTGTGCACTCGCACATCGCTGTCGTCAAACCCGACAATCGAAAGTTCCTTGGGCACCTTGATGCCAAGCTCAAGACAGCGACGCAAAGCACCCACCGTCGCCAGCGGGTCCGTCAGGAAGACCGCCGTCGGCGGCTCGCGAAGACCCATCAGGTGGGTGATGCCGTTGGCGCCATTCTCAGCCGAGGCGTACTGGGTGACGACCAAGTCGTCGACAACCGCAACGCCCGCATCCTGGTGTGCCTGCATGTACGCGCGACGACGATCGTTGTGGTCGGTATCCGCCACCGTGTGCGTAACCAGCGCGATGCGCCGATGGCCCAGATCAATCATGTGACGCACCGCTCGGTAACTGTCGCCGTAACTGTCGGTACAGACAAAGTTCACTGCGGCTTCGTCAAAGCGATCAGCGACCACCACCGACGGAAAATCCTCGGAAGCAATCGCTGCCACCATCTGACGAGTGTGCTCAAACGTGCGAAGCACCACGCCGCGAAGCCCCTTGCGAGCGAAGAACTGCGAATACGTCTCCTCCGGACTCTTGTCGCGCCGGATCGAGACAATCTTCACGTCGTACCGCTGCTCATTGACGCCTTCGAGCATTCCCGAAAGCAGTGCCATATCGAAGCCGCCGTAATCGGCACGCACGATGTCTTCGGGGTAGACCAGACCGATGACCGCCTGAGTGCGCTGCGACATGCTCACATAGCGAGCAGATCCCGCCGCGGCGAGGACTCGCTGACGCGTCTTCTCATCCACATGTGGCAGGTTGTTCAGCACGCGCGAAACCGTCGCGACCGAAACACCCGTCTGCTTTGCAATGCGCCGCATGCTCGACATCAGGTCTTCCTTCTTCAGATGCCCCGCTCACCGGGGTATCCTAGACGCCACGCTCCGCTGGTGGAACGAATCTGAAACAGTTTCAGATATGCTACAGGATACTGGGTCTGTTCAGGTCCCGTCAAGCCCATTTGAACAGATTGGTGGATTTTCTTTTCCGTCCGCCGGGGTAATCCGCAGCCCGAACAACGCCTTGGATACGTTCCGCACAACCATACCACTTCGATGCACGCCGACCACCCATGAGGGTCAAGATGCCCGACAACCAGCCCAACCGGCCTGCAAAGCGGACCTTCCTTTCGGTTCCCGGTCGGGTCGCCCTGCGTCTTGCCATCAAAGCCGCGGCGATGGCCACCCGAATCGAACGCAAGCTCGACTGGCTCAGTCCCCTCCTCCAGCGACTCGACCACTGGTGGCACTCCACTCCCTCCCCAGACACTCCCTCCCGAGCCGAACGGTACGAGAAACGGCTCAACCTGGTCCGAGCCGTCGCCTCCATGCTCTGGATCGTCCGGGCCAGTTGGACCATCGCGCCACTGCTCGCACTGCTCATCATCCTCCCCGACCAGACCGTTGACGCCATGCAATGCCTCAGCGAGACCGATTGGTCCGCGGCCTGGTGGTTCACACTTCTCTGTACGTTCGCTTGCATGGGCTTTGCCGGCCTCACGCTGTGGCACTGGGGCCGCGCCTCAGTCGACCTTTTCGCCGACACGCGCAGCGCGCCCGCCAACCTCCCCTTCCGTGGCCACGCTGCTCGCACCCGAGAGCCAGACGGACAACATCAAGTCCAGCCATCGAATGACATCTGCAACTGCGGGATGTGCCGCGGCCGCCATTTGGCTGGCCTCATCCTGCCCCGCGTTGCAGGGCTCATCCCCTCCATTGCCTTCACGCTGTGGGCGGTCCGCGCACTCCTGCGCGCCCCGCGCGACGGCACCGCGTACTGGATGCTCTGGGCCCTCATCACCTCAGGCCTCATCGCGGCACTCCTCCAGTGGTACTGCTACGTGCTGCGGCGCCAAGTGCTCGAACACGCCCTCCCCACCACACCCCGACCCCTGCAACCCACCCGAAGCCTGCGAGCCATCGATGCCATGAGCCGCATGTTCCTGGGAGCATGGCTGTTGATTGGTCTTGTGCTCACGCTGGGTTTCCTCTACGTCCCGGGCATCGCCGCGGCATTCGGACCAATCGCCATCCTCTATGTCAGCGCAGCACTGTGCGTCAGCGCCGGCGGCCTGCTTGTATGGGTGGATGAACACATCGGCATTCCCACGCTGCCGGTTCTGACCCTTCTCGCCGCGGCATTCAGTGCGGCGAATCTCAACGACAATCACGGGATCCGAACCATCGCCCCCACTGCGGTGACGCCCACCGCACCCGCACCCATGCCGCGGCTGACCGCCTCGCAAGCCTTCGACATCTGGCTCAAGACGCGTGCGCCGCGTCAGCCCGATGCAACGGAACCGCCACCGGTCATTCTCATGTGCGCCGAAGGCGGCGGGATCTACGCCGCGACCCTCACGGGAATGACGCTGGCTCACCTTCAATCAATTACTCCGGGCGGCATCACTCCAAACGTCTTTTGCATCAGTGCGGTGTCGGGCGGAAGCGTCGGTGCCGCGGCATTCGCTTCGCTGTCGCAGGCCGGCCTCTCACCCAACCAACCCACCGCCAACGCCCCCAGCCCGCTCGAAGCATCCGTCGAACGCGCCCTCTCCAACGACCTCCTCTCTCCCGTTCTGGCCCACCTGCTCTTCCCCGATCTCATCCAGAGATTCCTCCCACTTCCGATCCCCGCCTTCGATCGCGCCAGAGCACTTGAACGCGCCCTTGAACATGCCGTCGCCAGTGAGTTGCCGACTGCCGCGAACCCGATGACCGCGAACGTCGCTTCGCTCTGGTCTCCAGACAGCCAGCAGCCAGCACTCCTCTTCAACACCACACGAGTCGATACCGGCGAACGCATCGTCATTTCCCCCTTCGATGTCGCACCCAGTTCCACCGCCAGCCTCCTCACCCTCTCACAGCTGGCACCGCACATCGAACTTCGCACCAGCACCGCAGCAATCGCCAGCGCTCGCTTCAGCTTCGTCACGCCCGCCGCGACGATCACCAACATCCATACCCCCGCCGGTTCCACGCTCTCCTCCACCACCACCCGGCTCGTTGACGGCGGGTATTTCGACAACCCGGGTGCCGCGACATTGCTTGATGTGCTCAACGCCATTCTGACACGACGCGAAGGCCGTCCGCCACTGCGCGTGCTGGTCGTCCGCATCGGCATCGCGCCGGCACCGGGCGACACGCTCAACTTCACCGGCCTTGGCGAAACGATGTCGCCCATCCGCGCGATGTTCAACACACGCCCTGCACACGGCCGCACTTCGGTGGCCCAGCTCATCGATGCGCTCACGCATGTAGATCCGTCCGTCGCACGCACCGGATACGTTGAACTCATCCTCGACACTCAGGCCCAGCAGATTCCACTCGGCTGGCTCCTCTCCTCGCGTTCGCGAAGTGCAATCCTGAGCCAGTTTGGAATCCGCGGCAGTACGACCGCACCCGAATCGGTTCAGATCTCCTCCGCCGCGGTTCGCAATCGAGAGATTCTCGATGCCATCTCCACCTTCGCACAGACCGGCCGGTTCCCGCCTCCCCACTTGGATGCAACCCACTCCAGCGACCTCGCCCCTGCACACGCCCGCTGAATCACACTGACTCGATCGCGGGCAGAATCCCAGCCACTCACACGACTCCAAGACACGGAAAGCCATGCACTCGGGCCGAGGGGTCGCCTCATACACTCGCTGCGGCCACGAACGCGAAAGGCACACCATGAGTCAGGCTCCTTCACCCAACCGCGTGCTCCAGAGCATGCTCGACAGGCTCTTCTCGGCCATCATGACCGGTCCGGCCATGAACTGCCGCCCGCACAACAGCCGTCAGCGCATCGACCTGCTCAGCCTCTCCAATCTGCGCGACACCGAGCCCTCGCTTGTGCTTCAGACCCTCCTCTCCGAGCGTGCCGCGGCGAACATCACCGCCACCCTGACCGCCCCCGCTTCCGCACGCGAAGACGCCCGCAAGCGCTTTGGAAAGTCTCGCAAGACCGCCGCGGCAGCGCAAGTGCCGCCTCCTGAAGCGACCGACAATCCCAAGGATGTACCCGGGGAAGATTCCAAGGAAGAACAAGCCCAGCGCAAGGCATGGAACGACCAGCAGTCCGTGCTGAGCAAGCTCCGCGTCATCGCCGACGAAGCCATCACCTACGAGCAGGATACCGGCGTTGATGTGCTGCATCTGGGCTTCCCGCTGGTCTCCATCCCGCCGGGCGTCGCCGGTCCCGATGGCTCGCCAAGCACGCGCCGAATCCTCGCCCCCATCTGCTTCCTGCCCATCAGCATCGGCATTCGCTCCGGATCAAAGGCCGTGGTTGAGCTCTCCTGTTCGTACGACGACATCGATCGCGTGCAGCCCAACGAGGCGCTGCTGGCATGGATCGAACAGTGCACCGGCAAGCGGCCTGAGATCTCCTTCATTGATGAAGACGGCTCGCAGCCGTGGAAGGAGATCTGCACGCTCGTGAACGCTGTCGCGGCAGCTCTCCAGGTGACACCCGACCCCATCTTCACGTCCGACCAGATGCCCGAAACGCTCCCCCTCGTTGCAACACCACGCAACGATGCGCTGGGAAGCACCCCCTCGCTCATCTGCAGTGCCGTGCTTGGCCTCTTTCCCGTCTCCAATCAGGGCCTGCTGCGCGACACGCGCGATATGGCGGAGAGCACGGTCCTCCCGGAAGCCGTGCAACCCTTTGTACGCCGCGAAGCCACGCAGCCGGCTCCCAAGCCCCAGACGCTGCAGGCAGCCACCGCCACACGCCTTGTCAGTGCCTGCGACCCCTGCCAGGCACAATCAGTCGAAATGGCTCGCCACTGCGCGGTGCTGGTCATCCACGGTCCTCCGGGCTCGGGCAAGTCGCAGACCATCACCAACATCATCGGCGATCACCTCGCACGTGGCGAACGCGTCCTCTTTGTCTGCGACAAGCGCACGGCCGTCGATGTCGTGGCCAATCGCCTCGAAGCACTTGGACTCGGTTCACTCTGCGCAGTCGTTCACGATCCGCAGAAGGATCAAAAAGGCCTTTATATGGCCGTGCGAACTCAGCTTGATGATCTGGTGGAAGCCAAGAGCAAGCCCACGAGTCTCAAGCACCTCGCCGCGGCAGACGCTGAACTCGCCACGCTCTACGCCGAACTCAACCAATATCACCAAGGCCTCATGCAGCACGCCGATGGGCCGGATGCTTCACTCTCGGCACTGGTGGGGAGCTGGCTTGCCCTGCGGACCACGCCGCGTGCGGGTGAACCCGCCGAACTGCCCGGTCTGTCGCAGGTCACTCGCTCACAACTCAACGAATCACGTGTCACACTGACGGAGCTCTTTGAGCGTGCGTCAAGCGTTGACTACCCCGCATGCATCTGGCGATCCGCCGCGGCGGGGAGTCTCGATGCACTTCTGGCACTTGCGCCGGGCGCACTGCAGACCTCCCTCGAACCCGCCGCCCTCGCCGCGAAGGAAGCCGATCGCCTCCTGCCCGAATCCCCGTGCGAGGCACCCAGCCAACTACCCATCTCGCAGACGGCCCAGGAACGCACGGCACTTGCCACGCAGGCTGCAACCGTCATCGCCACCGTGCCGTCGGCGATTCGTGCCCATTGGGCCAACAAGGCACCCGTGGCATGGGCCCCGGCCCTCGCTGAATTGAAAACCGGCGCTCGCGCACCAGAAGCGATGCAGGCAACACCGCTTGATCCCGCCATCATCGCGAGCCTCGCCGCGGCGAAGCCGACGCTGACGGCGCTGCAGCAGGACATCGCGGCGATCGAGCAGTACCTCCCCACCGCCGCGGCGTGGTGGGGATTCCTCGCCTTCGGCAAGAAGTCCG
Source organism: Phycisphaerales bacterium (assembly GCA_044371005.1). GTDB lineage: Bacteria > Planctomycetota > Phycisphaerae > Phycisphaerales > UBA1924 > UBA2402. Next base: position 17,975 of record JBILUL010000002.1, on the reverse strand, counting down.
CCGCGGCGAAGGCACTCGCACCGCTGGGCCTGGCGCTGAACGCCTCCAATGCAGCCGCGGCATTGACCCATCTCAAGGCATGGCGCACCGCCCTGCTCCTCAATGTCACACTGACGAAACTGACAGGCACCGAAGCGCCGCTGAGCGACCCCGCAGCCACTGCCGCGGCACACGCCCAGCACATGCAAGTGCTCGAACTGCTCACCCGCTCTGCCGCCACCGAATCGCTCCGCAACTGCATGCCTGCGCTGCTGTCTGCGCTGAATGGGCAGAATGCCGCGCTCCTGGCGGCACAGGCCCAGCACGCGCAGGCACTGGCCGCCACCCACGCCGCGGCGAGCGTCTGTCCATTCATCGATTCCGCATGGCTCCAATCCACGCTGCACCGAGCATTCTCCGCACCCGCAGCGGAATCACCAATGCGAGCGCTGGTCGACCAGGCCGAGAGCGTCGATGAGTGCCTGCGCATCAATGCCGCGTGCATGAAGTTGCCCGCACCGCTTGCCGCCGCCGCACGCTCGCTCGCCGCGGCGGGCGTCGCGGCGTCTCGTGCCCTTCAGCAGTTGGAACGAGCCGTCCTCCACGGCGAGATCAACCGCCGTCTCGATGCCCAGCCAGCGCTGCGCACGCTGGATGGGCGCCGCATCGACACGGTCTTCGCACGCATCAGGGAACTCGAAGCGGCACAGCAGCAGCACTGCCGCGATGCGATCGTGCACCAGTGGACGCAGCGTTGCCGCGAGCGACTGCTCGCCGGAACGCAAAGCCGACTCAACTCCGAAGGTGCGGCGGTGAAGCAGCGACTGTTCGTGAAAGGCGCGAAGGCCATGCGTCTGCGGCAGGTGATTGCGATGGGAGGCAGAACGCCAGGGGGCGACCCGCTCTTTGACCTTCGCCCCATCTGGATGGCCAGCCCCGAAACCGTCGCACAGATCTTCCCGTGCGAACCACTCTTTGATGCAGTGATCTTCGATGAAGCATCGCAGGTACGGCTTGAAGAAGCGCTCCCAGTGCTGGCACGTGGCAAGCGCATCATCATCGCGGGCGATCCCAAGCAGCTCCCGCCCACACGCTTCTTCGAGTCCGCCGCGGCTTCTGATTCGCAGTCCGACGCAGCCGACTCCGATGCCGAACTCTTTGAGCAGGTGCAGGCCGACACGGAAGACCTTCTCTCCGCGGCACTCTCGCTTGATGTGCACCAGTCGTACCTGGATGTTCACTATCGCAGCCAGAATGCCGACCTGATCGAGTTCTCGAATCACAACTTCTATGGCTCGCGACTTCAGGCGATTCCCGGCCACCCCAGACACCGTTCGACTCTTTCGCCGCTGCGACTCGTGAATGTGCCGGGCGTGTACGAGGATCGCGCCAACGAGATTGAAGCGCAGGCAGTCGTCACGCTCGTGAAGGAGTTGCTCAGTGGTAAGGACGCTCCGAGCATCGGCATCGGGTGCTTCAACATCGCGCAGCGCGATTTGATCACCGAATTGCTGGATGAGGAAGCGGATGAGGATGCAACGTTTGGTGCGAAGCTCGCCGCGGCTCGCAATCGACGTTCAAGCAAGTCGTTCGAAGGTCTGTTCGTCAAGAACCTCGAGAATGTGCAGGGCGATGAGCGCGACCACATCATCATCTCCACGACCTACGGGCCTGACCCGGCGGGCAAGTTCTATCGACGCTTCGGACCGCTCGCACAGCCGGGCGGCGGCCGACGCCTGAACGTGCTCGTCACCCGAGCGCGCCAGCAGGTGCACATTCTGACTTCGATTCCAAGTGCTGCGTATCGAGCCTTGCCCCCCGTGCCCGAAGGCGCATCGCCCGGTGGTGCGTGGCTCCTCTTTGCGTATCTGAAGTTCGCGGAGGATCTGGCGCAGACATACGCCGCGGCCGACGCGGCGGACAGCGAACGAAAGTCAGAAGAGTTGGTCCACACCCGCCCCACCGCGGCGAGATCGCCGCTCGCCGAAGCAGTCGCCGAGTATCTCGCGGAAGAACACAAACACTCCTCCACTGTCTACTGGGGTAACGACGGCTTCTGCATCGATGTCGCAACACCCAGCCCCGATGGCGGAGCGAACGCGCCGGTGGGAGTGCTGACCGACTTTGCACGTTTCAACCTGGCGGGTGATGCCGTGAAGTGGGACATCTTCCGCTCGGGGATTCTGTCGCAGCTAGGCTGGGACCTGCGCCGCATCTGGACACCGACGCTGCTGCGTGATCCGGGTCGGACCATTTCGACGCTTGTGCCGGGGACGACGCCGCCACCGCAGTGAGGCCCCCCTCTTGCAGTGATGGATGCCGCGTGATTTCTATTTCGGACGAATGCCAATCAGTCATCTGAGCGACTGTTCGCGGCTTCGAATCACCCCGCAGACCAAAACATCAGCCCGCAAGGGCTGAAAGTGAGTAGCCTGGCGGTGAAGCACGGCTTTGCGTGCGCCACCCCAGGTTGGCGTGCGCGAGAGTTCCCACACGCCATCGGCGTGCAAGTACGGGGCATTCCACCTGCGTGAGCCACATCGCGCGAAGCACTGCAATGGCACGCCTGCAGCGTGCACGAATCCAAAGGCCCGTTCCTGGGGTGGCGCTCTCTTTGCCCCAGGCTGTAAACTCCCAGTCATTGCGGCCTGAATCACTACCAACGGGCATAGGTGAGCGTGAGCACGCCCTGACATCAACCTGCTTGGTAAGAAGCGTCAATTGGACGTAGGCCAATCGAGCAGAACTGTGGTCATCGTTCCGTAGACATCCCACACGCGAATGGCGGCCTGCCCGGTGGCCTTCTGGTCGGGGCGAAAGCCAGCGGTGCTGACCAGCTGGAGCGATCGGTCTCGTCGCGTGCGAAAGTCCTGCCAATCGTGGGTGAATGGCGTTCCAGCGTGCCAATCGAAATCGATGGCCCAGCAATCGACGGCACCGATGCCTCGTTCGGCGGCGAACGCAGGCTCTCGGGTGGGATCAGCCGCGTGCAATGGCAGCGACTCGTATCCATCGAGTGCGACATCCATGCTCCCATCAGGGTTGTGGACGAGCCGAGCTTCTGCACGAGGCAGCTCGCACCAGAGGGGGAGCACACTTCGCCCATCGTCGATCACTTCGCGAGGGATTGGGACGAGCACGATTTGTGTGCCAGTGAGAGCCGAAGCCTGAACCGCCGCGGCGTTGCTTCCCGCGGGCCACTCGAACGCAAAGACGTACACCTTCTGGCGACCGCAGGTTCGGGCGATGTATGCGAGCGCAGCTTCATCGCAAGCTACATCAGGCAAGAGGACATGGCACGCGGCGTTACCGAGATCCCCGTGACACACTTCGTGCGACACCGCACCAACCTCCACACCCGCCGCACGCAGAATGTGCTGCTGATAGCCCGCCACATCCCCGGCGAACCGCTGCTCAAACCAGCGCATCGCTTCGCCGGGCGATGCGGTCCACAGGTCAAAGGCGCGGTAGGGGCGAGATTGCTCGCCTAGTTCGCGCTGGAGTCCGATGAGGCGTTTGCGGGTGGTGGAAATGGCTGCGCGGCCGACATCGGCCAGGATCCATCGGCGGCCCATCCGCTCCGCCGCGGCACCGAGTGTGCCCGAACCACAGAAGAAGTCCGCCACCAGCGACCCGGGCAACGATGCCGCGTCGAGAATGCGTTCGATCAGTGCTTCGGGCTTTTGTGTCGGATAGCCAAGCCGCTCGCCCGAACCAGTGTGGAACGGAATCTCCCACCAATCGACCATGTCCTTGGTGTCACGCGTGCGGGTCCAGGCTTCCTTCTGACCCTTGAACTGCAGCGACTTGACCTTGAGCGTTGCTTCCGCCAGCGGCTGCTGCGGATTGGTCCAGATTGGATTGGGCCCCTTCGAGTAATAGAGAATCGAATCGTGGCAGGGCTTGAATCGCTCGGTGTTGCGGCCCGGTGCGGTGTAGCACCAGGCGATCTGGTTGCGGAATCGCTCCTTGCCGAAGACCTCATCAAGAATGCAACGCAGGTGCATGTTCACGCGCCAGTCGCAGTGAACGAAGATGCTTCCCTGGTCGCTGAGCAGTTCACGCATGAGCGTGAGTCGCTCGAACATCATCTGGAGATAGGATGCGCCGCCGCGGCCCCAGCTGTCGCGATAGGCGACGACTTCGAGTTCGGGCGACTGGTCATCTTCGCCGATGGTCTGAGCCATGGCAAAGTCCGTGCCGACATCAAAGGGCGGGTCGATGTAGATGAGGTCGATCCTGCCGCGGAACTCGGGAAGCAGCGAAGCCAGGATCGTCTTGTTGTCGCCCCAGAGGAGTCGGTTGCGAGCGTCATCGACGCGGCTGGTGGCGGAGGCGAACATCGACACCTGTCCCGCCGCGGCGGCAGCGAGGCGAGGGCAGTCGAGGCGTTCAGCAACGCTCAGCGGCACAGCGCATGCGACCGGATCCACGCTGTTGCGGTTCCCATACGCATCGTACTTGCCATCCCAGATGAACTCTCCGCGCAGCATCGACAACGGATGAGGGCGAGCTGGCCCCCACCCTTCTGCGGGCTGATCGGATGAACTGTCTGGAGTTCGCGTCATGCGGGGCAACGGTACGGGGGGAGTCGCTTGAGGACGGAGCGGGCCGGGGCACATTGCCGCGGGGCGTGACGCCTGACGGTCACTCCTGCGCAGGCTCGTCGGTCGACGCCGCCGCGGGGACAGATGCCCCCTCGCCATAGTGATTCCCGCACTCTGGACACATGTTCTTCGCGTTCTTGCACCTGGGGTACCGGCATGCCCTGCATGCGGCAGGATCCACGATACGCGATGCGAGAAATGCGGCGCACACGTGAGTGAAGCCGAAGAGAACCGCCGGCAGCCAAAGTGGCACACGCAGGATGTAGCTCCATGAACCCGGACCTCCATCAAAGAGGCCTCTTTCATCCCACAGTTTAAAGTTGGGAGTGAACCCATGAATCGTAAAGGACGCTTCCTCGCTCCGACGCGAGTGCAAAAGGTGCAACATGCCTCCGTCCAGGCTGACAGCTTTGAAGTAGAAACTGGGGCAACTGACGTAAATGGGCCACTGGCTGATGAGGAAAGCGAGAATGCAGAGCCCGATACAAATCTTGGCGCTGGAACTCACGATCCGAAGCGATGGCAAGCCGTAACGGCGTAATCCCCGCCAGAGGATGGAGCTTCGACGGGTCGCGGAGCTTGAAGTCTCACTGAGCATGACATCTGGGGCGCAGCCTGTTTGAGCAATCTTCCATTGAGCGATCCGAGGCACCACACGTATTCAGCCACTGTATGAACGATCGTTTGGCAATCGCTCGCGAAGTGACTACCACCGCAACGAATGCCCGCTCGAACAACCCACCGGATGTCCCATCGCGAGACCCCGGCGGCGGCAATGCAACGGTGATCTTGCGGCACCCACAATGCCGCCAGTGTGGCGAAGGCGTCGCATTGATGTGGCCCACCTGAACAATCGGCTTGCCCCAATCCTCCGCTCGTGCCAAGCGCCCATGGGGCCCGACGACAGTTCAATGGTCCGAGCAAGGCGGTGAATACACCAACCCGTCCGCTAACCAATCCACAGAGCCCCGCAGCATGGTCTTTCGCATCGCGGCGCACCGAATGGACCTGTCGCATGGTATGATTTCAATGGCTGTGACCCACACGGAGGTTGATCCATGCGCACGCTTCTTGCCCTCGCCGCGATCGCTGGACTTTGTTCCTCCGCAGCGGCCCAATCGTTCGGCACCGCCTTCACGTATCAAGGCGAACTCCGCAACGGCGACGCACCCGCCAACGGCAGCTTCGACCTTCGCTTCACGCTCTTCACTGTGGACGCAGGTGGTTCGCAGCTTGGTTCCGCCCAATGCGCCGACAATGTGAGTGTCGTCGATGGCCGATTCATGGTCTCGCTGGATTTTGGAAGTGCCTATTCGGGCGACCCAAGATGGCTCGCCATCGAGGCCCGAGCCGACACTGGGGCTTCCTGCTCGGATGCCAGCGGCTTCTGGCTTCTGGCTTCTGACGCCGCGTCAACCTCTGACACCCGCACCGCATGCCGTCATCGCGGCCAATGCCCTCACGCTTGAAGGTCAATCAGGCAGCTTCTATCGAAATGCCGGGAATCTCACTGCGGGCACCATCCCTGATTCGCGGCTGCCAACCACGCTCGCACGCACGGATCAGCCCGTCACGTTCTTGAGCAGCCTCACAGCCGCGGCGTTCTCCGGAAGCGGCGGCACGATCACGAACCTGAACGCATCCAACATCAGCAGCGGTCTGCTTGCTGCTGCTCGGGGTGGCACCGGCGCTGACACCAGCGGTGCCGCGGCGGGGCAAGTCCTCAAGTGGAACGGCAGCGCATGGCTGCCCGGCACCGATGTCGGCAGTGTCCACCCGCTGACGCTTGGCACCACCACGAATGCCCAGACGCTCTATGTGATCAACAACGGTACAGGCGATGGAATTGCGGGCGTTGCCATCGGTGCGGCAGGCCGTGCTGGCGTGTACGGACTCAACACCTTTCCCGGCGGCCGCGGCGTAGAAGGGAACGCAAACGCAGGAACCAACCCCATTGGCGTCCTGGGCGAGAGCACCAGTAGCACAGGACGAGGCATCCAAGGCATCGCGAACGGCGCCAGCGGCATTGGAGTGCTCGGCACAACGACCGGCGCCAGCGGCTTTGGCGTGCAGGGAATTGCCTTCTCACCTGGCGGATACGGGGTCGTGGGCACGGCTTCGGGCGGAGCCAGTGCGGGGCTCTTTGAGGGCAACGTTCGAATCAACGGCAATCTCACCTTTGACCCAAAGACGCGTTATATCGCCATCTCCCCAATCGACATCTATAACCAGGCAAACGGCAACTCTGAGATCACACATTCTCCCGTGACGGGCTTCACGTCGTACCGCGTTTTCCTTCGCTCTGGTGCAGCTGCTGGCTTGGGAAGCATGCAGGGACTGTCGCTGCATCTGCCAAACGGTGCGCAGCTCAGCGATGCCACCATCACCTACAACACACCCAACGCACTGGCCTGGATTCGGATGAAGCTCCTGCGTTTCAGCCGCGCCGATGGCACCGTGACCACCATCGGCAACTCGAGTGGCGACAATCTGGGCTCAGGCGTCATCACATTCACGACCCCAGCCACGCCCGCGCTTCCGGTCATCGACAACAGCCTTTACAGCTACGCCATTGGTCTTGAGGGAGTCACCGAAGCCGGTGGTCCAAGCGGCTCGTCTTTGCAGATCATGGGCATCAGGGTTCGGTACTTTGTCACCGAACCGCTCCCGTGACATCAGAGCACGTGCCTCCCGCCCTCTCACCCCGGCTGCGGCCGCGGTCGGCGACAGAGATGCAGAGAGCCTGCACGCTGACGACGCGGGTCATTTCCGCCACGGACCCGCAATTGCCAGTGTCAGGCCGTCTCCCTGGATGTTGACAAACAGGGTTGATCCATCAGGCGAGAAACACGCGCCAGCGAACTCTGATTCGCTTGCCGTGTTGCGTCCGAATTTGTAGATCTCACCCTGCCGCGTCACCCCGACGATGAAGTTGCATCCATCGCCCGGCCCGGCCTCGTCTTCGCAGAGGAACAGGTCCCCCCACGGTGCCACGGTGACATTGTCGGCATTTTCCACGATCGACCCATCGTTGGGTTCGATGAACAACTCAAGCATGGCCGGAGCAGCTGCTTCCTTGGCGGTGCCTTCGAACTTCGATGGTGTGTAGCGCCACACCTGGCCCTTCTGAGCCTTTCCGCCGGTGGTCGTGGCGAAGAACACCGCATCGTTGCCGTACCACATGCCTTCGCCGCGGGCGAACCTCGCCGCTCCCGCGGCATACCCGCGGAATCGCAGATCATCCTTTGGGGAATCGATCTCCTCGATGTTCATCCACTCGACAGCCAACTTCTCTCCGCGCATCACCGCCGGAGCGTTGCCATGGTTGCCGGTATCAAGCGAACGCTGGTCTTTCACCACCAGGGCCTGCAGCACTCCGCCCGCGTGCAGATTCGTTCGTTCCACCGGAATGAAGCGATACAGCAATCCGTCACCCCGATCCTCAGTCAGATACACAACACCTGAGTGAGGATCGATCGCGCAGGCCTCGTGCTGAAACCGCCCCATCGCCTTGATCGGCCGGGGCAACGCGAGTTCCATCGCAGAGGTTGCCGGCACCTCGAACACATACCCATGCATCTGCTCGATGCCCTTGCCCGGTGTCGTCACATCTTCTTCACAACTCAGCCATGATCCCCAGGGTGTCGCTCCGCCGGCACAGTTCTTGATCGTCCCGGCAAGACTCAGGAACTGCTTCTCAACCTTCCGTGTCCGGGTGTTATAGAGAATCGTCGTGGTACCGCCACACGACGGCACCTTGCCCCCGCCGTAGTCGTAGATTCGTTCCTTGGGCACTTTGCTCAGCAGCCGCAGATCATCGCCAAAGGCCGACCAGCGATTGGCATCGGGTGGCAACTCGTGATTGCGCACAATCAGGGTTGTATCAGTAGCCGGCCCCGGGAACGTTGCCATCGCATCGGGCTGTCCGGGCACGAAGAGGCCGTCAGTCATCACGTCACCTCGCCGCGAGATGACGCGGTAGCTGAACCCTTCCGGAAGGTCGATGATGCGGTGCGGATCTTCCACCAGTTCGCCGTATCCGACGCGGCGCGGCATCGATTCGAAGGCTTCGTGCATCGAGTGTGCGCTGGCACCCATCAATGAACGCAGACCGGCGAACCCGGCCGAGAACGCGGCACCACGAACAAGCACATGACGCCGCGAGAGTGAGTGAGGAACCATCCGAACTGCTCCTTGGTTGCCATTGCGAAGACCCGGCCAAGTTGTACGCACGATCCAGCCGTCCGTGCCCCTTTCCGGACTGCCAACTGCGTGATTTCACCCTACCCTCATGCCCATGTGCCCCGGACTCTTTGACGGAACACCCCTCCAACGCCCCGTGACCTGCGAACGGTGCGAGAAGCCGCTCGCCCAGTGCAAATGCCCCCGTAATGCCACCGGGAAGATCACGCTGCCCGGCGAGCAGCAGGCGCGGGTGCAGCGTGAACGCCGCGGCGGAAAGATGGTCACCATCATCTCCGGCCTCGACCCCAACGCCACCAACCTCAAAGACCTCCTCAAAGCCCTCAAGGCGAAGTTCTCTACCGGCGGCACCGTGGGTGACGGCGGAACCGTTGAGATCCAAGGCGACCACCGGGATGCCCTGGTGACCCACCTCAAGAGCCTGGGATACGCGGCGAAGCCCTCCGGTGGCTGAGCCCGTTCGCCGCGGGTTTCATCAACCCCAAATGCAAACACGCGGCTGCATGTGCAGCCGCGTGTTTCGTACTGTTTGTTTGTGACGGCCAGGACAGCGTCCACCGCCCGCAGGCGACTCAGACCCGAGCCATGCCCCGCTCGATGCAGGCAAAGACACGCGGCCAATCCGCCTCATTCATCACCGCCAGCGGAGGCAGCATGCGGACATGGTGCGGACCATGGCCGCAGTAGAAGAGAATCACGCCCTCTTCAAACATCGTCTTGCACGCGGCCATGATCTTGGCCTTATCGCCACCGAAGGGCGTGAACCGCATCATGCCACCCTCACCACCGGCCAGTTCGCCAACGGAAGGTACCGCCGGGAACCATTCGGGGTGGCGTGCCGCGAGGGCCTTGACCTGCTCGCGGAACAACGCATGGTGCCGCTTGAACGACCCGTTCTCGCCGTAGAAGTTCCCATCGCGCAGGCGTTCGAGAATGCGCTGACCAACGCGGAATGACACACCTTCGCCGGTGAACGTGCCCGAGAGCAGACCAGCCTTGGGGTTGTACTCCTCGCTGAAGAGCGTGACGCACGCCTGCGTCATCTTGCCGACGCAGAAGACATCGACATACTCGCCCAGATCAAAGTGCTCGTAGGCGAACATGCGAGGCAGGCGACCAAACGTCTGAATCTCATCGTCCCAGATGGCGATCCGCTTGCTCTTGCAGTAATCCATCAACGCCTTGAAGTAGTCGCGGTCGCCGACATTGAAGCCGCCTTCGCCCTGCACCATCTCGAAGATGAAGCAGGAGTGCTGGCCGGGATAGCGCGTCACGTACTGATCAAGGTGCGAGACGCACATGTCGATGAACCTCGCCTTGCCCATGCGATCGGCAAGAATCTGGTCATAGAAAGGCATGTAGTCAACGTGCGTGTTGATCGGGAGCCCCTCGCGCCCCGCATGGCTGTCGCCGATGGCGAGCATCGTGAGGCTTCGACCCATGAAGCAGTCCTTGAAGGCGATCACGCGCGAGCCGCCGGTCTTCTGCATGCAGACCTTGAGCGCATTCTCATTGGCCATCGCGCCGCTGGTGCTCACATAGGCATGCTTCAGTCGGCTGTGCTTGCGTGCTTCCGCCAGCAGCGTCTCGGCGAAGGAATACGCCTCAAAGTTGCTCACCAGGTTGCCGTGCTTCACCGTGTCATCAATACCCGCAGCAAGCGCATGCGCCGCAAGATCCGGGTCGCTGTGCCCGAAGAAGTTCACACCGATTCCGCAAACCATGTCCCACTTCACGCTGCCGTCGGCCAGCTCCACCAACGCGCCGTTGCCGGCGCCCGAACCGACGAATGGGTAGAGCAGTGCACGCCCACGCACCGCCGCGGCACGCGCCATCAGTGCGTCATACGACTCCTTGAGCGCCGGATTGGAGGGTCGCACATCCGTGATCTGGGACGTGCGGGCCTTGAGCTCGGCCACGATCGTGTCGATCGCGCCGCGAACAACCGGGCTGTGGTGCAGGCCTGCACCCACGGTCGTCGCGGCAGAAGTCGTGCTCGGTGCGGTGGTCATCGTCGTCATCTCGTGTGTTTCTCGTGCATGCATGGGCGATCATGGGAACGGACGCATTCGGTGTATCGACACGTTCCCCCCGGCAGGTTCATTTCCGATCGCACTCGATCGGTGGCCGCCGGATCTGCCACAAGATTATGCACAGTTGCGGGCACCCATCGACCGGGAATACTGCCCGCCACAGCCCCGCATCAGAGTTCCACCACGCCGCGGCAGATGCGACCGATCAACACCGCCGCGAGCTGGCTCCGCTCCACCAGACTGGGAATCTCCATCCACTCATCCCGGGTATGCAACCCCCCGCCCCGGACACCCAGCGTGTCGATCGTCGCCAACCCCACCGCCTGCATGTTGTTGCCATCGCAGACGCCGCCAGTCTTGCCGAAGGGCAACCGCTGCCCCAGCGATTCAGCCACCTCGCGAGCCGCCAGTGCCAGCCGCTCCACACGCGGCGTCAGAGGCTTGGCGGGCCGATGGAAGCTCCGCCGAACGCCGATCCCAGGCAACTGCCCCGGCTGCCCGCTGGCGAGCGCATCCAGTTCCGCGGCCAGTTCCTCGGCGATCGTGGGATTCTCGAAACGGACATTCCCCCACGCCGCGGCGTGATCTGGGACCACGTTGGTCGCACTCCCACCCACCAGCGGCCCCACCGAAGCAATCTTCCCCCGCGCCACATCCGGCAGTTCCGACACTCGCACCAGACACTTCGCCAGAGCTGTGACCGCCGAGACCGACTGGGCAAAGTCGCGTCCGACATGCCCGCCCCGGCCCGTGGTTTCGATCATGAACTGCCCGCTGCCGGGCCGCTGCGTCACCAGGCCTCCATCGGTCATGGCCGGCTCAAAGACCAGACCAGCGGTGTACCCCGCGGCAGCTTCGCTGCGCAATGCCGCGTCCGAGTGATATGACCCGGTCTCCTCGTCACTGTTGAGCATGAATGTCCATGACACGCGGATGCCGCTGGCCTCCAACGCCTCCAGGGCGTGGAGTGCCACCACCAGCCCGCCCTTCATGTCGACGCAGCCCGGCCCGGTGGCTCGCTTGCCCGATGGATCGACCGTGAACGAGCGAAAGTCGCTCGAAGCCTCGTGGACCGTGTCGAGATGGCCGCAGAGCAGCACCGAAGGTGCACCAGCGACGCGCCGGCGACAGATGAGCGTTGGCGGCACGCTGGCCGAAGGGCCATCACCATGACGGGCGGTGGGCCCTTCAAGCCACGACTCTTTCGGGTCGCCGGGAACCTGGTGGGTCGTCGCACCGACTGCTTCGAGGCGACGGGTGAACCAGTCACGCAGAGCTGGGAGGCCATCGCCGCTGCCGGGGCCGGTGGGCGTATTGACCAGGTGCGTGAGGTCGTTGAGCATCGCCGCGGCACGCTGTGAGCATGCATCGCGTACCCGCAGTTCATCTGCTGAAAGTCCCGCCGCGTTCGCCATGATTCACCTCGATGGGCCCGTGAAGATCACAGGCGTCGGAGCCGACTCGCACCGGAAAAGCGTACTCAGGCCGGAAGTGCAGCACCGGCGGGCGTACCAGCACCTTCGGGTGAACCCGCGGCATGCGGGTTCTTCACGTGGGTCTGAGCCAGGAGCATGTAGATCGAAGGAACGACAAACAGCGTGAAGAGCGTGCTGATGGTCATGCCGCTGACCAGCACGATGCCGATGCTGTTTCGAGCTTCGGCACCCGCACCAGTCACCAGGACGAGCGGGAAGTGGCCGAAGACCGTCGCAGCGCTGGTCATGAGAATCGGGCGAAGTCGCGTGGTGGAGGCTTCGCGCACCGCTTCGAACTTCGTGCGTCCCTGTTCCTGCAAGTGGTTGGCGAACTCGACGATGAGGATGCCGTTCTTGGCCACCAGACCCACGAGCGTGATGAGCCCCACCTGCGAGTAGATGTTGACGGTCGTCAGCCCCAGGAACGTGAAGACGAGCGCCCCCGAGATGGCCAGCGGCACGCTGCCCAGCAGCACGATGAGAGGATCGCGGAAGCTGCTGAACTGCGCCGCGAGGACGAGGTAGATCAGGCCCAGCGCAAAGCCGAGCGTGACGGCGAGTGTCGAGCCCTCGGTGCGGAGCTGGCGGCTTTCGCCGGCGTAGTCGATGGAGTACGAGGCGGGAAGCATGGCCCGTGCCGCGTTCTCGAGGGTGCGAAGTCCCTCCTCCTTCGTCACGCCGGGTGCCACGCCGCCGTAAACCTTGACGGCGTTTCGCTGCTGGAATCGGTTGAGCGCGCGAGGAGCAGTCTCCATCTCAACGCGGACGAAACTGGAGACGGAGACGAGCCCACCGCTGGCGCTTTGCACCTTGAGATCCATCAGGCTCTCGGGAGAAAGCCGGTCACGATCCGCTACCTGTGGAATGACCTTGTAGCTGCGGCCATCGAAGTTGAAACGATTGGTGTAGCCACCCGCAAGCATGACACCCAGCTCACGCCCAACGGAAGCAAGGTCAAGACCAAGGTCAGCAACCTTGTCTTTATCGACAATCAGGCGAGCCTGGGGAAGGTCGATCTTCAGATCGGTATCAGCGAAGAGGAACTTGCCGCTCGCGAACGCGGCCCCCACCAACTGCCCCGCATACCCAGCCATCTCCTGTTCCGAGGCGGTACTGGTGATGACCAGCTCCACATCGAACTGCCCAGCGCCTGGGAGCGGCGGCGGGAGTACGGGGAATGCACGGAGGCCGGGGATCATCGAGACCGCCCCGTACGCCTGACCCAGCATTTCCTTCGTCGTCCGAGTTCGTTCATTCCAGTTGACAGCCTGCATGCCGCCGAATCCGCTGTTGGTCTGAAGCACCTGCCAGACGAAGCGAGTTTCGGGGAACTGCTTCATGGTCTCTGACAATTGCGTCGCCGCGGCACGGGTGTAGTCAAGCGTCGCTTCGGGCGGCCCCTGCAGAATGAAGAACAAGCCACCTTCATCCTCGGTTGGAGCCAGTTCCTTGGAGGACATCATGTAGAGCGGAGCCGCGGCGGCCGTGATCATCAATGCCGCGATGGCAAACGTCCAGCGCAGCTGCAGCGTCCATGTCAGATGCCTCGAGTACATCGCACGAATGCCGTCAAACCGATGATTGACGAATCGAGTGAGCCACCCTTCCTTGCCTGAAGGCTTGGCGAGCGTGGCGCTCATGATCGGGCTGAGCGTAAGGGCCACGATGCCCGACACCACCACCGCCGCGGCGAGCGTGAAGGCAAACTCCTTGAACAGCACGCCCGTGAGGCCACCCTGGAATCCGATGGGCGCATACACCGCTGCCAGTGTGATCGTCATCGAGACCACTGGGGCAAACAACTCGCGTGCCGCAACGATCGCAGCGTCAATCTTCGATGCACCCTCGCGAATGTGGCGTTCGACGTTCTCCACCATCACGATGGCGTCGTCCACCACCAGACCCACCGCCAGCACGATGGCGAGAATGGTGAGCAGGTTCAGTGAGAACCCCATGAGCACCATGAAGATCGCCGCGCCCACCAGCGAAATCGGCATCGCCACCAGCGGCACCAGCACGCTGCGCAGCGAGCCCATGAACAGGAAGACCACGAATCCGACGATGGCGATGGTCTCCACCAGCGTCTTGGTGATCTCCTTCAGGGCATTATCCATGTAGTACGTGCCGTCGTAGGCAAGCTGCATCTCAACGCCCTGGGGAAGGGCCGGACGCAACTGATCCATCTTGGCACGCAGGCGCGCAGCAACTTCAAGCTCATTGGCGCGCGGGAGCGGCCAGACCGAAAGGTAGATCGCAGGCTTTCCATTGAGGCCTGCTTCACCAGTCGGCTCCTCGCTTCCAAGCTCCACGCGGGCGATGTCCTTGAGGCGCACGGTGGTGCCCTGCAGTTCTCGCACGATCAGCTGCTCGAACTCCTCGGGCGTCCGCAAGTCGGTGTTCGCAAGCAAGTCCACCTGGATATCGGGCCCCTTGGTGCGACCGACCGCCGAGAGGAAGTTGTTGCGACGAAGTGCCGCATCGACCTGCTCACTGGTCACATTGAGGGAGCTCATCTTGCCCGGTTCGAGCCAGATTCGCATCGCACGCTTGCGTGGACCTTCAATGCCGACTCGCTGCACACCTTCGATCACACCTAGTTCGGGCTGGATCTCACGATCCAGAAAGTCGGTCAACTGCGTGAGATCGAGCACATCGCTCGCAAAGCTCAGATAGAACGTGGCAAAGGGCCGGTCTGCACGCTGGATCTCAATGACCGGGGCCTCGGCCTCCGGCGGCAGTTCGCTTCGCACCTGATTGAGGCGGGCGCTGATCTCGGCCAGCGCATCGTTGCTGTCGTGGTTCAGACGCAGCCGAACCGTGATCCGCGAGAAACTCGCCGTACTCGTGCTCTCGATGTAGTCGATGCCGTCGATGGCCGAGACGGCCTGCTCGATCTTCGTGGTGATGAAGCCGCGGATGGTCTCGGCGCTGGCGCCGATGTACGCCGTGCTGATCACGACCGAACTCGACTCAATGCGCGGATACTGCCGAACGGGCAGCGCACTGAGCGACCTCCAGCCAATCGCCAGAATGATCAGATTCACGACCACGGCGAGCACGGGGCGCCGAATGAAAATGTCCGTTATTGCTTTCATGTCACGCTCGTTCCAAGGCCATCGATCGGCCACTCCCCCACCATCTGACGCCATGCCACCGGCCGCTCACCATTCACCTGTTGACCGCTCGATCACTTCTTCGGCTCATCAGCCGCGGGCTCACCGGATGGCTTGGCCATCTCATCCGCCTTTGCCGGTGCCGCGGCAGGTGCACCACCGCCGGCCCCGCCCGCCGGAGCTTCCATCACCAGCACACCTTCCCGAAGCTTGAACGAACCCGTGGACGCAACCTGCTCACCCACCGAAAGCCCGCTTTCCACCACCACGCCCCCGTCGACGGTCGCACCGAGCTTCACAAACCGCTGGTGAGCGCGAAGCCCCTTGCCCTCCTTGTCGGGCGTCACCACGTAGACATGATCGCCAAAGCTCGCTCGCCGCACGCTCACGGCCGGAATCACCATGCGCTCCTGCGGCACGCCCAACGGCACTTCCACATCGACATAGGTGCCCGGCCGCAGCAACCCGTTGGGGTTCGCCACGATCGAACGCACCCGCACATTGCGCGTTGAACGATCGACCGATGAATCCACCGCCTGCACTTTCAGATTGACAAGCCCTTCACCCAATGCCGCGGACTTGGCGGGGAAGACCATCCCCGGCACCACGCGAAACGCCTGATCCTGCGGAATCGCAAAGTCCAGGTAGGTCGTCTCGGCGATGCCCTGGAGTTCCACGAGCTGCGTGTTCTCGCCAAGGTACTGACCCGGGTGCACACTGCGAATGCCAACGCGGCAGCGGAAGGGAGCCTTCAGCGTCTTCTTCTCCACCAGCACCTGCAACTGCTGAACCTTGGCCTGAGCCTGCTCACGGGCCGCGATCGCACGGGTGATGCCCGAACGCATCTGTTGGAGCTTGGCGTTGGCCTGTGCGAGATCGGCCTGAGCACGATCGAGCGTGGATTCCGCCGCGGCTTTGGATTCAACCGCCTGCGTCACTCGCCGCACGTCACTCTGTGCGAGCTTCACCGAAGCCTCGGCACTGCGAGCCTCTGCGTTGGCGACTTCGATCTCAGCCGCGGCAACGCGTTCAGTCGCCATCGCGGCCGCCAGATCGGCCTGCTCCGTCGCGGCGTCAAGCTGCAGGAGCAGCTGCCCGGCTTCGGCGATGTCGCCGGACTCGAAGTTCACTTCCTTCACGATGCCCGACACCTCATTGCTCAGTACCACCGACTGCAGCGCAAAGACCGACCCGACCAGTCGGACGGTGGGGACCCATGGCTTCATGGTGACCTTGGCCAGTTCGATGGACTCAGCGGGCTCAGGACCCTGGGGAGCAGCAGCCGCCGCGGCGATGGTCGTGTACTTCCAGTACGCCAGGCCACCACCAATCGCCAGAATCGTGACCAGAATCCCCGCCGCACCTGCCAACTGTCCAGCCTTCATCGCAACGACTCCTTCTTCTTGCCCTTCGCTCCCGGATGCGACCCCTTCGAGATCGCTCCCGAGGCACTCGAACCAGCACGCCTGCGTTGTGCGCCGGCGGTTCCCCCCACCTTTGCTGCGCCGCGTGCGGCACCTACCACAGCCTTCGCCTTCGGTGACGCCGCACACGAAATCAGCCCTTCCAGAACACTCCGCAGCGCCTTGATCCGCGCACCGGTGATCTCTTCCAGCCCGAAAATCCACTTGAACCAAAGGCCATCGAGCGCGAGGTACACGACTTCGCCCGCTCCCGGCGCCAGATCATTGCGTGCAATCAGTTCGCTCAACTCTCTGTGAAAATCGCGCATCGGCTGCACGAGGGCCGGAAACTCAACCAGTGCCGCCACCAACACGACGCCGTTGCGGCGACACGCGTGCGTCCAGTCCTTGGGAGTATCCATCGCCATCTTGAGCATCGCCCGAGGCACGCGGCCGGGCCCGGGCTTCTCCGCCTCGATGCTCGCCAGCACATCCCGCCGCCATACGCTGACGATTCGCTCGACCATCGCGCCGATGAGGCGTTCCTTGCTCGGGAAGTGATGGGTCAGGCCGCCTTTGCTCGCCCCGGCCTGTGCCGCGACCGCATCGAGCGTGAGGCGCGAAATCGATTCACGCAGAATCACAGCCTCGGCCGCGTCAAGCAGTGCATCGCGACCAAGGGAGGCCCTGACCTTCGGATTGGAGGCAGATTCCATGAAGGGCAAGCGTACCGACCAGTTGGTCGGTAGTCAAGACCGACTGGTCGGTCGTTTCAGCAGGGCCTCGCCCCGTACCGGGATGTCGCCGGGTAGGATCATGCATGATGTTGCCCCTTGGAATGGCTGTTTCGTTTGCGTGCATCGCTCTTGCTCTCGACCACCATCGAGCAGATCCGGCTGCGCAGTTCTCGTGCAACTTCGAATCCGCCAAGGATCTGGAAGGCTGGACGCTGGATGCCACCGGTCAGGCCAAGCGGCGCATGCCTGCCCCGCAGATCGATTCACACGAAGGTGCATCGGTGCTGAGTCTGCTTGAATCGTGGGCCGGCTCGACAGCCGCCGCGGCGTGCCCCGCGCCCGCCGCGACGCTCACCCGCGAAGTCTCGATCGCCTTCACCATCACGATGAACACCGGCACGGAAGGCATGGGCTTTGCCTGGCTG
>JBILUL010000040.1:0-34976 GCA_044371005.1 Phycisphaerales bacterium | reverse complement strand
ACGTGCCATATCAGAGCGGCGGCTCTGAGCCGGTCTCCTATGGCACGTCGCAGCGGCTGCTTTGAGCCGCTGCTGCGTGCTTCACACCCCGCGTGTGGATGGGACGCTCGCCAGGACCTTGGACCATTACGCAACTGGTAGGAAGCACGCAGCAGCCCGCAAAGCCGGGCTGTTACGTGCCATATCAGAGCGGCTTCTCTGAGCCGGTCTCCTATGGCACGTTGCAGCGGCTGCTTTGAGCCGCTGCTGCGTGCTTCACACCCAGCGTGTGGATGGGACGCTCGCCAGGACCTTGGACCACCACGCCACTGGTAGGAAGCACGCAGCAGCCCGCCAAGCCGGGCTGCTACGTGCCATATCTGCCGAGCCCAAAACGCAAACAGGGCTGGCATGGTGCCAGCCCCGGAGGAGATGTTGAGATTCAAGACGGGCTGATCACTTGGCGGCCGCGGCGGGCACCTTCATGTCGAGCGCACGCACCAGGAACGCCCAGCGATCCGCGGCTTCCTCGATCACCTTGGCCGTGGGCTTGCCCGCACCGTGCCCAGCTCGCGATTCAATGCGGATCAGCATCGGGTTCTTGCAGTCCTTGGCCACTTCCGCCTGCAGCGTCGCGGCGAACTTGAACGAGTGTGCCGGCACCACACGATCATCATGATCCGCCGTCATCACCATCGTCGCCGGATAGCAGGTGCCAGCCTTGACATTGTGCAGCGGCGAATAGGCATAGAGCGCCTTGAACTCCGCGGCATTGTCCGCACAGCCATAATCACTCGTCCACGCATGACCAATCGTGAACTTGTGGAAGCGGAGCATGTCGAGCACGCCCACTTCCGGCAGACACGCGCCGAACAGGTCAGGACGCTGCGTCATGCACGCGCCCACGAGCAGGCCGCCATTGCTGCCGCCGCGGATGGCGAGCTTGGGCGACGAGGTGTACTGCTCCTTGATCAGGAACTGTGCCGCGGCGATGAAATCATCAAACACATTCTGCTTCACGAGCTTCGTGCCCGCCTGATGCCATTCTTCACCATACTCGCCGCCGCCACGGATATTGGCGACCGCGTACACGCCGCCCATCTCCATCCACACCAGATTCGTGACGCTGAACGAGGGCGTCAGCGGAATGTTGAAGCCGCCGTACCCGTACAGGAGCGTGGGATTCGAGCCATCTCGCTTCATGCCGCGCTTGTGCACGATGAACATCGGGATGCGCGTGCCATCCTTGCTGTTGTAGAAGACCTGCTCGGTCTCGTAGGCATCGGCATTGAAGTCGACCTTCGATTCCTTGAAGAGCGTGCTCGTGCCGCTGGCGATGTCGTAGCGGTAGTGGCGGGTGGGCGAGGTGAAACCACTGAAGGCGTAGAACGTCTCCGTGTCCTTGCTCTTGCCGCCAAAGCCCGCGGCGGTACCGAAGCCGGGCAGTTCTACATCGCGGACGAACTTGCCGCTGGCGTCAAAGACCTTCACTTCGCTGCGGGCATCCTTCAGATAGCTCGCAAAGAAGTGATTGCCGACAAACGTGATGCTCTGAAGCGTCGATGAGGACTGGGGGATGACTTCCTTCCAGTTCTTGCGATCGGGCTTGGCGGTGTCGATGGCGATGAGCCTGCCGCGGGGAGCGTCAAGGTCCGTCTGGATGTAGAACGTGCCGCCGTCGTTGTGAACCAGCGCGTAGCTGGCATCAAAGCCATTGAGCAGTTCGACAAAGCCGCGTGAGGCGTTGAGGTTCTCAGCGATCACCCTGGCCCGCTCGGCGCGGAGCTTCGCGATGGCCGCCTCATCGGGCTTGGCCGACTCGACCGCTGCCTTGATCTGAGCTTCGAGGTCAGCGATCTGTGCATCGCTCTTGCCGCCGATGGGTGCACCGACCGGAGCCGCGGCGAGATCGCGATAGAAGAGCCGATTCTTGGGGTCCGTTCCCTTCGACACATTGAGCACCAGGTACTTGCCATCCTCGGTCACGCCGGCGCCGAAGCCCCAGTCCTTCTCGTCTGCCCGGTCGTAGACGAGGACATCCTTGCTCTGCTCGGTGCCGATGCGGTGGAAGTAGACCTTCTGGTAGAAGTTGCTGCCGGTGAGCGCATTGGCACCCTTGCCCGGTTCATCGAATCGAGAGTAGAAGAAGCCGCTGCCATCCTTGGTGAATGACGCACCGGAGAACTTCACCCAGTTGATGACGTCGCCCGTGTCCTTGCCGGTGGCGACATCGCGCACCTTCCACGTGTTCCAGTCGGAGCCAGCCTCGGCGATGCCATAGGCCATGTATTTGCCGTCATCGCTGATCGACATGCCGGCAAGTGCCATCGTGCCGTCAGCCTTGAGCGTGTTGGGATCGAGCAGCACGCGGCCTTCGCCGGTGAGTGAATCGGCAGTGTAGATGACTGACTGATTCTGCAGGCCGCTGTTGTACGACCAGAAATACTTGCCGCCCTCCTTGAAGGGCGAGCCGAACTTCTCGTAGTTCCAGAGCTTGGTGATGCGGTCCTGGATCTGCTGGCGCTGCGGCACACCCTTGATGTAACCTTGCGTGAGCTCATTCTGCGCCGCGATCCACGCCTGCGAATCGGTGGCATCGGGATCTTCGAGCCAGCGGTAGGGATCAGAGACCTTGGTACCGTGATAATCGTCGACCTGAGGACCCTTCTGGGCGGGTGGGTAAGTCCACGCCGCGGTCTGACCGACGGCTGCCGCGGCGAGGGCCGCGATGACGAGCACTGACAAAGTGGGTTGCATGATGCACAGTTCCTTGACTGCCGGCGACGATTGAGGCGATTCCAGGCACACCCCCGGAAACGCCCGCCGCGGGAGCAGGGTAGGAACATGGATGCGCGTTGCCGGACCTTCCGGCGTATTTCGGAAATTGGCCGTTTTCGGTATTGAATCGGTGCGGGCGTTCGGGGCCCCACGCGGCCTTTTGTAGCTCAGTGACTCGAACACTGATGTCTGTCACGGCTCGCGACCACCGACCCCGCAACGAACTGAGCCGCTCACTCACGCCGCGTCTTCCAGCACGCCCCAGCCTCACTCGCTGGCGCGTGCTGCTTCACGGATGGCCCTGCTGAAAACGACAACACCCCGCGCCGAGAACGCGGGGTGTTGCATGGAGTAGCACGAGGCACGCAACTGGTTCAACGCTTCGGACCAGTGGGCCGGAAGGAACTCAGCCGCGTGAGTACTCAGGCGCGACGACGACGGGTCGCGACCAGACCGCCCAGACCCAGAAGGGCGGCAGCGCCGGGAGCGGGAATCGCATCAACGCCCACGAGCGTGATCGAACCGGTGAACGTGCCGCTGGTGCCATTGGCGCCGTAGCCGTTGCCGAGCCACACGGTGAGGTTCGAGCCGGTCATGTTGATCGGGGTGGTCAGCGAGACCGAACCGATCGAGGTGGTGCCGGGGAGATCGCTGGCGCCGTTGGGCCAGAACTTCCGCTCAGCGGCGCCCAGGTTGGAGAAGCCACCGATCTGGAGTGCGCCGCCAGCCGAGAGGGGGAGTTCGTCGAAGTAGATGCACAGATCGTCAGCGTACGTTTCGTTGACGCTGGCATCCAGCGTGACGTTGATCTCTGCGCCCGTCAGCGTGCCCTGAAGGGTGCCGGGAGCGAAGATCTGGGTGAAGTTGAAGCCAATCCAAGTCTGGTTGGTGAAGTTGACGGTGACGTTGGCTGAAGCCGAACCAACAGCCGCGGCGAGCGCAGCAACGCAAGCGATCGAACGAATCATGTTTGTCTCTCTCTCAATGGTGCCGCCCACCGGCAGCACAGTCTTGTGGCAATTCCGGGAAACACATATCCCGAAACTTTGGAAACTCTGCACGTAGTCTACAAGGTTTCAACGTACTTGCAAGACCCTTGATTGCAACGCCTCAGGAATTCACACAAATCAAAGAGTTATCAGGACTACGCAGTCCTGCTGGAAAGAGGTTACAGGACACACTACAGCCCGGAATGAAGATGCCGGAGTGGAGCGGCCATGAACTCAGGATCAAAGACTGCCCGTGTGCTCAGCCCGCAGAACGTACCTCTGCGACAGGCTCGCAGGGCGCCGTGGCCCGCTTGCGACCGATCTGGAGCATGGTGATGTCCGGATCGGCGAGCACCTCGGCGGGTTCGCCGGAGCAGATCACTTCAAACGCGCTCTCACCACCTGGAGCAAGTCTGACGCTGACGCGGCCCAGATCGACCGGAGCTTTCCATGCGGCACCCGCCGCGGCTTCGTCCACCGAAGCCTTGGCAGGCTTGGCGGCCTCTGCATCGCGCGCTGCAATCTCCACCGTCACATCGCCGGTGGCCACGTTCCGCAGGGTGCCCGTGACTTTCCAGGTGCCGTCGGGCAACGACTGCTTGGTCACTCCTTCGAAGACAAACTCAGGAGCCGCAGAGCCCAGCACCCACTGATTGACGAACATGTCATACGCCGCGGCGTCGGCTGCAAAGGGCCGCAGCGTCTCGACCAGATCCTCCATCAACGGATAGTCAGGCCCATCCTTGAACTTGAGCGTGAAGGCCTGCAGACCTTCGAACATCCGTTCCCGACCCAGATGGCGACAGAGCATCCAGAGCACCCAGCCGCCGCGGTCGTACATGATCGTCGTATCGCCGGGCCGCGCGCCCGTGACGCGATGCAACGGCCGTTCATTGTCCTTGCTGCGTGTGCGTCCGTACTGCACCTCAAACTGACGCATGAGCGAGCGACGGGCGCCCTCGCCGCGGACCTGTTCGATGAGCAGCGCCGACGCAAAGTTGGCCATGCCCTCCGAAAGCACGTTGCCGCCCGGCCCCTTGCCCGGCGTGACGATGTTGCCCCACCACTGGTGCGCCGATTCGTGCGCCACGACGAAGTCCGCCAGATCGTGCTCAGTCTCCTCGTCGTTCTTGGTGAGGAACCCGATGCCCTCGCTGAAGGAGATGTTTCCCGGGAACCCCTGCGCATAGGTTGCCACGCCGGGGAACTCGGTGATCTTGAGGTCGCGCCAGGGATATGGATGGAACCACTGGCTGTAGTACGTGCGGGCCGCATCGAGCATCTCGGCCATGCGCTGCGTGCGATAGTCATGCCGCGGCGAATGGAAGATGGATGTCACCTTCCCCTTGGTCTCAACCAGCGGACCACCCACCAGATTGAAGAACCGCACCGGATGATCCGTCTTCCACTCCACGGTCTTGCGTCCCGCCTCGATCTTCGCCTCGCCGGGAATGCCGACAGCATTGATGGTCCACGCCTCGGGCCCGGTCACCTTCATTTCAACCTGCGTCGGCCAGGCTGAGCCGAACTCAGGATCGATCTTCTGCGTGTAGTGATCGAGCGGATACTCCTTGGGGTCTCGCCGCGTGGCTTCGTCGGTGCCCGCATCCTCGGCGTATCCCGCATAGGGCAGAAACGAACCCGAGAAGCTCGTCAGAACCACACCACTCTCGAGCACGAACTCGGAAGCACCAGTGCTGCGCTTGCTCCACCCGTCGGGGAGTCCGCCGGTCAGCTCAAAGCCGATGCGCAGCGTGGCATCGGGGGCCAGCGGCTTCGCGGCATGAATCACGATCAGGCCCGAGCGATTCTCGAGCGCCGGCAACTTGGTGGGATCAAAGACCTTCACCGGTTCAATCGGAGCACCCTCGAGCGTCCATTGGCTGACCTTGAGGTGTGGACGCACCGTCAGCGCCAGTTCGCTCACCGTCTTCCCTGAAGCATTTCGAAGCACGTACTCACCCTTGACGGCAAATGAACGCGATTCAGGGCGGACATCCACATCCGCAACCACACGATCGATCGCCGGGGCAACCGAGCCTCGCCATGTCAGGTCGTTCTGACGCCAGTAGTCCTTGGCCAGACGTTCCTGCGGGCCACCTTCGGAACCGTTGCGCATCTTGACGAGCATCGTGATGACGAGCACCGCGGCGGGCGCGGCGATGCACAGGGGAACGATGCTGGCACGCACCAGGCGTCCGGCCGAAAGACGGTCGGCAACG
Source organism: Phycisphaerales bacterium (assembly GCA_044371005.1). GTDB lineage: Bacteria > Planctomycetota > Phycisphaerae > Phycisphaerales > UBA1924 > UBA2402. Next base: position 29,008 of record JBILUL010000040.1, on the reverse strand, counting down.
CCTCTGGCATCGGCGATACGCCGCGGCCAGATACGAAGTGCCAGCGCCACCAGGAAGACCGTGCACAGGAGCACCAGCACGCGATTCCAGAGGATCGGGGTCGCCGCGTAGGCGAGGCGATCCAGTTCCGACCAGTTGACACCGCTCCACAGGTGCCAGAGCGAAGCCCAGTTCATGACGCCGCGGCTTGTGGCGAATCCTGTGCCGATGAGCGCCGCCAGCGCCACGCCATACGTCGCATATCGATTGCGCACCAGGGCATAGATGACGGTGACAAAGGCCGACCAGAACATGAGCGTCGGCGCAAGCAGCGCCACCCAGATGAGCCCGAAGACGCCCGGTTCAATGCCCACCCAGACCTTGTCCTGCACAGCCTGCTGCACCAGAACGATCAGCGCGCCCAGGAAAGCCGCGATCACAATGACAGTCGCCATCACCGCGTTGGCCAGCACCTTGCCCGAGAGCAGTGCAGCGGTCGGAGCCGCCGTGGCGTTCACGATTCCCGCCATGCCCCGGCGCTCCTCACGCACCAGGCTTTCCACCGTGTAGTAGAGAATGAGCAGAATCAGCAGCAGCGTGAGCGTGTTGAAGCCCATCGAGGCAATCGATCCCGGCGTCGCGAGGAGCGTCGTATCCAGCGGCCCCACACGCAGCGATGCCGTGCCGAAGACCTGCAGCAGAATCAACGGGCCAAAGATCCAGATTCCAGGTGAACGCAGGAGGAACCGCAATTCGGTGCGGAAGACCGCCAGCGTCGTGGCGATCAGGCCCGGCTCGGAACGCGTCGCCACAGGCATCGGGCCCGCACTGTGCAGTTCGGAGATGACACCCGGCACCGCCGCGGCAGGAATCGACGCCAGCTCCACCTTGGGCGAAGTGCCCCGCAGACGACGCTTGAGGAGCGGCGCACACCCCACCACACCCGCCAGACCGCACGCCGCGAAGAGCACGCGGCTGACGGCGAACATCGAATCGACATTCACGGTCGCCGTGTTGTAGAACTCGGCTGACCGGTTCTCCTTCGTGAAGCTCTCGATCATCCACCGCATCGCGGCAGGATCCAGCAGCTGCATCAGTCGATTCAGCGACGGGCTCAGCCAGTCAGGACTGAACGACCAGACGAAGAACAATCCACCCACGAGCATGATGGTGGGAATCGCAAAGACCACCACGGGCTGACGCGTGAGCGCGCCAAGGAACATCGCCATGCCGCCGGTGAAGAGGAGCAACCCGCCACCGAAGATGATCATCGGTCGGATGTAGTTGATCGCCGCGAAGGGCCCGCGCACCTGGTCGGCGTTGTCCTTGGGCCAGAGTTCATACAGCCCCATCTGCACGAGCATGTAGATGAGCAGCACCGCGGCAAGCGGGACCGCAGCCCCCAGAAACCGACCGATCGAATACTCAAGGAACGAAAGGGGCGTCGAATGCAGCACCTTGTTCAGACCCCGGTCCTCATCGCTGAGCATCGGCAGGCCGCACGCGACCGACGCGAAGAAGGGGAGGATGAGCGCCATGAGCACAATGTCGGCGAACATCAGGTTGAACTCGGAGTTCATCCAGACCTTCGGGCCCGCGGTGTCAACGCTGCCGGCGCTGATCTGCACGCCGCCGATGACGAAGCCAAGAGACATCAGGGACAGAATGGCCAGCAGCACGATGTGCAGCGGGCGCTTCCATGCGAGTCTCACCTCGCACATCATGAGATGGTAAATGCGGATGATGCTCACGCCGCACCTCCGGCTCCAACCACGGCCACAGCCACTTCAGCCTTGCGAAGCGCCGCGGGCACCTGCGTGACGGGCGTGCGCATCAGCACCAGGTACGCATCTTCGAGGGTTGCCGTCGCGGGCGAGAATCCTTCGGGGTGCTGCCCGCTGGCCGAGTGCACCCGCACCTTGTTGGTGCGGCCTTCAACGAGCACCGCTGAGAGCACCCGCCATGACTCGGCGAAGGTGCGAAGCTGCGCATCGGGAACGAAGCCCTCGTAGATCGTGCCTGCGATGGCATTGCGTGCCGCACTGGGCGTCGTATCGGCTACCACTTCGCCGCCTCGGATGACCGCCAGACGCGGACAGAGCGTCGCGACGTCATCAACGATGTGCGTTGAGAGCAGCACCATGCGCTTGGTGCTCATCTCCGCGATGAGCCGGTAGAAGCGGTGACGCTCCTCGGGGTCCAGTCCGGCCGTGGGCTCATCGACAATGAGGACTCGCGGGTCGCCCGCGATCGCCTGCGCAAGGCCAAGCCGCTGCCGCATGCCACCCGAATAGCCGCCAACCTTGCGCTTCATCGCGTGCTTGAGGTTCACGCGGTCAAGCAGATCCTCGGCGAGCGCCCGCCGTCCCTTGGGGCCCGTGATGCCCTTGAGCTGCAGGAGCAGTTCGAGCATCGCCCGCCCTGTCAAGTCAGGATGGAACCCGAAGTCCTGCGGCAGATACCCCAGCCGAGACCGCATGAACGCAGGGTCCTTCACCGTATCGGTCCCATCAAGCAGAATGCGACCCGCCGTCGGCTCGATCAATCCCGCCACCATGTTCATGAATGTGCTCTTGCCGGCACCGTTGGGGCCCAGCAGCCCGAAGAGCCCTTCGGGAATCTCAAGGTCAACGCCGCGGAGCGCGGCAACCGGACCGGGATAGATCTTGACGAGGCCTGAAACTGACAGCATGGTGGCTCCTGAACAACTGGCGAACCCGCCCGCCCGGCGGAAGACGGGGCGGGCTGCACGCAGCTATTCGGAGGCTGGCCTTGAAATCAGTCACTTTCGGCTGAAGGTCCCCGGCCCCACCCAGCCCAGCCGCATTCATTCCGGCGCATCGGGGAGCTTGCGGATGATCAGCTTGTCCACCCGCGTCCCATCCATGTCCACCACTTCCATCTGCAGACCGCACCAGACCACGGTCTGCCCTTCGCGAGGCAAGTGACCAAGGGCCGAGAAGAGCAGCCCGCCCGCCGTGCTCACATCGGGCACCTGCGAACGAATCTTCGCATCCGCCTCAAGTCCATCGAGCAGCTCATGCAGCGGCACGCGGCCATCCACAAGCCACGAGCCATCATCGCGCAGCTTGAGCCGGGGCGCCGCGGCGTCGCCCGGACGCCGGATGTCACCCACGATCGCACCGGTCACATCGTTGATCGTCACCAGACCCATCGTGACGCCATACTCATCCACCACGAAGGCAATGTGCGTCGTGCCCGAACGAAACCTCGCCAGCATGTCAAGCGCGGGCGTGGTCTCGGGCACGAAGAGCGGCTTGGTGGCAACCGACGCAATGCTGAAGGAGGCGCCCGTCAGGAGGCCGTACGAAATCAGATCCTTGATGTGCACCACGCCGACCAGCTGATCGATGCTGCCGCGGCAGACCGGAAAGTGCGAGTGCGGACACGTGCCCACCAGTACGCGCACCGTCTCGATCGTCTCGGTCTCGTCGATCCAGACGATCTCCGAGCGGGCGACCATCAGATCTCGCACTGTCAGATCCCCCACCCGCATCGTGCGCTGAAACAACTCCTGCTCGTGCGGCGTGAAGATGCCTGTGCTCGCAGCACGCGCCATCAGCGCCCGCACATCCTCCTCCGACACATCATCCGTTGTCTTGGGCCTGATGTGCAGCGCCTTGAGTATGGCCTCGGTCGATGCGGTCAGCAGCTTCACGGGCCAGGCAGCCACCACGCTCAGCAGCGTCAGCGGCCGGGCAATCAGCGTCGCCACCGCCTCCGGATAGGCCATCGCAATCCGCTTGGGGACGAGCTCACCCAGCACCAGAGAGAAATAAGTGATGAGCACCACCACGATGATCAGCGAGATCAACTCCGCATGCGGCTCGAGGACCGGCACCGATGCCACCAGCCGCCCCACCTCGCCCGAAATCGCCTTCTCGCCGAACGCACCCGCCAGAATGCCAATCAGCGTGATGCCCACCTGCACCGTTGATAGAAACTTCGTCGGCTCACGAGCCAGCGCCAGCGCCGACCCCGCCCCCTTGCTTCCCCGCCGCGCCGCCGCGTGAAGGCGGCTCTGCCGACTGGTCATGACGGCCAGCTCCGACATCGCAAAGATGCCGTTGAGCACGAACAGAACCAGCAGAATGACGATGGCCGTGGTCATCACCGGCGATTATGGCACGCAAGTCGGGCCCGAGCAACAATCCAAACGCCACCCGTGCGCATTCCTTCCGTTCCCCATCTCATCTCCGGCCCCGCGGCCGCGCCGCCACACTCCTCTCCGCCTCGCGCAGGCATTCCGCCGAAGAATCCGCAGCCGCCGGGGAATGCATGGGGTTCATCGTCTGCTATTCAGAGGCTTTGAGGGACTGGAGTAATGCAGGTAGATGAGCACGTCGTAGTCAAGCCTCGGATACGTGGCAAGCAGCGGCAGGCTCTCGTCGATGTGAACGTTGTAGCCCCCGAACCAGCGCTGCCCATGCCCGGATTCCAGCCACTGCCTCACCCGCGGATCCACGAGGCTTCCCTCAACATTGCGACGCAGGTCAATCGCACAATTGCCGGTGCCTGCGGTGTCGAGCATCGCCTCCAGCGAATCCGGCCGCGGCTCGCCGACCGTGTACGTCCGGAATCGCCAGACATCACCCTCGCGGTCCAGCGCGTTGAAACTGCCCCGCCCGAACGCAAAACCCACACTCACGTACCGCTCGCCCAGTGCCTCGCGCAGATGCCCGCCCATCGCCTGTTCGCTCAGGCCAGCTTCACCCATGTAGCGAAGCGGCGCGTGCATCACGTGCGCATTGTGCGCCCAGATCACCATCGGGCGGGAGGCATCCACGCCCTCCATCTGCGCGAGCACCATCTGCGCCATCGCATGATCCCGAGCCCCCGGACTGCTGACCATCGTCAGCCCCGCCTCGATCTCCATGCGACACAGCGTGCGACGACTCGCCGCGGAAGAGCTGAGCCCTTCGACCGCTTCGAGCCGCGCTCCCCAGCTCTTGAGTTCCGCCTTGAGCGCCTCCATCGGCGCCAGATCTCCGGCAAAGCAAGCCTGAGCCGCGGGCCCGGACTTGGCCGCCATCGCCGCGGCTTCGTCGACGAGCCCCGCATGCGATGCGGGCAGGATCGCGCGAAGCACGGCCATCGCTGCCGTCGGATCCTGCACGTCGACACCGATGAACCGCACTCGGTCCGAGGGTCGAGCACGATCGTTCCATGCCCGCAGTTCCTGAAGCAGTGACCGATTCTCCTCGATCTGCCAGATGAGCATTCCAAGCCCGCCCACCGCCGCGGCGAGATCGTTCGTTCTGCCCGAGATGTAGTCGTCACACGCCATCGCCCGCGCAGCGCTCGCCTCATACGCCACCACGCGACACCCACCTTCCTTCACCGCCAGCTTCGTCAGACGCAGCTTCACATCAAACGACTCAGACTGCCCGTGCGTGGCCTCTCCAAGACCAATCACACTGCCACCACTGAGCATCTTCCACGTGCGCTCCGCCTGCCAACCGTCCACGGGCTGCCTGTATCGGGCAATCCACGAACGAACCGGCGAAACATCCTTTGACATCTGCGCCAAATCCTGACGTCCGGGCGCCGACCGCCGGAAGCAACCCAGCTGCCCTCCGCTCAGAAGCACCGTGGCACCAAGCCCCCCCACCAGCCACGCAAGCCCTGAACGACCCCTGGCCGCCGACCTTCGCTCATTCCCGCTCATCAGGCACCTCCGCCTTCACATGTCCTTCGCCATCAGTCCGACGCGCCGCGTCGCTCCGGAACTCACCTTGAACCGCACGCGGTGAGCGGCGCCATCGGGAAAGACACAGCGTAGCTCATGCTGCCCGACCGTACAGCACAACAGTGAGACATCGTCGACACGCCGTCCATTGAGAAACCACGTGCCATCGTCCGGGCCGCGCACCGCCACCATCGCCGCCGCCGCTCCACCGGGTCCATCGGTCGTTGTCGCGATGAACACCGCACCATCCGCCGGTGAGAGAATCCGCCTCGCCTGCACACTCTCTCCTGGCGGCGGCAATGGATTCGTGATCGCAATCACCGGCGGTCTTGGCGGCTCACCCACCCCCGCACACACCGCACTGGTGAACAACTCCGCCAGCACCGGTTCTGCCGCCTGCCCACCCACATACGCCACGCGTCCCTTGCCCGAGAACGCTCCAGCCCAGATCCCGATTGCATATCGCCCATTGTGACCAATCGCCAGCGCATCGCGCCGACCGGAACTGGTGCCCGTCTTCCAGCAGAACCACGGACCATCCGCCGCGGCGGAACCTCCAGACGGCACCCGATGCCTGCACGAAAGCACATCACTCACCGCCGCCGCCACTTCCGGACTCATCGCACGATCGCGCACCACCACATCGCGTTCAAAGAGCGACACCGACGCATGCAACCCGCCCCGCCCCAGCGTCGCGTACGCATTGGTCAGATCCAGCAGCGACACTTCCACCGTGCCCACCGCCAGCCCCAGCCCCGCGCGCTGCGCGGCATCGTGCGCAAGCCCGATCCCGCACCGACGCAGCAGATCCGCCGCGACTTGGGTGCCCACACCCTCCGCCACGAGAATCGCCGGCACATTGAGCGATCGCTGCAACGCCTCTGCCACCGTCACCGCTCCCGCATAGCCATGCCCGAAATTCTCGGGAGTCCACCCCGCGCGATTGATCGGACGATCCTCAACCAACGCCTCTGGGTTTAATCGCCCCGCCTCAAACGCCGCGGCATAGATGAACGGCTTGAGCGCCGATCCCGGACTTCGCCGCGCCAACGCCCCATTCACCGCTCCTTGCGCCATGTCGCCGGGGTCGCTTGCCCCCACCATCGCCACCACACACGCACGCTCGATGTCAATCACCACCCCGCACATCTGCGTGCCCTCGGGCATCGCCCGCATCTGCCGTTCAATCGCCCCTTCCAGCTGCTGCTGCACCCGCGGCTCGATCGTGGTCGTTCCACCCCGGCCTCGCTCACACAACGCAAGCCACGCAGCATGCGGAATCTCCCGCCGCGGCGATGGCGGAGCCAGTTGCACACGCTCCGCCGCTGCCGCATCGCACTGCGCCTGCGTAATCGCTCCGCACTCAACCATGCGCCCCAGCACCCAGTTGCGACGCGCCACCGCACGCTCCAGATACCGGTCCGGACGCAGTCGCTCGGGAGACTTGGGAAGCCCCGCCATCAGCGCAGCCTCCGCCAGCGTGAGATCACAGGCTCGCTTGGCAAACCAATGCCGCGCCGCGGCTTGAATCCCCCGGTAGTTGCCTCCGTACGGCGCCATGTTGAGGTAGCGCTCCAGGATCGCCCGCTTCTCAAGAGCCTGCTCAAGTTGAAGAGCCCGCCCGGCCTGAATGAACTTGGCCACCAGCGTTCGCGGCCGCGGCTCGCACATGCGGGCCACCTGCATCGAGATGGTGCTCGCACCCGACACCACACGGCCACTGGTGAGATTCTGCCAGGAGGCCCGAAGCACCGCCGCGGCGTCGAGCCCGTGGTGCGACCAAAACCGCTGATCTTCCGCCGCGAGCGTCGCGGCGATCATCCAGGGCCCCGCCGCATCGAGCTGCACCGGCTCGCGCCACTGATCATCGCGCCCCACGACCTTGAGCATCTCCTGCCCTGAAGCATCCGTAATGACCACGCTCTCAGGAAGACCGGTCAGCCGCTCCATCGGAAAGGGCGAGGCGTGCCAGGCGATGGTGCAGGCAACCACCGCCGCGGCGGCACCCAGCCCCACGCCGATCGCCGCTCGCCTGAGCAACTGCCTGAGCTTTGCCCGAGTCATCATCATGACCATCGCGTCCAATCACCGCTCCAGAAATCACCGCTCGACATCGCTTCACGCCTCAGGGCTTCACCTGCAGCGTGATCTCCTCCCCATGCACACTGCCAAGGCCAGCTTCGTACATCGACGTGGCCTGAATGGAAGGTCGCAGACTCTGGCCCGCACTGGTTGCACGGATGTAATAGGCATAGGTGCGCACCTGCTCGTAGGCATTGGTGAAGATGACGACCCGATCATGCAGGAACTCGATCCGGTCGGGAGTGGCACGCTCCTTGGCTGTGACCGCTGAAGTCGCCAGCGACGGATTCTCCACCTCGAACCCCGAAGGAAGCAGATCCACGATCGCGATGTTCTCGCACGCGATGGCCCGGCCCGGCGCATCGAGCGAGACCTGCACGAGAATGAGATCGCCCACGCGAATCGAAAGCGGATCGACCTCCCTGCCATCGCGGGTCTGCCAGGTGCGACGCACACGCAGACCCCGATCGACCGGTTCGGGTGCCTGCTTGGTGACACCACGCATCGTGATCGTGGCAAAGGCCTGCTGGACCGCGCCATCCGCGGCATCGCTGGCGAGCTCGATGCGCAGCGGCAGAGCCGAGCCCGCCAGCCGCGTTTCGAAGGGCTCCTTTGAAGTGCAGGGAAGCGAACCCGCCGGCGCATGCACCACGCCGCGGTACGAACTTGCGGCAGAGTGGGCACGGTGGTACGCCGCCAGAGCGGTCAATGCCGCGGCATTCTCAAGCGTTGAACCCCACGCGCCATTCTGCCGCGCCGCATCCACACGCTGGGCCAGCGCGGGCACCCACGGATTGGCCGGATCCACCCGCAGCAGCACCTCCAGCAAGGTTGCCAGCTGCGCCGTCTGCGAAGTGAGAGTGCCCTTCGAACTCGTCGGAATGTTCATGCTCAGCGTGTCGGGCGTCAGGACCGCTCTCGCCTGCTCCACCTTGCCCGCCGCATGCAGCGCACTGGCTACATGAGCGCGGCCCGCGATGTCCAGCGACGAAGCGCGTTCCCGCAGCGTCGCTACCCATCCCGGCTGCGGCTTGCCAAGCTGCGCGAGCACATCACACAGGTGCGCCCGCGTCGAATCGTCGATCGCCGCGGCTTCGCCTCGTGTCGCACCAAGCCGCCCCGCAAGATAGTCCGTCACTTCCGACATGAACCGAGCATCAACCGGTCGGCCTGCCGCGCGAGCCCGCACGAGCACCTCAGCGGCGTACACCGTGCCCCAGACATCCGGATTCTGCGAATCAGGCCAGTACGAAAGCCCGCCCGCCGCGGTCTGCATGGAACGAAGGCGATGGATGCCCGCATCGATCATCGCATCAATGGTCTCAGCACGCGAGGGATCACGCCCGCGGCTCGCCCTCCCGGCTTCCAGGAGCGCGAGCAGTCGGCTTGACGTCTGCTCCAGACATCCATGCGGATAGTCCACCAGCGCATCAACGGCCGGCCCCAGATGTACGGTGGGATTCGGTTCAATCCGCACCTGCACCTTGGTCTGCGCCGGATCAAGTGCTGGATCGAGCGTGATGGTCGAGACTTCGCCCGTCTTGATCGCCTGAACCGAAGCAATCGACACCAGCCCCGCCGCGGCACGGCATGTCACTTCACCCCGAGCACGCGCCATCGCCGCCGCGTCCGAGGTGCGGGCCTCGAACATCAGGGTCGCCGACCCTTCATCACTGCAAGTAAGCGTGCGCCACACCAGCGACGAGGTCATGGGCCCGACCTCCAACTCCTGCATCGCAGCCCCGGAAAGCAGAACCGGTCCGGTCACCACCTGCTGCGACAGTGAGAGCCGCATCGGTGCCCGGGTGCTGTTGATGACACGCACGGGCACTTCCAGACGATCCCCGGGAGCGATGAACAGAGGCAGCGACGCTTCGATCATGAGCGGCGATGCAAGCGTGAGCGTCTGCTCAATCGATTGGTATCGATCGCCCGCAACAACGACGGCGATGAACCGCAGCCGTCCCGTGAGATCTGGCATCTGCATCGTGATCCGCGTGGTCCCGCTTGGGTCAAGCGCGATCGCCTTGTTCCAGAGCACGCCATCGAGCGTCACACGCCGCGGCGTCGGCCCGCGCACACCGTCTTCACTGTCACCATCGCCACCAATTCGAGTGAACTCCGCCGGACGCTTGTAGTCCGGAAGCAACTCGCGATAGGCATCCTCCGTCTCGACCGCCAGCGCGCGGTGCGCCAGGAACCACGCGAAGGGGTCAGGCTTCTTGAAGGCGGTCGCCAGCAGAATGCCATCATCCACCGCCCAGACATGCGCGAGGCCAGTGAGCCCCGCCGGTGTATGCAGCACCACGCTCTGGGTCGAAGTCGGCAGGCCGCTCGACGACACTTCAAGCGTTGCCTCAAGACGCTGGGCCGGATGGCGCGTCGTGATGCGGGCCAGGCCCCGAGCCGAGACCGGCAACCAGCGTTCACTGCTGACATCAATGGGACGCACCACACTCACCGAAAGAAACGCGCCGCCCCGAAGCGCGACGGGCAGCGGCACATCGATCAGATTCGCACCAGCCTGCACCGCCCCCACCATCGACCAGAGCACCCGATCCGTCTCAATCGTCACGAGCATCTGGCCAGCAAAGGGGCTGATGATCGTCGCCCTGGCCACCTGGCCCGGCTCGTAGTCATCGTGATCGAGCGTCACGGCGACGCGCTCGGGACGCTGGGAACGAGCCTTCTCACCCTGACCCCACGGCACATCCATCTCCAGCATCGCCGCGGCGTCGGTCCCTACTTTGGCGTACAGCCGGTAGGCCCCGCCCGAATCACACGAAAGTCGCTCGCTCCCCATCGCAGCCGTCGACGCGGCGGCATTCCACGACCGCACCTCCGTCTCCCGCTGCGTCGACCGCCACGTAAGCCGCCCACGCACCTCCTCCAGCGTCCAATCCGTCTCGACCCGCACCAGACGGAACGCAACCTCCCGCCCGACCGCCGCGACCCCCTTGGGATCCACCAACACCCATTCCACTCCAAAGGGTGCCACACTCGACGCGGCGTCCTTCAACCGCAGCCCCACATGCAGAGGCTGGGTATCGATGATCGCACTGCTCATCGCCGACACCGTGCGCCCGCCGGTTTCATGGACACTGGATGTCACAGCGGCCTTCCAGTACCCCTTCGACGTCGGGCCGGGCACCGTCGCCGATGTCTTCCCGTCCGCACCCAGTTCGCTGCTCACTTCCTTGGCCCGCTCCTGAATGACCGGGACAAAAGCGATGTCAGGCGGCAGATCGAACGTGAACCCGGCAAACGCCGGATGCTCAAAGCGCGAAAGCACGTAGCGGGCCTCGATGTCCGCTACCAGACCCGCGGCGGGCATTCCAAACAGATAGTCCGCGCCAAGCTCAACCTTGAGACCTGCCTCCGTCGTCTGCGCCTGTGCCTTCACCTCAATCCGGGGCGGCACAAACTCCTCAATCAACGCCGACGCCTGCCCCAGCACCTCGGTCGCCCCCGGCAATCGGGTGATGAACCGGTAGCGGCCCCGATGGCCGGAGGAGACTGAGTCATACTGCACATGGAAGAGCCCATTCTCATCAGCCCGTGCTGCGAGGTGGGCCACTTCACGCCCGTCAGGCCGCACCACCGCAACTTCAAGCGGGAAGGGAGCGGGCGTGGATCCATCGCCTCCATCACGAACGATGCCCGTCAGGTGAACCGGTTCGCCGGGCTGATAGATGCCACGTTCCGTGTATAGATAGATGTCGTAGCCGTACGGAGTCGCCCGCCCCGACTGATCGACGCGATCGAGCAGATCGGTCGCGCCCCCCAGTTCCAGAAAGCCCGTATCGTCGGCCACTTCAGCCACCACCACACGAGCCGTTCCATCCGGGTGATCGTGCACAATCGCCAGTTGAGCCACTCCCGAGGCATCACTGGTCGCCTGCGCGAGCATCTGATTCGAATCCGAAAGCACCTGCAACTTCGCACCCGCCACCGGCTTGCCGGTCGCGACGGAAGTCACCCAGACGAGAATCCCATCGCGCCCCGACTTGGCACTGATCGCCAGATCGCTCAAGGCCACGATGGCGGTATCGCGCGTCCACCGGGAGTCTTCGCTCGACAGCGTGATGCGGTAGATCCCCTTGGCCTTCCCCAGACACGCCGCGAGATCGAGGGCCACCTTCTGCACGGTATTGCGTGCCCCTACCACCTTGATGGTCTTGGCCGGGAACTCCCGTGAGGTCGATGAGAGGTCGTTGCCATCCAGATGGGCGAGCAGGTTGTTCGAATAGACCTTGCTCACCTGGAGCGACACGTTCGAGAGATTCACCAGATCAGCATCGAGCAGCATGTTGCCCGACGGACTGAGCATGCCCGAGGAGAACGGAAACCGAATGTCGGATGCACGGTCGGAGACGACGAACTCCAGTCGCCGCGGCGCCCCCAGCGTCTTGCCATCCTTCGAGACCAGCGTGCCCGGCAACGTCGCCGCGTACCGGACGCCACAGACAAATGGACCCTCAAGGCGAACCTCTCGCTCACTAACCACCACCCGCACACCCTCGACCGAGGGTTCGAGCTCAACCGCGGGCCTGGGCTGTGCGGCATCCAGAGGAAGCGTCGTGATGAACCGGATCGTGGCTTCGGGATCGAAGGTGCCCTGGCTCACTTCAGCACGCAGTACATCAAGCCGCGTCAGAGAGGGGATCTTGAGCGATTTGGTGATCTTGGCTTCGAGAGGAAGATCCGCCCCGAAGCCGGTCAGTTCGGGCGTGATTTCCAGGTCGATGGTGTCGCTGGCCTGCTCGATGCGCACCGCGACCGTCGCCGCGGCATCGTTTCCCAGGCACTTGAACGCCACATCCTTCTTGTCCACCTGCACGATCAGATGCTTGGCCAGATCAGCGGGGAGCACCGGCTGGTTGAAGGCCAATTCGAGCGTGGCCGCTTCACCCGGTTCCACCGAGAGGAGTTTGGTCTCCAGCAGGGCGATGGGGCTGGTGCGAAGACGGAACTGGGTCGTACCGAAGGTGGCGCGGCCAGTGAGGCGAGCCGCATCTGGTGTCGCCGCAACGGTGAACTCGCGGCCGGAGGGGAACCTCGCGGCTGGAATGAACTCGAGCGCATCGATGGCGGTCCACTCCCAATGCCCCTCAATCTGCGGCGTGATGCTGAACGGGGCGGTGTCGAGTGCCACGTGCAACTGATCTTCACGGGCAATGGGCTCGTGGAAGGTCAGCCGCACTCGATCGGCGTCATCGAGACTCTGCTCGGGTGAGGGCGTGACGCTGACGACCCGCAGCAAGGGCTGGTGCTGGGTCAGAAGCGATGCACGAATCCAGATGATGCCAAGGACGTTGACCAGCAGAAATGTCGCCGCGAGCGCCCAGAAGCGCGAAGCAGATAGGTGCACCGATGGCTCCCTCTCGAAGAACAAAGTGTGTTCAGATTGCCTGTACTGCCTCCTGCGGCGCACAAGTTCTCAATTATCGGCCGGGCCGGTGAGAATGGATCATCGGATTGTCACGCAAAACCACGTTCTTCTCAGCAGTTTCGTGCGTCTGCTGCATGTTTATTGGCCTGGGCAGATCTGCCCAATGTCCGGGCACCGGTGCGGTCTGTCACAGCAATGCACGGCCGCGTCATCCATCGCTGCCTTCGGGACCAGCAGGGCCTCTCAAGCGACATCGAGGGGAGGCCGATCATCGTGCGTGCTCACTTCAGAAATCCCTGATCGGACGTCGAATGGATCCAGACTCTCGCATGGCTTCACAATGGTGGAGTTGGTTGCCGTGATGGTGGTGCTGGCGGTCTTGTCGGCCGTTGCCGTGCCGACGTTCCTCGACCTTCGAAGCCATGCCGCCGCGGCGGCAGTCGCCGCGGACTTCCGGGTCATCACGGGGGCCGCCAACGCCTACTTCCAGACCAACGGAACTTACCCATCCGACGGCTGGAATGAACTTCCCAACGAGTTTGACGCCTACTTCAGCCATGCCCAGCTCTCGGGCAGCGTTGGCACGCCGATGGGAGCCGACACGATCTACGACTGGAATGGCCCCCCCTTGGTCAGCGCCACCGGGACGCTCTTCAATGGTCCGTACTTCAGCATCTATCCCTGGGCCGGCCAGTACGTCACTCCGCGCGACTGGACCGACCAGGACACCGCGATCCTCCGGCGCGTCGACGCCATGATCGACGATGGCGACATCAACGCTGGTCGCGTACGCAACGACCTGGCCTACCTCTTCAACCTCCCGTAGACGCTGTCGCCTGGTAGCAGAGCTGCGCAAAGTCATCACCTTCGAGCCGGTAGGTGGTCGAGCCGGTCTTGGGGTGCGCCCCGAGTTGCTCGTAGAAGGCCGCCGCGGCGTTGTTGCCATCGACCACCGACCAGGCCATGCCCTCGGCCCCTGCTTCCCTGGCCAATGCCGCCAGCCTCGCCATGCAGATGCGGCCGATGCCCTTGCCCCGGTATTCCGGTCGGATGTACAGGTCCTCGAGGTAGAGCACCCGCGTGCCGGTGAAGGTGGGCGCGAAGTAGTAATACCAGGCATGCCCGACATCTCCCACGCCTTGAGCGTGGATGATGGAGCACGACGCAACAGGCTGAGGCCCCCAGAGCAGTTCGCCCAGCCGCTGGGAAGTCACGGTCACCGCGTCCGGGCGGCCCTCGACCGCCGCGAGCCCCATGATGTTTTCCAGAATGAACGCAAGGTCAGCCGTGCCCGCGGGTCGGAGCGTGGTGTGCATGCCATGAGTGTACTGCCGGCACTTTGGGGCGGGTGGGGGCCATCGGTCAGGAAGTGATGGCGCGGGACCACAACCACAACGTGCCTGACCGACGCACGCAATGCAAAGCTCGGTCGCCCACCCTGTGTGCGATCAATGCGCCGCTCAGCAGCCGATCTCGAAGGCCCGGTAGAACGTCTCGAAGTCCGAACCATCGACGCCGCCGTCGAGATTCACATCCGCCGCGGCGAATCCCTGTTCGTAGACAATCTCGAAGAGTTCACGATCGGAACCATCCACCGACCCATCGAGATTGAAGTCGGCGACGCAGAGCTGTCCGGAGGCACGCTGGCACACATCCAGGAAGCCATCGAAGTTCACATCGGCGTAGGGCTCGCTGACGATCTGCTCGAGATCGAGCACGCCGTTGTTGTCGCAATCCGTCCCGATGCGGAAGTCGTAGGCAACCGGCGCGACGGCGACCGACTCCGTGACGAGGAGCCCGTCGCATGCCAGCGAGCACGAGGCATCGACCACGACGCGGTAGTCGCCCTCGGCGAAGAAGAAGTCCGGCTTGCCGCCGATGACGCAGTCGCGGGAGAAACCCGCAGCGTCCGGCTCGCCGATCCGCAGATTGCACTGGTCCGTGAGTTCCACCATCTCGCCCAGCGGCAGGATGCGGAAGAGCCGCATCAACGGGCCGGAACCCGCCTCCTTCACGGGGCCATAGAACGACAGGGTCAGACCGGGAGTCTTGTCCCCCGGGCCCGGAGCATCCGGCCGCTTGAACTCGCTGTCAAGAATCAGCGGCGGATCAGAAGGGTTCGGGCGAGGCAGGCAATCACTGTCATGCAGCGAGAACGGCACCACGCCGATCGACCCGCCGCCAAGTGACTGCGATGTCTGCGGGTACGCACCAGGACCAATCGGAATCGTGCAGGTGGGACACCGATCAATCCGCGCCGCACGCAGCCAGGTCCCACCGATGTTGGCCGCATTGACGATCACCTGGCCACGCCATCCGTTGGTGGCCTGCGCGCGGAAGAGGCCACTGAGCGTCCCTCCCACTCGGATCACCGAGTTGGCGTGGCTGTTTCTCACCGTGATCTGCGCCCCGCAGTCGCCGTCCACATCGATCTCACCCAGAGTCGCGATATCCCAGATCCCTTCCGCAAACTCACCCCCGACCCGCATCGAACCGATCTTGATGCCCACACCCTCGCCCGGTCCCGAAAGATCGAACCGCGAGGATCCATGACAGATCAGTTCCGAAATGCTCTCGCCCGAGATCATCACCTCCGTCGCAATCGTCGTGGGAGAGACCATCGTGCCGAAGACCTTCAGCGACTTGATGTTGCCCTTGGCGAAGATCCCGATGGGAATCGTCGCGTTGTACTCAGGGTTGACCGGACCGATGCTCGTGTCGATCCGGATGCTCCCGAAGTCGCCATTGAGCGTGGGAGAGTTGGAGATGAGCCTCGCCAGAAGACTGCCGTTGATGGTAATGGTCGAGTCCTGGGCGAAGTTGCCCACGCGCATGTCGTAGTTGACATTGCCCGCCACTTCCAGCGCCCCGGCGAACTCACCCTTGATGAACACACCCCGAGGACTGAAATCGTACGGATCTGACAGCCCGAGCCCCGCAGCGTACATCCGCCCGGTGAATCCACCCGACCGGCACTCGAAGAACTTGATCCACCCCTTGCCACCCTCCATCGACGCATCGAGCGTTCCGGTGAACTGATCACAGATCAGGAAATCAACACCGAACGCGGCGAAGATCTGCATCGGGTGTTCCGCACTCCCGACGGCACCACCGACCTCGATGCTGCGGATCAGTCCGCCGGGCACATTGATGGCGCCAAGCATGTCGCCGCAGTGAGGCTTGTTGCACGAGATGATCATCTCACCGATGTCGCCGGTGAGCACGTCAATCCGGCTGTTGCTCGTCATGCTGTAGGCGCGCAGCTGACGGATGCCGACGCCCCCGCCATCGCGCACCGTGATCGGCGCATCGATCATGCCGGTGTCGGTGCGGTTCTCGACGCCGACGAAGAGATAGTGAATCTCCGCCGCGGTGATGGGGCCGGTGATATTGCCGCCCACGCGAGCGTTCAGACGGATGTAACCCTTGAAGGTCTCGCCCAGCGACAGGCCAGTCCAATCGCCCGCGTTGGGAGTGGTGATCATCGCACTCGTCGTCGTGCCGCCGTCCCCTTCGCCCACATGCAGGTCGATGGGGATCTGCGTGAATCGCGGCCCGGCGAGGTGGATCGGTCCGATCGCGGTTCGTGCGCCGGGCACCGTTGCGTAGACGCGGATCTGCGTCACCGAGTCGTCGATGTCGGAGATCTGAATCGGTGCTCCCGCGCCGAAGGTCATGTCCACCGGTGCCTGACCGGTACGGACGATGCGGGCAGTGACTGCGCCAGAAGTGTTCTGGGCCAGCGAAACCTCTGCAAGGCCCGCGACAAACGACATGCATGCAGCAAGACCGACCAGACCTCCACGAGTCATGGAACCTCCCTGACGAGCACCCGGTGAACTTCTCTCTGGCGACGCTGCGACACGCCGCCGACCTCCACGTACCGTAGCCAGCTTCCTGCAGCAGCGCGAAAAAAGACCATCCCTGGTCGCAGGGATGGTCGGGGCTTGCCGAAATGTCAAGATGGGAAACGTTGCCGCCGCGACTCAATCGTCGCGTGAAGCGCGATCGGCCCGCTTGCGGCCGCTCTCATCGAGGATCTTCTTGCGGATGCGGATCGATTCTGGTGTAACTTCGACCAGTTCATCGTCCTCGATGTACTCGAGGGCCGCTTCGAGGCTGAGCTTGCGGGCTGCCTTGAGAACGACGGTCTGTTCCTTGAAGGCCACGCGCATGTTCGTGAGGTGCTTCTGACGCGTGATGTTGACCGTGAGGTCGTTGTCGCGGTTGTGTTCGCCGACGACCTGACCGTTGTACACCTTGTCGCCGGGCAGGACGAAGAGCACGCCTCGATCGGCGAGGGCCTCGACGGCATAGCCGGTGACAGGGTTGGTTTCGAGGCTGACGAGCACACCCAGCTTGCGGTGAATGGCGTCGCCGCTGACGGGGTCAAACCGCAGGAAGGAGTGGTGGATGATCGCCTGGCCCTGAGTGGCGGTCATCACGCGGCTGCGCATGCCGATGAGGCTGCGGCTGGGAATCTCGAACTTGAGGTGCGTCGAGTTCTCGCCGCGGGGTTCCATCTTCTTCACTTCGCCCTTGCGGCCGCCGACCAGTTCCATGACGGCACCGACGGTCTCGTTGGGGGTGTCGACGACGAGTTCCTCGATGGGTTCCATGCGAACGCCATCGACTTCCTTGATGATGACTTCGGGCTTGCCCACCGAGAGTTCGAAGCCTTCGCGGCGCATGGTCTCGATGAGGATGCCCAGGCTGAGGACGCCGCGGCCGCTGACCATGAACTCATCGGCCGAGCGGCCCGGTTCGATGCGCATCGCGACGTTCTTCTCGAGTTCCTTGAACAGACGCTCGCGGATCTGGCGGCTGGTCACGTACTCGCCTTCCTGACCGGCAAAGGGAGAGTCGTTGACGCGGAAGAGCATCGTCATCGTGGGCTCTTCAACGCGCACGGGCGGGAGGGCGACGGGGTTCTCGACCGCCGCGACGGTGTCGCCGATGTCCACCGACTCAAGGCCGACGATGGCGCACAGGTCGCCCGCTTCAACCTGCGGAACTTCCGAGCGCTTGAGGCCGACGAACTGCAGAAGCTGCTGGGCCTTGCAGATGACCTGCTTGCCATCGGGCTTGAGCACGCAGACCTGCTGGCCGGCCTTGATGACGCCGTTGAAGACGCGGCCGATGCCGATGCGGCCGACGTAATCGTTGTAGTCGATGTTCGTGATGAGCAGCTGCAGCGGCTTGTTGAGGTCGGCCGGAGGCGCGGGGATCTCGTTGACGATCGCCTCGAAGATGGGGCGGAGGGTCGTGGGCTTCTGGTCGCCGGTGGGGACGGGCCATTCACGGGTCGCCCAGCCGTCGCGGCCGGTGGCGTAGATCACCGGGAAGTCCAGCGCGTGGTCTTCGGCGCCCAGTTCAACCAGGAGGTCGAAGACTTCGTTGATGACTTCCTGGACGCGCTGATCGGGACGATCGCACTTGTTGATGATGACCAGGGGCTTGAGGCCGGCTTCGAGGGCCTTGCCCAGCACGAACTTGGTCTGAGGCATCGCGCCTTCGGAGGAGTCGACCAGGAGACAGCAGCCATCGGCCATGCGGAGCACGCGTTCGACTTCGCCGCCGAAGTCGGCGTGGCCCGGGGTGTCGAGGATGTTGATCCGGTATTCCTTGCCGTCCAGGCCGTTGTACAGAACGGCGCAGTTCTTGGCCAGGATGGTGATGCCGCGCTCGCGTTCGAGCGGGTTGCTGTCCATGATGAGGCCATGCTGGCCGCCTTCGAGCTTCTCGAGTTCGCCCGAGCGGAAGTTGCCGGACTGCTTGAGCAGGTTGTCGACCAGTGTGGTCTTGCCATGGTCAACGTGCGCGATGATGGCGACGTTGCGGATCCACGTATTACGCGGCGTGGTATCAGTGGCTTTGGAACTCGAAGCAGTGGCGGATGACATAAATGACCTTTTGACTATGAACGCCGTACAAGTGCCCGAAAACCGAACAAAGACCGCCCGGAGGGAGCACCCCCCTCAGAACTGAAGGGAACCACCTCGACACGCCGCGGCAACGTGTTCGTATGCAGGTCGGATCCGCCAGCACGCACAGCCAGCACCTCGGGAATCCGAATGAGAGCAATCATAGGAGGCAGGCGAAGGGGCGGAAAGACGGCCACCTTGGTGAGTGGTGTCAACTTTTGTTCGGTATCACCGAACATGAATTTTTGAGTTTCCGGCAGAACCGCATGCCATGCAACAGCGAAGCGCATATCTTGGTAGACAGTGAGGTCGCACTCACATGGCAGGGCATACGGCGAATCTGGTGCATGAAACGCTTGAATGTCCTTGTGGCGGAGTTTCCTACCCGCCGAATCATCCCGGAGCACCGGGTGATCCGTTCCCTGCCGACAATCCGGAACGCTTGATGCCCTCTTCGGGCGGGGTCTTTGACGACTATCCCCGCGTCTTGAGTGTGTGAAGCGAAGTTTGGGTGTTCAGCGGCGTCTTTCGGGGCAACCTGAAGGGTGACGAAGAGCACCGGCAGGCAGAACAGGTGTGTTCTGAGGTTTCTTGGACTGCTGGAGACTGGTTGATCCGCCCACGAAAGTGGCCTTGGTGGGTGCGAGCGGAACGATCGAACCGGGCTCCACATCAGTTTGGGAAGCAGCAGGACCGCAATCAGGTCGTCTGTTGGTAGGAAACGAGAATGTGGTGATCCTTGAAGGACACTGCACTCTCACACCCCGCATCGGGCTTCGTGCCAGGTGTGGGACACAAGGAGATTCCCAATGAGGAATCGTAAGGGCTTTACGCTCATCGAACTGCTCGTCGTCATCGCCATCATCGCACTGCTGATCGGCATCCTGCTCCCGGCACTCGGCAAGGCTCGCGCCTCGGCCCGCCAGATCAAGGACAGCACCCAGATCCGTGGTATCCACCAGGGCATGGTGCTCTTCGCCCAGAACAACGGCGAAGTCTACCCGATTCCCAGCCAGATGGATAAGGGCAACGTCATGATCGCCGCCGGCGGCAAGAAGGACCTGCCCCGTCACGTCGTTTCGGTGCTGATCTTCAACGGCTTCTTCTCCCCCGAACTCGCGGTCAGCCCCGCTGAAGCGAACGGCTCGATCAAGGCCTACGACAAGTACCGCTACAGCGAGCCGGAAGGCATGGTCGGCACCGACAAGAAGCTGGCCATGTGGGACCCCGCGTTCAAGGCGACCCCCAAGGACGCGAACATCAACCCCGGCACCGACGCCATCGGTGGCTTCTCCTACGGCCTGATGCCCTTCTTCGGCAACCGCCGCGTGAAGTGGAGCAACACCTTCCAGAGCACCGAAGCCGTCGTCGGCAACCGTGGTCCTGGCTACGACCTGGGCACCGGCAGCCCCGCTGCCTGGTCGCTCGTCCCCACCGCTCCCAACGCTGACGGCACGTCGCGTTGCGGTATCGGCAGCAACACCCTCCTCATCCACGGTGGTCGTACCACGTGGGAAGGCAACGTTGCCTACAACGACAACCACGTCAGCTTCGAAACCCGTCCTGACCCCGAAACCCTCCCCTTCACCTTCACGACTCTGGCCGCTGCTCAGCGCACCCAGTTTGACAACCTCTTCGTGAACGAGAAGGACACCGACCGCACGGTTGACCCCGATACCCTCGCTGGTACGGGCATCAACTGGACCAACAACCTCCTCCGCACCTGGTACGACACCACGGTCAGCGGCACC
Source organism: Phycisphaerales bacterium (assembly GCA_044371005.1). GTDB lineage: Bacteria > Planctomycetota > Phycisphaerae > Phycisphaerales > UBA1924 > UBA2402. The sequence goes on along the minus strand of JBILUL010000040.1, from coordinate 8,170 downwards.
AACACCACGGCCATCGCCCCCTACTGGGACTAAGCCCTGCGTGTCGGTCTGAATCTTGATTGATTCTTTCAACCGCCCGGGCCAACGCCCGGGCGGTTGTCTTTTTGTGTGCAATGTCCCACGTGGCATTGCTCTTAAGAGCAATGTTCTTCAGTTCCATTGCTCTCTGAGCAATGCCAGTGCTGCAAACCAGATCGCCGACATGGCTCAGAGAGCCATGGGACTGAAGAACACGGCTCAGAGAGCCGTGCCACGCCACGTTAGGTATGCGACACTTTCGGGAACCACAGGGAGCACCGATGAGTTCGATACCACAGCGACAGGGCGGAATCGAGAGGAAGATGGGAGCCAACCTTCCTCACTGGCGGCAGGACTTTGCGACTTACGCCGTCACGTTCCGACAGGCCGACAGTCTCCCCGCCAGCGTGCTGAACAGGTGGCGACAGGAGCGCGATGCACACATCAAGCGTGCCATCGACAACAACATGCCCCTCGGTACCGATCAACTCAAGCGCCTCGCTCAACTGCACACGGATCGCATCCAGGACTATCTCGACCGCGGCGAGGGGTCATGCGTGTTCCGCCAGCCCCGATTCGCTGATCTCATGCAGAATGCGCTGCGGCACTTCGAACGACAACGCTACGACCTGCTGGCCTGGTGCGTCATGCCCAACCATGTGCACGTTGTCTTCACGCCCTACCCACCGCATGAGCTGGGACAGATCCTCAAATCCTGGCGCGGGTACACCGCCCTTGAAATCAACCGCGCTTTGGGGAAGTCCGGACACTTCTGGCAGCCTGAGCCCTACGACCACATCGTCAGAGACTCCGCCGATCTCCACCACCAGGTCCGCTACGTACTGAATAACCCGGTCAAGGCAGGTCTCTCGAACTGGACCTGGCTGGGGTGTGCTGACTGGCTGCGTGGCATTGCTCTCTGAGCAATGTTCTTCAGTCGCATTGCTCTCTGAGCAATGCCAGTGCTGCAAACCAAACCGCCGACATGGCTCAGAGAGCCATGAAACTGAAGAACACGGCTCGGAGAGCCGTGCCACGTTAAGACACGGCTCTTAAGAGCCGTGCCACCCCCCACTGGTCCCGGGCCTCCAGCATGCCAATGATTCATGACACGGGTGTCCTATGGAAGCAACATGCGTACATCTTGATGAAGCCGAACGGATCAAGCATCTGTTTCAGAATCACCATCTGCGACACACGCGCCAGCGTGAACTGGTCTACGCCTCGCTCAGGTCTGTGCACTCGCACCCCACGGCAGAAGATCTCTACACCATGGTGCGTCAGCACGACCAGGGCGTGAGCCTCGCCACCATCTACAACACGCTCGATGCTCTGGTGGAATGCGGCCTGGCCCGCAAGATTCCCTCGCACCTGGGCGGCGGTGCCTGCCGCTTCGATGCCGACCTCTCGGCCCATGTCCACGTCTCGGGTTCCTGCGGCAGCGTCCGCGATGTCCCCCAGGATCTCAGCGATCAGCTCCTGGCCAGCGTCAGCAAGGAAGTCCTCAAGGAAATTGAGGCTCGACTGGGCGTTGAAGTCGTTGGCGTGAGCCTGCAGCTCATCGCCCGCTGAACCGCGTCGCCGCATCCATCACCCTCCTGATTCGACGCGGGTCTTCGCGCGCCGCCCACGCGGCACGCCTCCATCCCCCTGCCCAGGTCACCCCTTCGTGGGATGTCCCTCACGAAGGTGCGAGTGCGCCCACCGCTGCAGGGGAGTGCTCCCACACACACCGGGGTTGAGACTGAACCTGGGTGAATCACCATCCGATAGACCTCTCCAACAACACCGCACTTCTTTCCCGGTGCTTTGCAGGAGCCTCTCACGTGTCTGGACGCATCATCAACCGCCGCCGCCACGAACGCTTCTCCCTCCCTCCGATGTACACCGCTGTCACCGTGCAAGTGGTCGGCGAGCCCAAGATCCGGCTCGAAGGGCATTGCTACGACATCAGCGAAGGTGGCGTGCAGTTCGAACTTGATGATGCGCTGCCCCATGGCACTCCCGTGCAGCTCTCGATCGAACTGCCGCGGTCGGGCGATGATGTCGACCTCCGCCGCGAGATCCGCGTGGTCGGTAACGTCGTCTGGAAGGATGAATCCGAGCCCGGCCCGGTGCGCATGGCTGCAACGTTCTCCCGCTTTGCCGGCAGCGACGACAAGGACCGGCTCTTCAAGCACATTTCGGGTGGACACCTCTCCCGGGCAGCCTGAAAACCGGTGATCTGACCCCGGACCACGCGGCGGGCCCTCATGCCCCCTACCCTTGCCCCGTGTTCGTAGACCATGCCAATATCACGATCCGTGCCGGCAACGGCGGCAACGGAGCCGTTTCCTTTCGACGCGAAAAGTTTGAACCCAAAGGCGGCCCCAATGGGGGCAACGGCGGGAATGGTGGCAACGTTGTCTTCGTCACCGAAGACGGCATGACCACCCTCTATGACTTCCGCTTCCAGCGGCTCTGGGCCGCCAAAGACGGCGATGCGGGTGGCCGCAAGCAGTGCAGCGGCCTGACCGGCGAGGATCTCATCATCCCCGTTCCCCCCGGCACGCTCATCTACAACCGCGAAACCAACGAGCTCATGCACGACATGAAGCCCGGCGACACCATCGTCGTCGCCAAGGGCGGCAAGGGCGGCTGGGGAAACGAGCACTTCAAGAGCTCCACCTACCAGACCCCCCGCAGCGCCGAACTTGGTGAACCAGGCCAGGAGTTCAACGTTCGCCTCGAGCTCAAGCTCATCGCCGATGTTGGCATCGTCGGCAAACCCAACGCCGGCAAAAGCACGCTCCTGGCTGCACTCACCGCCGCGACGCCCAAGATCGCCAACTACCCCTTCACCACGCTCTCCCCGCAGCTTGGCGTCGCCGAAGTCGATGTCACCCGCCGCATCGTGCTGGCCGACATTCCAGGCCTCATCGAGGGTGCAAGCGAAGGTGCCGGGCTGGGCCATGAGTTCCTGCGTCACATCGAACGCACCAGGATCCTCGTCCACCTGCTCGACATCGTGCCAGAAGATGGCAGCGATCCCGTCGAGAACTACCGCATCATCCGGGCTGAACTGGCTGGCTATTCGCAAGCACTGGCCGAGAAGCGCGAACTGGTCGTGCTCAACAAGCTCGACCTCATCCCCGATGAGGCCGAACGCGATGAAGCGGTCAAGAACGTGAGCCGCGAGCTGGGCCTGCGCCTCGACAAGGACATTCTGCTCATCAGCGGTGCCGCACGCATGGGCCTCAAGGACCTGCTCGAACGCCTGTGGCGCGAACTGCATCCAGTGGCCGCCCCTGATCAATGGTGACTGTTCGTTGACCTGGATTGGCACCGCCGATCCGCCTTCAGTGCCTTATCTGCCCGTTTCGATCGAGGCCAGCGGATGCTGGCCCGTCATCGGCCAGGCCGACATGGTCAGTGCGCCATCGCCCTGCTTGGGTTCAACGAAGGCCGCCCTGGACGCCATGTACCGCTCGCGAGCTGCGGGAGCCGCCATGCAGCCTCCCAGCGGCGCAAGCACCGCCAGCAGCAGACAACACGCCCCGCGACGGGGTGCGGGCTTGAGCTCGAGATGGGTCGGAACAGTCCTGTTCATGCCGCGTGGCCTCCATGGTTCGGGCGAAACCACGCACCCTTCTCATCGGCCAACGCCGCGGCGGACATCGCTCCGCCCCACCATCACCCCACGCCCCACACACACCTCCCCCACCCACAGCCCGAATAGTCACTCCAATCTCCCACTTTCGTCCTATAACTCGATCGCGAAGATGCCCTGCGAGAGGGCCTAGGTAAGCGTGCGGTCACGCCGCGGCAACAGTCGGTGAAACCGCGGCGAGCCGCGGCGTATACATTCCCATCCATCGAACCTTCACTGGTCGATAAGAACCCATCCATGCGGATCTTCCGTAGGGTGGAGTGAGAGGCGCGGGGCAGCGGGATCCAGGAAAGGTGCGTGGCGTTGAGCGAGCAGCACACATCGTCGGCAGGCGGCCAGCAGGCCATGCAATCCGTACTGGGAGCACTGGCATCGATCCGACTGCGTGCACGACTCATGCTGATCGTCCAGCGAAGCTGCTGGATCGCCGCGGCAGTGATCGGGGCGATCCTCATCCTCGCCCTCCTTGACTACCTGCTTGGACTTCCATCGTTCCTTCGGATCGGCCACTGGTGCGTCGGACTGCTCGCCACCGCGTTCCTGCTCTGGCGTCGGCTCGTCCCCGCAGCACAGTTCGCCCCGAGCCTCACCGATGTCGCGCTCCGTGTGGAACGAGCCGTCGGCACCACACAGCCCGCGCTGAGTGGCCTGCTGGCCAGCGGCGTCGATTTCGCGCGTGCAGCCGATCAACCCGAGGGCCCGCGTGCCCAACTGCTCGCACAGGTGCAGCTGCAGGCTGCAGAGCAGTATGCGAAAGTCGCTTCGCGTGCGAGCGTCTTCAAGCTCGATGGCCTGTGGCAGAGCCTGGCCATGGTGGTACTCGCGGCAGCGCCGATCTTCGGCCTCTTCGCGGCATCACCCACCTACGCCCGCATCGGCCTTGCACGAACCATCGCTCCCTGGGCTGATGTCTCCTGGCCCAAGCGCACGGCGGTGGTACCCGGCGATACGCCCGCAGCCTTCCCACTCGGCACCGCGCTTCCAGTACGAGCCGTGCTCACCGCGACCGACCGCGCCATGGGGCAGACTCAGGTGATGCTGTATTACCGCGTCAGCGCTTCGGGACAGACCAGCGAGACGCGCCGCACACCGATGACCTCGCAGAGCAAGCGTGTGAACACCGGGCTTGCAACCGAAGGCGAGTTGTTCGAGCGGCTGCTGGATCCTGATTCGATCACGCTTCCCGGGCTGGAGGCCTCCGCCGCGGTGACGTTGGAGTACTGGTTCGAGACCAGCGACGATCAGTCGGTACGTTCCACGGTGAATGTCGTGGCACCTCCGGCGGTGATCGCGGCGAAGGCTCAGGTGACGCCTCCGGCCTACGCCGCGGCGATCATCGGTGCAAGCCAGAGTCATTCGGGCGGCCACCGGGACTGGATCTCGGGCACCTGGGATGCCGCGCCCAAGGGCCCCAACCGGGGCCTGATCGGGCCGGTGCTCTCGGGTTCGCGCATCGAGTTGGAGTTGACACTCAACAAGGATGTGCCGGGGCTTGATGCCAAGTCTTCTCCCGAAGCTCAGCGTGCGTTTCTGGCCAAGGCGCTGCCTGGCAGCGAAGAAGCCCCCGATGTTTCGATCATCACTGCGGGCTCGGTCTGGCGGCTTTCGTTCTCGCCCACGACGTCGATGCGCATTGTGACAATGCTGCGGGATGAGTTTGGCATTTCGGCAACTGACGACGCGGCATTCAAGCTGGAAGTGGCGGATGACCGCCCGCCCGCCGCGGCGATCATCGAGCCGCCCCAGGATGAGGCCGTGCTGCCCACAGCCCAGATCAGCGTGAGTGCTGAAGGACGAGATGATGTCGCCATGGCGGATCTGGCGCTCACACAGCAACTGGCTCGCGTGGCACGCGGCGAGGGCGCATCGCCCGGGGCGACCGCCGAGCCTGAGGGTGATCCTGCGGTGATTGCAACAGCAACGGGGACAGAGCCCGCGCCGGGCGCCGCCGCGGCGACAACGCTGACCGCAACGGCATCGATCGATCTGGCGGCCCTCAAGCTGGAGCCAGGCGATGAAGTCTGGCTTGTGGCACGTGCACGCGACCTGCTGCTGGCCGGGTCCAATGCTGCGGGCATCGAGAGTCCAAGGCGGCGTCTTCGCATCATCGCCGAGAGTGAGTTGATCGAGCAGGTGCGTGCGGAGCTTTCGGGACTGCGCGAAGCAGCCAAGCGAGCGGAGAGTGAACAGTCAAAGCTGGGAGGCCAGCGTAATGCGGCACAGCAGTCGGCGCAGTCTGCCGCGGGCCAGATGGCGCGGCAGCAGGCGCTGAGCGAGCGGCTCGCACCGATGCAGGAAGTGGTCAAGCGGCTCGAGAAGCGTGCGGAGCGCAACCAGCTCAACGACGAGGCACTTCGGGGAGTGCTCAAGGATGCACTCGAACTGACCAAGGAGAGTGCCGAGCAATCCGGCATGGCAGCCGATGCGCTGGACCGCCTGTCGCAGGAGCAGGCGGACCGCGCACAGTCCGCGCCGCAGGACGCCGCGGCTTTGAAGGCGGCCCAGGAGAAGGTGGAGGCATCGCTCTCCGAACTTGCCAACATGCTCGACCGGGGCCAGGATGACTGGGCGGTACGGCGTTCGATCGAGAAACTGCTCACGCAGCAGCAGCAGCTCGAGGCTCGCACAGCCACGGGTGCTCAGGCGATGCAGGGCAAGGCCGCCGAGGAACTGACCAACGAGCAGAAGGCTGATCTCGAGCGACTCGCGGCTGAGCAGATGGACCTTTCTCAGAAGGCCCAGGCGATGGTGAGCAGTGTGCAGGATCGCGCGGGGCAGATGCAGAAGGCCGATGCCGCGCAGGCACAGGCCATGCAGGCCGCGGCGAACAAGGCTCGCAGCGAACAGCTTGCCCGCAAGCAGGAAGATGCCTCGAAGCAGATCGCGCAGAACAAGACGGGTGAAGCCCAGCGCCTGCAGCAGGAGGCTTCCAAGACGCTTGAGTCGATGCTCGAGGAACTGGACAAGTCGCAGCAGCGCAAGGATGAGGCACTGCGGCGGGTGCTGGCCAATGTGCAGCAGTCGATCCAGAAGTTGATTGACCAGCAGCAGGAGCAGATCACGCTGCTCGCCGCGGCGATGGCGGGCAAACCCGCCCCGGCGCTCGACGGCGGCATGATCGCACTGCACCAGAACACACTGGGTGTGCAGACGAGTGTGAAGGAGCAGGTGCCGCGCGGCGCCGATCACCTGCTGACGCTGCTGAGTGCGGCGGGTGAAGCACAGTCTGGAGCCATCACCGCGCTGCGGGCAGTGCCCGCGGATCAGCCCGAAGCGGACACCAATGAACGGACGAGTCTGACGCGGCTCAAGGAAGCACTCGCTGAAGCCGAGCGGCTTGATGACGCCGCGGAGGAGCGGGAAGAGGATCGCAAGCGCGCGGAGCTGAAGAAGCAGTACATGGAACTGCTGGAGGGACAGGTGGCGGTGAATGGTGAAGCGCTGCCGATGGCTGGCAAGACGCTTGATCGACGCCAGCGGGCCGCGGCGAGGACACTGGGAGCGCGTGAAGAGGAGCTTCGCCAGCGAATGTCGGACATTCGTTCGCAGTCCACGGAGATTGCCGAAGCCGCGCTCTTTGATTTTGCCCACCGCCGGTTTGATGCCGCAGCGGGTACCGCGGCACGGGCGCTGGCGGAAGGGTCGACGCCAGCGAACCTGAGTACCGAGCTTTCGTCGGCCGCGAAGATCCTGCAGGGACTGGTGGCTGCGCTGGATGAAGCACAGAAGAAGAAGGATGAGTTCAAGGAAGATGAGGAAGATGGAGGCGGAGGCGGTGGCGAGGGTGGGGAGCAGGGTCAGAAGCAGCCGGCGATTCCGCCGATTGCGGAGTTGAAGCTGCTGCGGGCGATGCAGGCGGAGGCCGCGGACCGGACCAGGGGACTCGGTCAGGGCGATGCAGCGCAGGCGGACCTCGCGGCGGTGTCGAGTCTGCAGCAGGAGCTTGCCAAGTTCGCGGCTGAGCTGCTCGAGAAGATCAAGAAGGACAACGAGGATCAGCAGGCCCCGACGAAGGAGCGCCAGTGAACAACGCCATGAATCAACTCGGATGCATCGCGGCGGCTGTGGTCGCGTTTGGAATCTCCAGCGTCTCCGTCGGGCAGGAGCAGGCACCCCCGCCCGAGCCCACCAAGGCCCAGGAACCCAATGCACCGCCGGCTGGGGAACCGACGCTGGATGATCTGCTGGGAATCAAGCCGACCGAAGGGGCGAAGGCTCCGGATGCCGGCAAGGACGCGGCGAAGGCGGAACTGGATCGGCAGTTGAGCGCGGCGGAGATGGATGATGAGTTCGAGCAGGCCGTGAAACTGATGGGAGATACGGCGCGTCGGCTGGGCGAAGCCAAGGACGCGGGTCTTGATACGCAGCGGATGCAGGAGCAGACGCTGACGAAGCTGGACAAGCTGATCGACATGGCCAAGTCGCAGAAGCAGAAGAAGAGCAAGTCGAAGAAGAAGCAGGACCAGCAGCAGGATCAGCAGCAACAACAGGACCAGCAGAACA
>JBILUL010000041.1:0-34718 GCA_044371005.1 Phycisphaerales bacterium | reverse complement strand
AGCCGTTCCACCGCGCGACGGAAATCGTCGGCGATCCACCAGTAGCGAGGGCTAAGCTGCCCGCGATCAGGTCGCCACTGGGAAGCACGGCAAGGGTGCGGACGCTGCGCATTCCCGGCGCCATCGCCGCCCACGACGAGCCGTTCCAGCGCGCGACGAAGCTGACGTTCACCCCGCCTGCAGTGGAAAAATCGCCACCCGCGATCAGGTCGCCATTGGGAAGCACGGCAAGGGCGTAGACGGCGTTGCTCATCCCCGTCCCCAGTGGCGACCACGCCGCACCGTTCCACCGAGCGATGTACCACGTCGCCACTCCGCCCGCGGTGGGGAAGGCGCCGCCCGCGATCAGGTCGCCGCTGGGGAGCACGGCAAGAGCGTGGACGTTGCCGACCATTCCCGTTCCCAGCGCCGCCCACGCCGTGCCGTTCCACCGAGCGATGTTCCTCGCAAACACCCCGCCCGCGGTGGAGAAGTTGCCACCAGCGATCAGGTCGCCGTTGGGAAGCACGGCCATGGCGTGGACGCTGCCGCTCATCCCCGTCCCCAGCGCCGACCACGAGGTGCCGTCCCATCGTGCGATGCGGTAGACGAGCACCCCGCCCGCAACGGTGAAGTCGCCGCCTGCGATCAGATCACCATTTGGAAGCACGGCAATGGAGCGGACATTGCCGTTCACTCCCGCCCCCAGCGCGGACCAGGCCGTGCCGTTCCACCGCGCGATTGAATTCACAGTCACCCCGCCCGCGATGCTGAAGTCGCCACCTGCGATCAGGTCACCGTTGGAAAGCACGACAAGGGCATTGACGGTGCCGTTCATCCCCACGAACGTCTCGCCGCTGGGTATCCACTGCTCGCCGCACGATTGCCCCCGCGCCACGCCGGGCATGTACACCGCCAGCAACGCGGCGACTATCGCCAGCCCCTTCGCCATCCACGCCCCCATCCATCCGCGCCCGCCGCGTGCTCCGCACTGCCACATCATGCAATCCTCCCGCGCGACCCTGGGACCCAGCGATCCCGCGAGCACCCCGCCCGCGTGGTTCACGGCCCTCTTGACGATACGTATATGGCCGGCGGTTCAGCGAGGCTGCACCCTCGGTGGACATCTTTCAAAACACCCTATGGAGGTGAGATCCAAGTACTTCGACGGGCCGCGGCAAGGACATCGCGGTAGCCAGCGATTCTAATGAAATACGAACATGGGCCCGGCTCGGGGCATCGGGTTTGAACCGAGCCGTCACGCGATGCTGCTTTCTCTAGGACCAGTTCAACCCGGGTCGTTAAGTCAGCAGCTACCCGCCTCCCACGCCACGAAGAATGTCTCGAGATCGCCGCCGTCCACGCCCCCATCCTCATTCACATCCGCGGCACATGCGCCGGCTTCCCATGTCAGGATGAAGGCCTCGATGTCCGAGCCGTCGATGCCACCATCGACGTTGAAGTCTGCCGCACAGAGGACATTGACGCAGATCGCAACGCCCACGGTCGATACGCTGCCGCAGGCGTTGGAGAAGACCGCCTGGTAGTCGCCCGAATCGCCCGGGGTGGCGTTGGTAATGGTGAGCGTGGCGGTGGAGCGGTAGGTTGGTGAGGCGAGTACTTGTGCTGCGCCACTCACGGTGCCGCCGCCGGGCGATGCACCGCCGGGGCCATCGTTGAGCGCGACCCCGTTGCGGTGCCACTGCACGGAGAGATTGGAGATGCCGTTGATGGGCGTGGTGGTCAGCGTCAGTGTCTCACCTGCCGACACGTTCGTCGCTATCGGCTGTACCGCCACCACAGGCCCGCCTGTGGAGAACCTCGCGACACGTCCCAAGACGTGTCCGCCCGCGTTGGTGAAGAGGCCGCCCGCAATCAGATCGCCGTTGGGAAGGGCAGCAAGGGCACGGACTTCTCTGTCCATCCCCGTCCCCAGGGCCGACCACGCTGTGCCGTTCCACCTCGCGATGTAGTTCGCTGGCACCCCGCCAGCAGTCGTGAAGTTGCCGCCCGCGATCAGGTCGCCGTTGGGAAGCACAGCAAGGGCACGGACTGAGCTGTTCATCCCACTCCCAAGGGCCGACCACGATGTGCCGTTCCACCGCGCAATGCCGGCCCCCCATGCCCCGCCCGCGCGGCCGAACCAACCGCCCGCGATGAGGTCGCCGTTGGGAAGTACGGCCAGAGCGGCGACGCTGTAGTCCATCCCCGTCCCCACCGCCGACCACTCCGTGCCGTTCCACCTCGCGATACGGTTCGCTCGCACCCCGCCTGCAAAGGAAAAGTCACCGCCAGCGATCAGATCGCCGTTTGGAAGCACGGCAAGGGTGTGGACATAATTGTTCAACCCCGTGCCAAGTGCCGACCACTCCGTTCCGTTCCATCGCGCGATGTAGTTCGCTGCTACCCCGCCGGCGGTCGTGAAGGTTCCGCCTGCGATCAAGTCGCCGTTTGGAAGCGAGGCAAGGGCGCGGACGTCGCTGTTCATCCCGGTCCCCAGCGCTGCCCACGACGAGCCGTTCCACTGCGCGATCCTGTTCACAGTCACCCCGCCCGCGGCGGTGAAGTAGCCTCCAGCAATCACGTTGCCGTTGGCAAGAACGGCGAGGGCACGAACGTCGCCCTCCATCCCGATCCCCAAGGCCGACCAGGACGAGCCGTTCCACTGCGCGCTGCGGTTCGCCGACACGCCGCCCGCAGTCGTGAACCAGCCTCCCGCAACCACGTTGCCGTTGGGAAGCACGTCGAGCGCAGCAACGTAATCGTTGATCCCGCTCCCCAGCTCCCCCCACGATGACCCGTTCCATCTCGCGATCCAGGTCAACGGCGTTGCACCCGACGGGTACAAGTAGCCTCCCGCGACCGGGTCGCCGCTGGGAAGGACTGCAAGGGCACGGACAGCCCCGGCGCTGCTTCCTGTCCACAGCTCCGCCCACGCCGAGCCGTTCCACTGCGCGATGCGGGTTGCCCGCCCTCCGCCCGCTGTGTTGAACTCGCCTCCCGCGATCAGGTCGCCGTTGGGCAGCACGGCAAGCGCAGAGACGTTGTCGTCGAACGCCGTCCCCAGCGCCGCCCACGACGAGCCGTTCCATTGCGCGATGCGGCTGGCTGACACCCCACCGGCAGTCGAGAACCAGCCTCCCGCGATCAGATCGCCGTTGGGAAGGACGGCAAGGGTACTCACTGCGCTGTCCATCCCAGTCCCCAACGCCGACCACTCCGTGCCGTTCCACCGCGAGATGTTGTTCGCCGGAGCCCCGCCTGCGGTGGTGAAGAAGCCACCCGCAATCAGGTCGCCGTTGGGAAGCACGGCAAGGGCGCGGACGCTGCCGCTCATCCCCGTCCCCAGCGCCGCCCACTCCGTGCCATTCCACCGCGCGATGGAGTTCGCAGGCACACCCCCCGCAGTGGTGAAGAAGCCACCCGCAATCAGGTCGCCGTTGGGAAGCACGGCAAGGGCGCTGACGCTGCTGTTCATCCCCGTTCCCAGCGCCGCCCACTCCGTGCCGTTCCACCGCGCGATGCGGTTCACCGGCACCCCGCCTGCGGTGGTGAAGTAGCCACCCGCGATCAGATCGCCGTTTCGGAGAACTGCAAGGGTGGAGACGCCGCCGGTCAGCCCCGTCCCCAGTCCTGACCACGACGACCCGTTCCACCGCGCGATGCCGTTCACTGGCGCCCCACCCGCGCGGGTGATTTCGCCTCCCGCGATCAGGTCGCCGTTGGGAAGAACCGAAAGTGAGTAAACGGTACCGCCCACACCAGGAACGCCATCGCCCGGCAACCACTGACCCCCGCACGTCTGCCCGCGCGCCGCGCCGTGCATGCACACTCCAAGCAGCGCGGCGACCATCGCCAGCCCCTTCGCCAGCCACGCCGCCATCCGTTCATGGCCGCTTTGTGGTACGCACTGCCGCATGATGCAATCCTCCCTCGTCACGATGAGCACATTCATCTCCGGCGACCACGAGAACACCCGCTCGCGTGGTTCACGGACATTCACCAAGACGAATCGTACCAGAAGTTGAGGGTGACTGCAAACGCCGCGGGCAACTGGCTCGACGCTCAGGTGAAGTTAGCGCATCTCAAAAGCGAACAGCAACACCAACTGCCACCGTGAGAACGTTCCAATAACCATCGAATTCAAGAGCAATTAAGCTCTGGCCGCAGCTCCAAGCCGCCTTTTTCAACCCGGCCACCATGCCACGCGGCATGCTCGTGGAGGAGTCAAAACTCACGTTGTCATATCAACACCCACCCGCCTCCCACGCCGCGAAGAAGACATCAACATCGGCGCCGTCCACGCCTCCGTCCTGGTTGGTATCCGCATCGCAGTGACCCGCTTCCCAGCGCGCAAAGAAGGCTGACACATCGTCACCATCCACGCCGCCATCGAAGTTGAAGTCCGCCGGGCAGGTGAAGCACGCGCATGTCGAGAGCATCACTTCGTAAATCGTGGTGGTGCTCGAAGGGTTCGAGAGCACGCAGCGAATTTGCACGGGACCTGGCGCGGGCATGATCTGCGAGGCCTCCAGCGTGCTGGTATCAACATTCGCCGCGATCAGCATCGGGTCGCCCCGGTAGCTGTTGTTGCACGCCACGCTTCGTTGCGTCGCCGCGTGCCCCGATATTCGAACCTCGCCACTTCAAGCAAATTGCCCACCTTCTCACCCCGCCCCGCGCCAGCACGCCACCCGGTAACGCTCCCTCGCAATCCTGCTCCAACCGATCTGAAATCGCCTCCCACAGCATGTGAAAACTGGACAAGCCCGGTGGTAATGGCCTAACTTGCCGGGAGTTCGGAGCGGGGGTCGCGGCTCACGGAGCCGGGAATGCGTACACGCGGCGGAGGATGCACATGTTCAAACAACGTTCTGGCACATCGGTGCCTTGGCGCTCGCTGCGGGTATCGCGTGCGGTCAGCAGGTCGGTGGCGAAAAGCTCCGCCCCTTCTGGTCAGCTGCGACTGAACGCCGCGTCGATGTGGTTCACATCGGTGATTCCACACAGCTCTACGGAGGTCACGGGTGGGATGAAGGCTGGAGCCGCGGCTTGAATGATCGCTTCGGCTTGTACGCCACCGGCATTCACGCCGCGGGCGAGAATGCCGGCAACGGTGCTGGCGTCGGCTGGGGGAGCAACACATTCTCGACTCGGTCCACGGGTCAGTATCAGTACACGGGTGCTCCGACCGAACTCGATGCAACCAGTCAACCACTGTTCACGCCCGTTGGGTATCTCTACGTGCCGTCGGGTTCCTCTGCCAGCAGCATTTTCAACTCCGGCATGGTGCTCGAAGCCGCGAGCCCGCTGGGTGTGAGCGGCCCTCTGCGATTCCACTACCGCTACGGACGTTTCATCGGCGCGGCCACCGGAAGCTTCCGCCCCGTCGTCCGCTCTGAAGTGGCCCCGTTCAGCAATCTCTCAACGCCGGTGAACATCGCGACCAGCGGCGGACCGGGCCTTGCTGCGGGGTTCATCGATCTTCCCGCCGCGGCACGCACCAACGCTGTCGGCTTCCACTGGACGCAAGCCGGTGGCCCGGCCATCAGCGGGCCCTTCTTTGGCTCGTGGATGCGCATCGAACGCGCTGATCGCACGGTCGGAGCGGCGCTCAGCACGCTGTACGGAGTCGGCAGCATGTCCATGCGCGATGCCGCGGCGTCGCTCATGGCGGTCGACGATGCCACCCTTGCTTCCTTCTTCTCCATGCTGCGATCCATGCAACCCGCACCGGCACGCATTCTCATCCGCGTGAGCTTCGGCGTGAATGATCGCAATGAAACGCTGGTGTCGGTGGGGCCGGGTGCGGTCTTGCCGGGCAACTCCGCCGCGGCGTTTGAGGACAACACCCGCGCGCTCATCACGCGGCTCGACCAGTTCTGGCTCAATCAAGGCTGGGACCCTGCGGAACTTCACTTTGCGATCACCGTCTCGCCGCCCATCAGTGCGCCGGATGATCCGCAGTTGATCTCCTACCGCGAACGGGCCGAAGTAATTGCTGCGAGCGAGCCGCGGACGGCCACGGTGCGCTTCGATCAGCTCACCAGCTTCGCGCAGATGCAGTCGCAAAGCTGGTACAACGCCACGTTCGACACGATTCACCTGAGCCAGGCTGGCTTCACGGCGCTCTCCGACATGGAGATCAATGCGCTTTATTCGGGTGCATCGACGATGCGCATGGATTGGCAGACGATCGATACTGGCGGCACCACGCTGTCAAGTGCGGGTTCGCTCGCGCTGAGCGGCACGATTGGCCAGGCCGATGCAGGACGCAATGCCCTCGACAGCGTGCTGTGGTGCGGCGGATTCTGGAGCAGTGAGACGAGCGAGTTCATCTGTCCGGCCGACTTCAACCGCGATGGCGGCGTTGATGGGTCCGATGTCGGTGCCTTCTTCGCGGAATGGGAAGCGGGCTGGTCGAGTGCGGATGTCAATGGTGACGGCGGCGTCGATGGTGGTGACGTTGATGCCTTCTTCGCTGTGTGGGAGGCGGGTGGTTGCTGATGGATTTCTGCAAGAGTGCTGCACGAGCATGAAAAAACGGGCGGCGTCGCTGATGCGATGCCGCCCGTTGTTCGTGTGCGGGGGAATGTTCGTGAGATCAAGCGAGCGAAATCATCTGCTCGCACAGATCAGCAGCCGCCGGCTTCCCAGGCCATGAAGAAGGTCTCGATGTCGCTTCCGTCGACTCCGCCGTCCTGGTTCACGTCGGCCGAGGTGTCGCCGTTCTGCCAGACGAGGAAGAAGGCTTCGATGTCGCTTCCATCGACGCCACCATCCTGGTTGAAGTCGGCCGGGCAGGGGGCTCCGGGAATGGTGAAGGTGTAGATGGCATCACCGCCTGCGAGGCCGTTGCCGCTGGGCAGTGATCCACCGGTGATCTCGCCGTCGAGCGCGATGCTCGCGGCGGTGATGGTGGCGGGGACGCGGACGGTGTAGGTGCCTTCACCCAGCGGGGGTGAGAAGGTGAGTTGGCTGGTGAAGGATGTGGCGTTGTAGCTCTGGGTGAAAGAGACCGGGCTGGCGTTGGGACCGGTGACAGTGATCGCCCCGGTGGGGATGGTGACGTTGTCGCTGAAGGCGATGCTCGCGCTGGCCAGTGTCGAGCCTTCGGCGAGCGTGGTGCCGGGAGCGGGGCTGGTGGTCACGATCTTGGCCGGGCCCGTGAAGTAGGGTTCGGTCACCTTGTTGTACGAGAGGATCCAGTTGAGCGGATCGACGGCGATGCCGGTCGCCGCGGCGGGGACAGGAATCAGGAAGTGCTGTGAACGAGCCGTGTTGTTGACGGTTCGTGTAATGGAGCCGGATGCTGAGTCGATGCGCAGATCAACGGGCATGGCGAAGGCATTGCCGGGGGTGCCGACGCCTGGCCACGCGGCATTCTGCGTCTGACGCAGGCTGACTCGCAGGTAGTTCTGGCCCCCAAGTGTGACGTTCTGGAATCCGCAGGCGTAATCGGGGGCTCCGACGCCATAGACCCACTGCTGGATGAAGTTGGTGAGATCGGTTCCGGTGGTGGCGGTCATCGACGCGGCGAAGTCCTCTGTGGTCGCCGCGGAGCCCTGGAAGGTGGCGCGGTAGGCCTTGAGCCCGTCGAAGAAGGCCGTATCACCGATGACGTGGCGCAGCTGATGAAGCACCCACGCACCCTTGTTGTAGGTGTACGTGCCGCTGAAGATGCGGTTCATGTTGGTGATGTCGACGACGTAGACGCTGTCGCCGGGGTTGCCGGGGCGGCGTGCGGCCATGGCCGCGTGCAGAGCGGCTTCGCCGGTGCTGCCGGGCTTGTACTGCGCCCAGATGGCTTCGCTGTAGGTGGCGAATCCTTCGTTGAGCCAGATGTGATTCCAGGTCTTGTTGGTGACGTTGTCGCCCCACCACTGGTGGCCAAGTTCATGGGCGGTCACGCTCTCGTTGAACGTGCCCTGGCCGGTCATGGTCTGATGTTCCATGCCGCCGCCGAAGGGGAACTGGTAGATGCCGTACTGCTCGTTGATGAACGGGTAAAGGCCGAAGAAGGGGCGGAAGGTGTCGAGCATCTGCGACGTATAGCTCCACGCGGCGCGATTGGCGGGCGTGTCGCTGCCCGGGTAGATGTAGAAGTTGAGCGGCATGGTGCGTGCCGGGCCGCCCTCATCGGGGACGTAGGTGTAGGTGGTGGTCCAGGTGTTGTAGACGCTGCTGGCGAAGGCGACGAGGTAGGTCGCGATCGGGTACGACGACGAGTAGGTGTACTTCTTCCTGCCGCCGGAGAGGGAGACCACGGATTCACGTGGTCCGTTGGCGACGCTGGTGAGCGTGTCGGGCGCGGTGATGGCCATGCGCATCGTGAACTTGTCGCTGTTGTCGCCAGCGCTGAAGACTTCGCCGTCCTTGCAGGGCCACCAGGTCGCGGCGAAGTAGGCTTCACTCAGACTCGCGATGATCGGGTTGGTGCTGGAAGGCTGGGTCTGGAACTCGATGGAGCCGAATCCGCGTGACGCAGCGACGCCCGAGTAGGGAATCCGCAGCGTGAACTGCTCGCCGTCGTTGTAGACGCGGTCGAGCGTGATCGTGCGCGAGTATCCGCCCGCCACGGGGCCTGGAACAGAGATGGGCGTGGAACCGTTGATCGTGGCGCCGGTGACGGTGTAGTTGGTGCGAAGGACGATGGTGAACTGGTTGAGGCCGTTCTGCTTCGAGCGGACCACCATGGTGCAGACGCCGGAGATGGTGGTGGTGGCGGGGATGATCTCCATGTCGAGGTCGCAGGAGATGAGGTCGGTGGCAGTGAGGGCTTCGCGGGAGCTGTAGCCGGGGCCGGGCGAGAGTTCGTGGATGGGAAGCCCCGCCGCGGCGCGGGCCGCGAGCGCGTGGGATTTGCCGCACCCGCAGATTGAAGGCGATTCAGGATCCAGGGCGCCGCCGAACGGCATCGCACCTTGTCCCGTGGCGGTCCCGGCCAGCAACAGGGTGGAAAGCAGTCCGAAACCGACACGCAGGGGCCGACCTGAGCTGTTCATGAGTCTCTCACCTGAAAGAGGGAAAACCGGGGACGATGCCGCGGCGTGGGAACCCTGTGGTTCGCACGCCGCGGTGTCTGCTGCTCCATCGGCTCTGGGCCGGGGACATCAGCGGAGTATCGGGGAAAGAACATGCCCTGGCTTTCGCCACGAACGGGGCATGTTGAGAGTGCGGGAGGGGGAGGGGGGATCAGCAGCCGCCGGCCTGCCAGGCGACGAAGAAGGTCTCGATGTCGCTGCCATCGACGCCGCCGTCGAGGTTGACATCGGCCTGCGTGTCGCCGGCCTGCCAGTCAAGGAAGAACGACTCGATGTCGCTGCCGTCGACGCCACCGTCCTGGTTGTAGTCGGCGGGGCAGAGGGCATCGCTGCACTGGATCGCGATGAGCGAGAAGTCATCAACGGCGGCCTCGACCAGCGAGCCGACGTTGAGATCTTCGGCGGTGAAGCGGACCTTGATCTGTGCGGTGGGGGTCAATCCGAGCTGGGATGTGCTCCAGCTGCCGCGCACCCAGCCGCCGTTGCAGTTGGGGTCAGCCGCGGAGCCGGGTCCGAGGGTTTCGGCGTTCACCCAGGTGGTGCCGTTATCGGTGCTCACATCGATGCGGAAGGTGTCTTCGTATGGGCCTGCGCTGGCTCCGTTGCTGTACCAGCGGTAGTACGAAACGAGTACATCGTTCGCGCCAGCGCAGTTGTAGGTCGGGCTGATCAGCGTGGTGGAGCCTGTGTCGATGTCAGCGGTGCCGGCACCGGCACCGACGGCAGCCTGACCGGTGACATAGCACTGCGTGCCCGACTCGGTGTGATCATCCTCGGGCTGCGGCGAGACGCCGTTGATGGAGGTGCCCACGGGATCGCCACGAACCCATGCGCCGGTGACGGCCGTCGAGGAGACGGTCCATCCGGTGTTGGTTTCGAAGGAATCGCTGAAGCTGGAGGTGCTGGTGGAGATTCTGGACGCGATGGGCAGCGCGGTGGTGCCATTCGCGGACGGGTAGACGACCGTCGTGCTTGAGCCTCCGCCCACGGCGGTGGCGACAACGCTGAAGTAGTACTGAATCTCTCCCGCCGAGCAGGCCGGCGTAGGAATCTGCCCGGTGTAGTTGTTGGTGGTGGTCTGGGTGAGCGGCTGGGAGGTGAACGCGCCCGAGTTGCCGCTGCGCCAGAAGACGCGGGCCGTGCCGGGCGTGGGGATCTTGCACAGACCGGTGACCGAGAGGGCCACGGGGATGTTGGAGTTGGGCTGTACAGTCGCGGTCGGGGTCGTCGAGAGAGCGAAGCTCACGTTGGATGAGAAGCCGTCGACCGAGATGCCGTGCTGCGCGAAGGCTGAGGAGATCTCGCACAGGTCGGGCGTGCCGTTGTTCACGTTGCCGTCATCATCGTTGATGGTGAGGAACTCGGACATCGTGCGAGGCAGCGCCGAGTCGCCGCTGGAGCCGCCCAGCGTGATGAGCGACCAGCTGATGGCAAGCTGGCGTGCGCGCTCGAGGCCCGGCGAAGTGCCGTACTTGTTGCCAAGGTTGCGGCGCACCTTGCAGACCACGCCGCCGAGCACCTGGCCGCCGGTGTGCACCGCGCACGTGGTGCAGGGGTACTGCACCATCGACGTGTCGGGCGTACGCACCGGGCCGCCGCCGGTGGAGAAGTAGCGACCCACGACAAAGTCGTCGTACTGGAGGATGCTCATCACGTCGCCGAAGCCTTCGCCGAAGCCGCCCTGCGCCAGGCCCAGACGATTGACGATGTGGTGACCGTACTCGTGCGCCACCACCGAGCTGAAGGCGGTGTTGTTGCACGAGCCGCCCACGGCGTAGAAGTTGGTGGAAACGCCGTTGTAGAACGCGTTGCAGGTTCCCGAGACGCTGGTGTTCGCCGGGAGCAACGCATCAAGCAGCGTGGAGCCGGAGGCGTAGGCCTTCCAGAAATCGTGCGTCGTGGTCTGGTGGATGAACGCGTTCATCTGCGCGTTGGTGTACTGCGTCGTGGGCGACGGATTCATCTCCAGCGTGACAGGCGTTCCGGGCGTCGCCGTCGCGCTCGCGGTCATGAGCGCCTGACCGGCCAGCTGCTCGGCCACCAGCACCCAGCGGCCATCACCCACCGAGCAATCGACCGTCACCGGGGCGGTGCCCGACCAGGGAATCGTGAAGTTGCCGTTGGCATCGGTGAAGGCCGAGTTTGCGTTGTCGCCGTTGATGCGGACGCGAATGCCCGGCACCGTCCGGCTCGCGGGCGGGTTGCCAGCGTGGTCCGCCGCGGCGTTGCCCATCGGCGAAGGCGTCGCCATCGTGCGCACCGTTCCGGTCACATCGATGTGATAGATCTCATTGCGGGAGTGGATGAGTTCGCCCGAAGTCGCATCGACGAAGAACGAACGCTTGATCGGCGTGCCCAGCCCGGCCTGCTCTCCCACGAACTTCCAGACCAGTCGGGGTGAGATCCAGCTGGCAAAGTCCCCCTCGCCCACATAGACCATCATCTCCAGTTCGCTGAAGGTGCGCATCGCCCGATAGGCATCCGTCGCCGCCACGACCGCCTGAGCCTGCTCGCCCGTGAACGTCACGGCACCGAATCCGCCCTCAGGGCGAGATGCAACCTTCGCGGAGGCATGGACCACTGCATGCGAATCGCCCCGATTGAGCACCACCAGCTTCACCATCCCGAACTCAACCGGCACGCCGTCCATCGACTGCGAATAGGTGAAGACGCGAAGACGGCCACCCTCGATGTCATCTGCACGCACAAGCGAGAGTTCCAGCAAACCAGCGCCGAAGGCAGTCTGATTGGCGGCGAGCCAGTCGGAGGCCGCCTGCTCGGGCGTCGGAGCCGAGTTCATCGGCACGCCCCAGAAGCACTCCGTGCGCCCGTCAAGCTGCACGGTGTGCAGCCCCGGGTACCGGGCTTCCAGATCCGCGGCATTCAGTGCCGCAGACGCCGCGGCATGACCCGCAGCAGCAAGGAGAAAAAGCACGCCAGCGACCACCCCGCGACGACTCTTCATGCTCATATGGAACTCCGAACCTGCAAAATTTCAGCCCAACACGGCATTCGGAGCGACGTGGCCCCGAACGGCTCCCGATCCTTTGAGTGCTGCAACCGCTTCCGAGAACCGGAAACGGTGTTCTTCCGCTCACGCCAGCAGCCACCCGAAAGGGCACCGCCCGGCCTCTTCCCTACGGGCGCGCCTCATCAGGCGTTGCCACTCTTTTGCAAAGTGGAAAAAATAGCAGGCGCACAATCCTGACAGAAGCCTGCCCCGCGGCGTCTCCGGACCTGAGAGACGTTCATCGCTTGGGCCCGGCGTACCGGCGGTTGGCCGCCATCGCTTCCTTGACAAAGCGGTGGCCGCCCCCGATCAGCCCAGCGCAGGCGAAGCCGATGAGCAGCCAGGGAGATGCCTTGGGCCAGATGAACCGTTCGAGTGCCCAGCCGATCAGCACCATGCCGACGACACCGAACGCAAAATTGCTCGCGATCGCCCAGCCAGCCACTCCTTTTGCGAATCCTGATTGTGGGCGTGACACAGCCGTGCTCCTTTGAATGGGCCCTTGCCACCGCCACCTCCATGCCCCGTTTGGTGCCTCCCTCATGGGGCCGCGCCATCAGGAGCATCCCGCTCACATCACCAGACGAAGTGCACTGGTGCGTGCGGTGCGAATTGCATCGGGAACCTTGGCCGCGTCAGTGCCGCCACCCATCGCTGAGTCCGGCTTGCCGCCACCCTTGCCGCCGATCACCGCGCACGCATCCCGCAGCCAGTCACCGGCCTTGAGACCCTTGGTGATCATCGCTTCGGGGACGGCACAGGCCACCGCCACCTTGCCCGCCGCGGGGTCGATGCTCATCAGCATGACGGCGCAGCGGGGGCAGTTGTCGCGAACAGTCTTGAGTGCCGCGAGCAGTGCCTCGCGATTGTCCGCCGCTGGCACCGTATCGACGATCACCAGGTCGTTCGCGTTGAGGGCACCGTTGGCGATGGTGCGAGCAGCCTGCACGGCTCCATCGCGCACCGCGGCACCGGCTGCCTTGCTCGCGGCCTTCGCACGCTCCGCCAGCGTCGCCACCTGACCACGCAGTGCGGCCTTGCGCACCAGCGGAATACCCGCGGCATCGATCTCGGCACCCAAAGTCTGCACGACCTTGGCAAGTTCGGCGTCGGGAGTGCTGACGGCCGCGGCGATCTTCGCGGCCAGTGCATCCGCGGCTTGGATGGCTGCGGTGGCAGCGTCGCCCGAGACGGCGATCACGCGGCGGACGCCCTTGGCGACAGCTTCTTCGCTGAGCACCGCGAACTCACCGATGATGGCCGTGCTGGCCACATGGGTTCCGCCGCAGAACTCGACGGAGTAGTTCATGTTTTCGCCGCGGGCAGGATTCTCCAGCAGCTTCTCGACCGGGACGCCGACGGAGACGACACGGACCGGGTCGGGGTACGCCTCGCCGAAGACGGCGCGGACGGTGTTGACGCTTTTGGCGACCTGAAGGGGTGCGGGCTGCGTGTACACCGTGAGATTGGCGTGAATGCGATCCCGCACAAGCGTCTCGACGCGCTCGATTTCCTGCGGGGAGACGGGCTGGCCGTGCGAGAAGTCAAAGCGCATGCGGTCGCGAGCCACCAGCGAACCCTTCTGATCGATCGCGTTGCCCAGCACCTCGCGCAGGCCAAGGTTGGTCAGGTGCGTGGCGGTGTGATGCGAGGCGATCTGAGCGCGGCGGAGCTTGTCAACGCCCATGGTGACGGTGTCGCCCACGGAGATCTCGCCGCGGCTCACGTGACCGATGTGCAGCACGAAGCCGCCGAACGCCATCGTGTTCTCGACGACGAACTCGCCGTGATCGGCGTGGCCGCCGGCGCGAGCGGGCTTGAGGACGGTGATCTTGCCCGAGTCGCCTTCCTGTCCACCCATCTGCGCGTAGAAGGTGGTGCGGTCGGTGACGATGCCGATCTGTCGGCCGATCGCGGCCATGCCGGCCTTGGCGTGTTCATCGAAGCTGTGACCGTTCCAGATGGCGCGGACATGGGCGGAGATGTCGTGGGAGGCATCGAACTTCGCCGCGTCGTCGGTGGCGGCGATGTGCATCGCCTTGAGGCGAGCCACTTCTTCGCCGCTGAGGGTGAGGGCGCGTTCGCCCTCCTTGGTTCCGCCCGAGCGCGAGAGCTCTTCCGCGGCGAGCCGCTGAGCTTCGTAGCCCTTCATGTCGACTTGCAGCCCACGTTCCTCGGCCATCAGAACGGTCAGATCGATGGGGAATCCGAACGTGTCGTAGAGCTTGAAGGCATCGATGCCGGCGATGGTCGCGCCCGAAGCGCGGCCTGCGACTTCCTCGAAGAGCTTGATGCCCCGGTCGAGTGTGCGGCCAAAGCTCTCTTCTTCCTCGGCGATGATCGAAGCGACCTTGGCCGGATCCTTGCTCAGTTCAGGGAATGCGCCTGAGAAACGCTCGATGACAACGGGGACGAGCTGTGCGAAGAAGCCCGAGCGTGCATTGAGCATCTGGCGGCCGTAGCGAACGGCGCGGCGGAGGATGCGGCGCAGGACATAGCCGCGGCCAACATTGCTGGGCAGTGCGCCATCGCTGATGGCGAAGGTGAGCGTGCGGATGTGGTCGGCGATGACGCGGTACGCGGTGTCGATGTTGTCCTTGTCTTCCTTGCCAAGACGACCGCTGTAGGGGCGTGCGCCCGTGAGCTGTTCGATCTTGAGGAAGATGGGGGCGAAGACATCGGTGTCGTAGTTGCTGCGAACGTTCTGCAGCACGCTCACGAGGCGCTCGAGGCCCATGCCGGTATCGACATGCTTGGCGGGGAGCGGACGCAGCGTGCCATCGGGGAGACGCTCGAACTGGATGAAGACGTTGTTCCAGATCTCAAGGACATCCGGGTCGCTCTTGTTGACCATGTCGCGAGCATTGCGACCACCGATGCGGTCGTAGTGGATCTCGGTGCAGGGACCGCACGGGCCCGTGTCGCCCATTTCCCAGAAGTTGTCCTTCATGTTGCCAGGGAGGACATGACTGTCGGGGAGGAACTGCAGCCACAGGTTGCGGGTCTCCTCGTCGGCGGGCAGGCCCAGCTTGGCGTTGCCTTCGAAGTACGTCGCGTAGAGACGATCGCCGGGAATCTTGTAGACCTTCGTGAGCAGTTCCCATGACCACTCGACCGCTTCCTTCTTGAAGTAGTCACCGAAGGACCAGTTGCCCAGCATCTCGAAGAAGGTGTGGTGGTACGTGTCCTTGCCCACATCATCAAGGTCGTTGTGCTTGCCGCCAGCGCGGATGCACTTCTGGCTGTTGACCGCGCGACGGAGCTTGCCCAGATCGCTGGCCGGATCGGCCTGACCCAGGAAGATCGGCTTGAACTGATTCATGCCCGCGTTGGTGAAGAGCAGCGTCGGGTCCTCAAGGGGCACGCACGGATTGCTCGGCACGAACGTGTGACCGCCTGCCGCACCGCCGGGCTTGCTCTTGAAGAACTCGATGAATGTCGAACGAACTTGGTCTGCGGTAAGCATGGTCGTTATCTGTTAGGTTTCGGATCGCCGAAGCGGCGGATGGGTGAATTGGAAGGATAGTGCGGCGGAGGGGGAAGTGCCGAAGTTCCTGAGTTCCAAAGTGCGGGGGAAAGTCGTTCGAGGGGCCAACGGCGCGGTGCTCGACACCGCTGATGCGTTGTCCCAAAGCCTGCACCGATGCACTTTCTTCAACCAATCCGAACAGAACCCTATTCCCGATCCGGCCGCTCCGCCGAATCAAGCAGGATTGTCACCGGCCCGTCATTGGTGAGCTCCACTTGCATGTCGGCGCCGAAGACGCCCATGTCGCAGCGGATCTGGTGCATGGACAGGTGCATCGCCACCTGCTGCCAGAGCTCCTTGGCGCGAGCCGGGGGCATCGCCTCGGTGAAACTCGGGCGGTTGCCCTGGGCGGCCTGAGCGCACAGGGTGAAGTTGGGGATCAAGAGCACGCCCCCGTCCGCCGCGGGGTTGGTTGACTTGGCCCAGTCAAAGTCCTGGAGCGAGAGGTTCATCTTGCCTGCTTCATCCGCGAAAATGCGAAGGAAGGCGATGCGGCGTGCGATCCAGAGTGCATCGGCATCGGTGTCATTGCGGTGGACACCCAGAAGGATGAGGAATCCGCGGGAGATGCAGCCGCGTATGGACGAGTCAACCGATACTGTGGCGCCCCGTGCTCGTTGGATGACAGCGATCATGGCATGAGTCTCGTGGATGGGTCGGCGTGGCGGGCCGATGCCAAGGAGGAAGGCTGGTGCTGGGAACGAGCGGTCAGAATGAAGCGGTCCGCCGGCGTCGAGTGACGTCGGGCCGTGGTCATGGTACCGCGTCATGCCGCGGGTTCACGTTGATTGAACTGCTGGTGGTCATCGCCATCATCGGCATCCTGGTGGCGATCCTGCTGCCGTCGCTCGGGAGCGCTCGCAAGACGGCGCGGGCCACGGTGTGCCGCAATGCGCAGCGGCAGATCGGTGTGGCCTTTGTCCTCTACAGCAACGATACCCAGGAGCGGGTGATTCCTTCGTACAACATGGTGGGCATCGACGGCGATGCGCCGCTCGATGGCTGGGGACCGATTCTCGACCGGGACGGGTACGTCACGGCTTCGCCCCAGTCGGGCAAGAGCCCCTTCTACTGCCTCGACACGCTCGACCTCGAGGGCGTGGCCTCAGGGCAGACGGGAACGAACCCCGACAACCCCAAGGGATGGACGGATTGGCCCTTCATGCGCACCGGCAGCGCGAACGTGCCCACGACGATCCCCGAGCGCGAGTTCGACAAGATCATCCGGGTCTCCTACTGGATCAACTCGATCAACCCCATCGGCGGCACCGTCGCCGTTGAACAGGATCTGCACTACACGGGCTCGGTCGGGTATGGGCCCGGCACCGCAGGGGCCTTTGTCCGGCAGACGCGGCTGAGTGCCTTTCAGCGTCCGTCGTCCCTGGTGGCAATTGCTGATGGCGTGTACGCGGGTCGTCAGCGCGACAACCGCTGGGGCGTGACCAACTCACGCATCGGCTATCGGCATCCAGGCCGGGGCGTGCCGGCCTCGAACGTCGCCTTCGCCGACGGACACGTCGAAGCCGTCGCGGGCGATGTCTTCCCGCGAGCAATCGGCGGCAGTAACGATCCCGCACAGGTGCGCAGCGAGAATCTCAACGGGCAGTACACCGTGTACGCCAACCCGGAGAAGGCCCTGCTTCCTTGACACCATCGCCACGACACACGAGCGCCATCGCGATTCACACGCGGCGACGCTTCGGGCGATCATTCGCTGAGGGCTCGGTTGAGAAGCCCACCTCCATCGCCGCGGCGTGCGCGTTGGAAACGCCCAGCTCCCTCAGTTCCTCGCGGGTCACCCAGCGGCGTTCCAGCCCGGTCGCCTGAACGCCAACCGGTCCAAGCGGTTCAGTCAGCAGTGCTGTGGCGATCCGCGCACTCACCGTGCTTCGATGGATCTCGATCTGCATCAGACGGTGAGTGAGCTTGCGTGACAACTTGCCCGCCGCGTGGAACGCCACTCCGCGACACTGCGGCGCACTCATCCATGCTCGAGCGAGCGCCGCATCCGCGGCTGATGCGGGCTCAAGCGTGGGTGGCTGCCAGAGGCCAGCCCACAATCCATCGGCGTGACGCCGTTCGCAGAGCACCCTGCCCTGATGGTCAGTCACGAGCAGCACCAGCAGCGTGCGCTGCGTTGCGGCCTTGACTCGCTTGGCGCGCGGGATGCGATCCGTCAGACCTTCCTTGTGCGCCACACACATCTTCTTCAACGGGCAGGCATCACAGCGGGGCGAGGCACCTGGAACGCAGACCGTGGCCCCCAGCTCCATCAACGCTTCATTCGCCGCGCCGGCGCGCGTGCCCGCACCGCCAGCAAACGCACTGGCTTCTTCCCAGGCCCATTTCACCGTGGCCGGCGACGTCTGCTCCACATCGCGCCCATGCAGGCGAAGCAGCACTCGAGTCACATTGCCATCGACGATGGGTGCGGGCAGGCTCATCGCCATCGATGCGATGGCCCCCGCGGTATAGCGGCCGACTCCGGGCAGTTCGAGGAGCCCTTCGATCGTGCGCGGGAACTTTCCGGCGCACTCCGACACAACATATCGCGCGGCGTTGTGCAGGTTGCGGGCCCGGCGGTAATAGCCAAGCCCCGCCCACATCGCCATCACGTCACGCTCATCCGCCGCGGCGAGCGATTGAACCGTCGGAAACCGCCCGATGAATGCCGCGTACTTCTTGATGACGCGCGAGACCTGCGTCTGCTGAAGCATCGCTTCGCTCACCAGCGTGCGATAGGGGTCGCGCTGGCCCGGCGGCGCATCACGCCATGGAAGCGCTCGTTGATGATCCGCGAACCAGCTGATCAGAAGCGGGGCAGCCGCGGCGGACTTTTCAGCGTGTCCATCGGGTTTCGCCGCCGCGTGCTTGTCACGACGCTTCACTGAGCACCTTCTTGACGGCGGCCTTGAGCGACTTCCAATCCGCGGCAGGGTCCTTGCCGATGCTGATCCATCCATCGTGAATGAGGATGTTGCGGACGCCCGCAATCTGCATCAACGCGGCGCCGAGCGGGTCCGCCGCGGCGTCGGGCGCCTTGTTCACGTAACTGCGCGGCCCATTGGGCGCCGGTGAGACATCCAGCACGCACTTGAGTGCATTGGGGTTGGGTGTCGCGACAAACTCGATGATGCGGTAGGCCATGGCGGTCTTGAGGCAAGGAGCATAGACGCAGCGCGTCTTACGCGGGGAGTGGCACAAGATCCGCAGGGACGAAGACGGCCCGGGCTCGCGTGCCCATCAGGTACTCCCTGGTGTAATGGGTGAACACGCGGTTCACCTCCAGTTCCGGGCCCGCAGCAGCGAGAAAAGCCCCTGAGTCCGCAGCGGGATGGCGACTGCGGGCATCCGCCACGAGCGCGAGCCAGATGCGGGTGATGGTCTCGTGATAGCCCCGGACCGGGGTCTCGACCAGTCCATGGGCCATGTTGAGACGCACGATGCCGATGCGCATGAGAATGTGGGCCTCATCGAGCGCGTGGTGTTCCAGGTGCATCCAGGCGATTCGCAGGTGGGCCGCATGGGTCCACGCCGCGGCGGGGAGTGTTCGCTGTGAGAAGGCGTCCCAGAGTGCTGCATCATCCATGGATGGAAAGGGTACGGTGAGGAGTGTGTGGGGTGGCGGCATATCCTCGGGGCATGGCCAAGAAGTCGAGCAAGGCAGCGGTGGTATCGCCTCTGGTGGGGATCATCATGGGGAGCGTCTCTGATTGGGAGACGATGAAGCACGCCGCGGAGACGCTTGAGCTTCTGGGGGTGGCGCACGAGGTGAAGGTGGTTTCTGCGCACCGGACGCCGGATCTGCTGATGGAGTATGCGGCGGGTGCGGAGGGGCGTGGCCTGATGGCGATCATCGCCGGCGCGGGCGGCGCGGCGCATCTGCCGGGAATGGCGGCCTCGAAGACGATTCTGCCGGTCTTCGGCGTGCCGGTGGAGAGTCATGCGCTCAAGGGCATGGATTCACTCCTGTCGATCGTGCAGATGCCAGCGGGTGTGCCGGTGGGAACGCTGGCGATCGGGCGAGCGGGCGCGATCAACGCGGCATTGATGGCCGCGGCGGTCGCGGGGATGCGGCATCCGGGCATCACGGAGAAGTTGCGACGCTATCGCAACGAGCAGACCCAGAAGGTGCTGGCCAGGCCTGATCCGCGCATCTGAGACGGGTTGCCGGGCGTGGGGGGGGGGCGATGTCGCGGCGGCTGTGAAAGTCGCCTGCAGCTCGCGCCGGGCATTCCCGCGCATGAGATCGAAAAGCCGCGATCGGGGCGCGTACAGTGCCCCAACGTATGAAGCGAATCCTCCACGTCGGTCTTGGTCCCCTGGGTCAGCGCATTCTCACGGATATGCATGAGCGGTCGTTCTGCCACCTGGTGGCGGCCGTCGATGTTGCTCCGGCATTGGCCGGTCGCAGCGTGGCGACGATCGTGCCGGGTGCAGACCCGCGCGTGCATGTCGCCCCGTCGCTGGATGCGATTGACTGCTGGGACAACATCGACTGTGCGATCGTCACGACCTGCTCAGATCTTCCCTCGTGTGCCGACACGTTCCGCGAACTGCTGCGACGCGGCAAGCCGGTGGTCTCGACCTGCGAAGAGCTGGTCTACCCGTGGCTCCGTCACGTTGGTCTCTCGGAAGAGCTTGATGAACTGGCCAAGCGGCATGGCGGGCGTCTGCTGGGCACGGGTGTGAATCCCGGGTTCCTCATGGATGCGCTTCCCGCGGCGTTGACAGCGGTGAGCAAGTCGGTGCGCTCGGTCTCCTGCCATCGCATTCAGGATGCATCTTCGCGGCGCATTCCCTTCCAGAAGAAGATCGGCGTTGGGTTCGATGATGCCCAGTTCAACGCGAAGGTGAAGGATGGAACGCTGCGGCACGTGGGTCTGGGCGAGAGCCTGCACTTCGTGGCGCACTATGTCGGGCTCAAGATCGAACGCTGGGAAGAGGACATTGCTCCCGTGCGTGCCGATCGTGACATGACCAGCGGGCTGGGTCCGATCCCCAAAGGTCGGATCTGCGGCGTGCGTCAGCTCGCACGCGGATATCACGATGAACGCACGGTGGTGAGTCTGGAGTTCCAGGCGGCCATCGGGCAGGCCGATCCGCACGATCGCATCATCATTGAAGGCGAGCCGCCGATTGACATGACGATCCGTGGCGGCGTGCACGGCGACATCGCGACCTCCTCGATTGCGCTCAACGCGATTCGATCGATCATGAACGCTCCTCCGGGGCTTCACACCATGGCGACGGTCGTGCC
Organism: Phycisphaerales bacterium; assembly: GCA_044371005.1. Classification (GTDB taxonomy): domain Bacteria; phylum Planctomycetota; class Phycisphaerae; order Phycisphaerales; family UBA1924; genus UBA2402. Next base: position 13,896 of record JBILUL010000041.1, on the reverse strand, counting down.
GGTGACTCACGCCTGAGGTGTGGGTGACAGGGTCCGGAAATCTGAAGTGATGTGAACGCCGCGGCTTCCCGCGGCGTTTTTCATTGACCACCTCACCGGGGACGCGGGGGGGGAGTGGGGGGGAGCGGGGGGGCGGGGCGTGGCGCATGCGATGTGTGCCGCCTGCGCGAGCCCGGGAAGCTGGGGGGGTGACAAGGCGAAGGTGGGTGGGTCAACCGGATGTGGGAAATGGCCGATCCCGACGATGGCAGTGGCTCCGTGCGTGCGGAGTCGCTGTCGAGTGTGCCGCGATCTTCCCCTGTTCAAGGGCGGGGGGCGCGGTCGAGTTGTGAAGGGTTGTCCATGCCGCTCCCGGCTGCATTCAAAGGGCTCAGTTCACTCGTGAAGGCCGGTCAGTCGCTTGCGACGGGCTCGGCGCAGCGCGCTACCCAGAATGTGAACTCCGCGCTGGGGTTGCCCATCGGAATTGACTTTGGCACCGGTTCACTCAAGGTGCTTCAGATCGCGGCGGGTGACCCGTTGACGCTGGTGGGCGCAGGGTGTGCCGAAACGCCTGATGAACTGCGGACGGATCCCGTGAAACGGCTTGAGTTTCAGGCCAAGGCACTCGCGGCGCTGGTGAAGTCGGGCGGCTATCGCAACAAGCGTGCTGCCTGTGCGATTCCCGCGTGGGCGACGGTCTGCAAGCACATGCAGCTGAACAAAGTGGATGGCCAGACGCTGACTGAGCAGATCAACCAGCAGTTGCCGCTGCAGATGAACTGCGATCCCGCATCGGTGGTGCATCGCCACCTGGATGTGACGCCCCCGGGGGCGAGCAAGCCCGAAGTGATCGTGATGGCGGTCTCTCGCGAGCTGGTTGCACGGCTGATGCAGATCATCAAGGACGCCAAGCTCGAACCCGTGGGGATGCACTCTGAGTTCCTCGCATCGCTGGCGGCGTACGAGCACATTCATCGGCGTGCCGCCGATGCGCAGATCAACACGCTCTACCTCGACATCGGCGCGGGCACGACCACCGTGGCGATCTCGCACGGCAAGAAGCTCGCGTTCGTGCGGTCGATCGACTTCGGCGGCTGCGGCATCGATTCGGTGCTCGCGGCCGGGCTGAGCTGTTCGCTGGCGGAAGCCCGCAAGCGTCGCTGGGCCGCCAACGACGTAGTGCCGGGTGCACCGGTGCGCACGATGGCTGAACGCGCTGAACCGCGATCAGCGGAATCGCCGGCACCGGAGCGCCGAGGTGCGGGCGGACCGGTGCCCGGACTGGCGATTCCCGGCGTTGCGGCCACCTCGCCGGTGATCGATGGCGTCGACCTGAGTGAGCCCATTGACATCCTCGCGGATGAGGTCCGCATGTGCCTGCGGTTCCACGCGACACAGTTCCCCAATCACAAGGTTGAACGCCTGATCTTCCTGGGCGGCGAGAGCCGGCACAAGCTGGTCTGTCAGCATGTCGCACGGGCCGTGCGGCTCGAAGGTCAGGTGGCAGATCCCTTCTCGCGGATCGGCCGGACGGGGAAGGAATCAGTCACCGGAGTGGATCTTGCCGTGCCGCAGCCCGCGTGGGCGGTGGCGATTGGAGTCTGTCTGTCGCCTACGGATCTTTGAACAGTTCGTCCCGGGGAGAGCGGCCCCGGCGTGATGGAGCGCACCATGAAGTCGTTTCTCTCAGGATCGCATCAGGAGTCAGGCAGCTTCCTGCCTCAGGACTACATCTCGGAACGCACCGATGCCCGGGCGAACATTCTGACGCTGACGCTCTTTGCCATCACGATGGCTGGTGTGGTCGCCGCGTTCTTCGTGACCAACCGTCACTGGCAGTCGCTGCGGGCGACGCAGGATGCCATCAACGTTGAGTATCAGGCCGAGGGCAAGAAGATCGAGCAGCTCAAGAGCCTCGAGAGCCAGCGCGCCGCGATCATGGAGAAGGCGGAGATCACCGCTGCGTTGGTGGAGAAGCTGCCGCGTTGGGCGATGCTGGGCGAACTGACGCTCCGCATGCCCGCCTCGATGCGCCTTGACCAGTTCCTGCTCAAGAGCACGCGTGTGCTTCCTCCCGCACCGCCGCCGCCGGCGCCGGGCTCGAAGGCCAAGCCTCAGAGCCTCGTCAAGCCCGCGGCGGACAAGAACGACAAGTCCAAGGACAAGCTCGCCAAGAAGGAAGAACGCCCGAAGGTTGAGCCTCCCAAGTTCGAATACGCCGTCACCATCGAGGGCACGGCCGAGGTGAACAACGACATCGCCGACTTCCTGGCGAGCGTGAAGCAGAGTCCGGCCTTCGACAAGGTTGAACTGACCTTCATCAAGGATGCCAAGGAAATGGGCAAGGAAATGCGCAAGTTCCAGATCACCGCCGCGCTGCGCAAGGTCGTGGGCACCGGCGATCTGGGAACCTCGCTGCAGGATCTGGTGACCCGCAAGACCGCGGCACTCAACCTGCTCAAGGAGCAGGAGAGCCAGAACACCAAGCCCGCCGCGTCGAAGACCGCGTCGGTGCCTGAAGGAGGCAAGGAATGAAACTCGGCATCCGCGGACTGCTGATCATGCTCATCGTGGTGGGGATGCCGGTGGCGTCCTACTTCCTGGTCTTCAAGCCCCAGAACTCGGCCATCCAGGCCGCACGCAAGGAAGTGGAGCACAAGGCCGTGCTGCTCGCCAAGCTCAAGGAGGAGACCGCACGCAACGCGGATCTCGCCAAGACCAACGAGGAACTGCACAAGACGGTCAAGTCGATTGAATCACGCCTGCCCAGCGGCAAGGAAATCGACGGCCTGGTGCGCCAGGTCTCGGATCTGGCGGTCGCCTCGGGGCTCGCGCCCCCGGCGATGAAGTCGGCCAAGCCCGTGCCCGCGGCGCTCTACATGGAGCAGCCCATCGAGATGGAAGTGCAGGGGAGCTTCGTGGGATTCTTCACCTTCATTGCGCAGGTCGAGAAGTTGCCGCGGATCACGCGCATCCACGACATGAAGATCACCGGACTTGCCCGTGAGGACATCGAACTCAAGGCTGAGTTCACGCTGAGCATCTACTTCCAGGATGATCGGCAGGTCGCGTCAGGAGAAGCCAAGTGAACAACGAACCGATCTCTCCCACGCAGGTGCCGGCGGGCGTTGATACCGCCGCGAGCAAGCTCGCCTTCGGAGCGCGAGCCCCCGGGCCTGATGGCGGCGATGGCGGCATGCCCTCTGCGCCGCGCACCAAGGTCTCGCAGCAGACGATCGTGCTCATGGTCGTGCTCAGCGTGAGTGCCAGCGCCATCTTCGGGATGCGCACGCTGGGCGTCCGAGCCGGCATCGCCATGGGAAGCGATGTGGTCGAATACACGCCCCCGGAGATCGATCGCAACAGCACCTACGACCGCATTCTCGCGGATCTTGCCCGAATCCAGAACCCGCTCGATGTGGCGCTGGGTGAGTTCGGCAAGAGCCCCTTCATGCTGCAGCAGACGGCCGTGGCCGCGCCGGTCGATCCGGTCGCCGCGGGCGAGGACAATGCTGAACAGCGTGCCGCGGCTGAACGCCAGGCGAGGATCGAAGCCCGCCGCAAGGAACTGACTGATCAGCTCGCCGCGATGAAGGTGCAGAGCATCATGGGCGGCAAGGCACCGCTGGCGCGCATCAGCGGCGAGATGTACCGCGTGGGCGACACGGTCGCCGAGGACTTCACGATTCTGAGCATCGAGGATCGCACGGTGACGCTCAGGGCGGACGGACAGAAGTTCACCCTGACGCTCGATCTGCTGCAGACGGGCGCCAAGACCGGACCGGCGCGCATCGGCAAGGGTTCACCCAGCGGCAAGAAGTGATCGCTCGCGGGGGATTGCACGAACGCGGAGGATTTGAAGAATGGCCAAGTACAACCTGGATGAAATCCTCAGCGAACTGGGCGTAGGCAACCAGCAGAACGCGCCGCGCAAGCCCCACACACTCGACAAGCAGAAGAATGCGCTCTCGCCCATCCCGGCGGCACCGGGGAATCAGGGCCTGCAGCGCGACCCCGAAGCAACGCCCGCAGTGGACGCGCCCGCACCGACACCCGCGACTGCAGCGAGCCCCGCGCCGGTGGCGGCCGCGACTGCAAGCGCATCCGCTGGGCCGGTGGCCAAAGCTCCGGCACCGGTCCCGCAGTCAACCGAGCCGACCCCGATGAAGCCCGGCGTGGTGCATCAGCCCCCCGAGGTGCTTGAACTTGCCACGATGCTGCGTCAGCGGGGCGTGGGTGAGGACAAGATTGCGGTGGCTGAGCAGATCGTCCGGTCGTCGCCGAATCGCCGTCTGAGTGATGCACTGGTGGAACAGGGCGTTGATGAAGCGCTGGTGCAGGCGTGCGTGGCCGAGATCGCAGGCATTCCCTTCGAGCGGATCAATCTCGAGAAGGGCCTTGATGGCGGGTTTGATGGCAAGCTGCTGCAGCGTCTGACTCCCGAGTTCTGCAAAGCGCAGATGGTGATTCCGCTGCGCACCGATGGCACGCGTCCGGTGATCGGCGCGACGCACGACAATGTCTTCCTGGTCGATGACATCAAGGCGCGGCTGGGCGTGCCCAGCATCAAGCTGGTGCTGGTGACGGCCTACGACATCCGCGGCGCGATGGACATGATCGGCGAGGGGGCCGCTGAGGACAAGGGCGAGGATTTGAGTTCGATTCTCGAGGATGTGGACGAGACGGACGTTCAGGTTGAGAAGAAGCAGACTGAAGAGACGGATCTTGAGAAGGCTGCGGGACAGAACCCGGTCATCCGCATCGTCAACCACATCATCCAGACGGCCGTGAAGGAAGGTGCCAGCGATATTCACATCGAGCCGGCCGAGAAGAAGCTCAAGGTGCGTTACCGCATCGACGGTGAGCTCACGGAGATCATCAATCCGCCCGCGAGCATGTCCGCAGCGATCACCAGTCGCCTCAAGATCATGGCGAACCTGGACATTGCCGAGCGGCGGCTTCCGCAGGACGGCCGCATCCGCTGCACGGTGGGCGGGCGTCGTCTTGACCTGCGTATGAGCACGCTGCCGTGCGGGCACGGCGAGAAGACCGTCATGCGTATTCTCGACTCACGCTCGATCAGCGTCGAGCTGCATCAGCTGGGCTTCCACGAAGACCAGATGACGATCTGGCGCAAGGCCATCGATGCGCCCCACGGCATCAACCTGGTGACGGGTCCTACTGGTTCGGGTAAGACGACCACGCTCTACGCGAGTCTGCGGACCCTCGACAAGAACAGCATGAACGTCTGCACGGTTGAGGATCCGATCGAGTATCACCTCGATGGCATCACGCAGTCGCAGATGCATGAGAAGATCGGCATGACCTTCGCCGCGGCGCTTCGTGCGCTGCTGCGTCAGGACCCAGATGTCATCATGCTTGGCGAAATTCGCGACATGGAAACGGCGCAGGTCGCCGTGCAGGCCGCGTTGACGGGACACTTGGTGCTCTCAACGCTGCACACCAACGATGCCCCCAGCAGCATCACGCGGCTTGTGAACATCGGCCTTGAACCCTTCCTGGTCGGTGCTGCGGTGAACGCGGTGCTGGCCCAGCGACTGATCCGCAAGCTGTGCGTGCATTGCAAGGCTGAGGAGAGTCCCAGCGAGGACATGGCAGAATACATGACGATGAACGGCATGAATGCCGACAAGCTCTGGGTGGCGAAGGGATGCGACAAGTGCCGTCGAAGCGGATATTCAGGCCGCGTGGGCATCTACGAGCTGCTGGCCGTCGATGACCAGTTGCGCGACATTATCGCCCGCAACCCCAACGTCGCCGAGTTCCGCCGCCTGTGCATCGAACGAGGCATGGTGACGCTGCGCCAGGACGGCATGCGCAAAGTCGCCAACGGCATCACGACCATCAGCGAAGTGCTGCGTGTGACCGAAGGCCATTGAGGTGGGGAAGTTCCAAAGTTCCCAAGTGCAAAAGTGCCACCGATTCCCGGCTTCGGAATCGGTGTCCCCGTTCGGGCCTTCTCCCCAACTCCCCGACGATCACGACACCACCGCGCCCCCAGTCTCTACCGGCAGCGGCGTGACAAACTCCCCATCCGCCAGCGGTGCCTTTCGAAGTCCATCAAAGTCCCAGGAATCGGTGCTGGTGAACTGCTCGGGCAGTCCCGCTCCCCACTTGGCCTTGAACTTGGCGTAGGCCTGCTGCACGACGGCCATGCGCTGCTGCGCGGCCTGTTCGACGGGCACCTGTGAATGCTGCATCTCCGCGCGGATGTATCCCTGCCCGTGATGACGGATCCACGCGCCTTTCGCGCACACCAGCTCAAAGCCGGCGCGCTGGGCTCGCAGGCCAAGGTCAAGGTCGCCAAAGTAGCTGTACGTCCTTGGGTCGGCGGTGCCGATCTTCTCCAGCACCGCCCGCTTGATGAGGACGGCATCGGCCGAGAGCAGCTTGTCGATCGAGTGGAAGAGGCCAAACTGCTCGCTCATGTACTGGGAGAAGGTGAGCCACTGGGCGGGCTGGCTGGTCTCGAACGGGGGCGAGAACTGATGCTCGGGGTGGCTGTCGACGACCTCGGCGGTGCCGCGGATGATGCCGTAGGAGGGCTTGAGTGCGGCGACGGCGAGCACGGTCCGTAGCCATGAGGGCGTCATGAACATGTCGTTGGACACGAAGAAGACGTTGTCGCCGCTGGCCCGCGAAAGGCCGTAGGAGAGGACGCCGGTGTAGTGCTGGCGCGTCCGGAAACGTGCGATGAAGACCTTGGCACTGGTGGCGCCGCGCAGGGGCCGGAAGACGCGGGGTTCCAGGCCCAGTTGGGGCTCGCTCTGGTCATCCAGCAGGATGAACTCGCTCTGAGCTTCGACGCCCAGAGTGCGGATGCAGTGCAGGATGGAATCGATGCACAGGCGGGTTTCGTCGGGCTGGCTGCGGGCTGGAACGATGAAGGAGAGCATCGTCAAGGATAATCCGCTCCGCTCAGTGATTCTCGGAACCTGCACAGGCGATCCAGACGATTCGGCCCGAACCCGCGGGGCCTTCGGCGGGCTCTTTTGCTCCATGAACTTGCATCGCCTTGGGCGTGATGCACCTTTGAGTTGACGTGCGGCCCACAGACCCGCACGCCAATCACAGGTACGACACAGAGGAGAAGAAGAGATGAAGATCAATCACGTTGCCGTGGCCGCTGGCCTTGCTTTTGTTGCCGGTCTCACTTCGGCCGCCAGTGCCCAGACCCGCACCATCTACTCGAACACCTTCGAGTCTCGCGAACTTGGGTACAACTGGAGCGCGAACACCAAGCTCGTCACGTGGAACCCCTCGTTCACGACGTTCAATGGCAACTACTCCAGCGGCTGGACGGAGCTCAATATCCGTGCCGCGGAGCGCCCTGTGAACCGCAACGGCTCGACGGGTTCGGGCACGGGCGGTGGTACGGGTGGTGGAACCGGCGGCGGCACTGGCGGCGGTACGGGTGGCGGCACCGGCGGCACGATCTTCCGCAACCTCTACACCCTCACGTTCGACCTCTACATCATCGACTCGTGGGACGCTGGTGAAGCTCGCTACGGCACCGATCGACTCGCAGTGACGGTCAACGGTGCCAGCGTCTTCAACAACACCTTCACCAATCACCCCGGCATCGTGCAGAGCTTCCGGACTCCCGACATCGGTGGCCGCAACCTTGGCTTCATGGACTACAACGATGCGATCTACCGTCGCGTCACCGTGCAGTTCGAGGATCCCGGCACCCACGACATCCAGATCCGCTGGGCCGATGGCGGTCTTCAGGGCGTCAACGATGAATCCTGGGGCATCGACAACGTGAACGTCAGCTACGAAGTGGTGCCCGCCCCGACCGGCGCGGCAGCCCTTCTCGGCGGGCTCGGCCTTCTCGGTGCACGCCGTCGCCGTCGCTGAACCACAGTGAATCAAACTTCCAGTGGTCGCGCGGTGGCTGGTGCTGTGGAAGCACTCGCCGCCGCGGCTCCGCGCTTCACCACGAAGAAGAACTCGCGGTTGCGCAGGTGACTCACCTTGCCGACCTTCTCGCCGCTGGGGTTGTAGATGCCAATCTGGGCCCCCACATACCGCTTGTAGTCGGTGCTGTGCACATCAATCGCCAGGGGCTCTGAGCCCAGACAGTCGCGGATGAGCTGCTCCATCCCCGCGGCAGTGATGAACCCCTCATCGCTGAAGGAGATCACCAGCCGCGGCGCAGAGAGCGATGCAAGCACGCGGCCCATCGCTGTAGCGAACGTGGAGCGGATGTTGAACGGACTCTTCCGCACGCGGCAATCTTCCCGCTTGCACGCCACGCCGTACGCAGCGGGGTGGTCCCAGGTCACCAGCGTCTCCCAGATGTGGTAGTTCGAGAGATACGAGTGCTGGTTGTAGGGTGGGTCCAGGTAGGCGATGTCGGCCTGCAGCTTCGCCGCGGCGTCGGAGGCTTCCATCCGGTGCGCCTCGCACGGCCCGTGCGCCACCCTCGGAATGAGCTCGGGCACCCGCAGCCGCAGTTCCTGCGATGCCCGAGGCGCCCAGCTCTTGAGATAGGCCATCTGCACGCCAGTGGTGGAATCCACCCGGTCCGCAGCTTCCATCAACGAGACCAGCATGATCGCCTCAAGCTCCGGCTCCAGTCCCTTGGCCGCGATCGCATTGCGGATCGCATCGACCCGCGCACCGTTGCGGGGCTGAAAGAACCGTGAATCCTCGCAGAAGGTCTTGGTGAAATACCCGGGGCTTGCCGGAAGTGCATTGAATTCCGCCACGAGCCTCGCGGCATCCTCCTGCCAACGTTCCAGATCCGCCTGCACATAGCAGGTGGCCAGCACATGCGCATACGCGTTGTGGTCGTTGGCGATCACCCGGTGGCCCGCGCGCTTGAGTGCCTGGCCGACGCGCGAAGTTCCGGAGAAGAGATCAAGCACGGTGCAGGGCGCGCCACCACTCTCCTGGCTCACCAGGTCGAGAATACGCGGCACGAGCGTGCGCTTGGATCCCAGGTACTTGATCATCGACGGTGGGAGCGTAGGAAGACGACCGTGGCACTGCTCTCCGAGCAGTGTTCCCCCGTGGCATTGCTCTCTGAGCAATGCTCCCCCCGTCGCCGCTCACTCTGTGAGCAAGGCCTCGCGATGGTCCAGAACGCAGAGGTGGCTCAGAGAGCCACGAGACGCAAAGACACGGCTCGGAGAGCCGTGCCACGTGAAGACACGACTCAGAGAGTCGTGCCACGCTAGCTCACTTCCCCCACCCATCACTCATCGCCGTCACAATCTTCCCCGTCGCCTCCGCCACCAGCGCATCAATGGTCTCGTTGAAGTTCTGCTCGCCACCGTTGATGTCGCGGTACACACTCACCGCGCCCAGCGTGCGGCTTGATTCCACTTCCAACGCCACCAGCGTGAAGCTCACGCGTGAAGGTCGGCCGCTCAGGCGATCGCGCACCAGCTTGCCGGTGCCCGAGAGCACCACCTTGGCCCCCGCTGCAGTCGCCAGTTCATGGGCATAGGCCCGGTCATTCCAGGTCCGCTCCGCGGCAGAAGGCTGCGAGAAGATCTTCGTCTGTGCCGCGGCGACATCGACGACATTCAACTTCAGCTGCAGCAGACGCTGCGCCAGCCGCGCTTCAAACATGCCCACATCCAGCAGCGCATCCTCGCGGCGTTCAATCCGGCGGTCCTTGATCTCCGTCTCGAAGATCTTCGCCACCAGCTCCTCAGCAGTCTTGCCGCCCGCGAGATCCACGCGGTTGCCGACGATGATGTTCGTGCCATCGCCTTGCTGGGCAGGCACCGCCGCCGCGGCAGTGTTCGCCGCGGTCTCATCGGCCACGGCAACCCGATTGATCACAACGGCCAGGGAAGGTGAGCCAGCCTTGGCGTAGCGTGCCGCGAGCTGGGCGCGTTCTTCGCGGTTACGGGCATTGTCCTCGCCGCCGGCGAGCATGCGCTCGCGGTCGGAGAGTTGAATGGCGTTGAGACGCAAGGTGATGTTGCTGTCGGTGCTGGAGAGGATGGAAGCATCCATGAAGAGCTTGTCGATCGCCGCGTGACGAATGTCGGAGCGGATGTCGATGAGCTCGCCGGCATACATGAGGTCGAAGGTGCTGAGCTTGGATTCCGCCGTCGATTCTTCGCGGGTCAGACGCACCGAATCGGGCTTCACGCTCACCATCGTGCGCAGGGCATCGCGGAAGCCCTTGAGGTCATCATCCTGGTAGTCACCCACCACGCGGATGGTGAAGGTACGCAGCGACTGAGCTTGCGCCACGACGGGGAACGAATCAATCACATCGTTCGCCACGCGGCTTGCAATCACGTACGCATAGTCGCCCATGCGCACCGCATCGAACTCGCCCGTGCCCGGGTCCTGGTACATGTCCCACGCAAAGGAACCAATCGACTGCCCGCGGCGAAGATCCGCCACCACATACGAGCCCGTGTAGCGAACGCCATCGTTGCGGCCGGTCTGCTCGATCATGCGCACGTAGACCACCAGTTCAGCGCCCGCTTCCTTGCCCAGAAGACTCGCGGCACCCAGTTCATCCTGACGACGCAGTGCATCGGTCTCGGCCTGCTGCTTGAGCTTTGATGCGCCGCCCGAGACGATGAAGACTTCGGGGTGGCGGAAGCAATCCTGCAGGCGGCTGGAGAGGCGCGTGGCCATGGCCTGGCTGTTGAGCGATGCCGCGGTGCCCGCGGCTTGCCCCACGACATCCGTCACGACCAGCAGCTTGGGGCTGCCCGACCTGCGATAGGAATCCACGAACTGCTCGAGGTTGGGCACCCGCACCGGTCCGACGTTGCGCTGGGGCGGCGGTGCATCAGGCAGCCTCTGGGCCAGCGACGTGGCACCAAGGCTGGCAAGCACGAGAGCGGCAACAGTGATGGAAGCGTTCGCGGAGTTCATTGGTGGTCACTCGTCGTAGAGAGACAGCAGGGTCGGGCGGGAAGGGGCGGGTTGTGAGGGACGGGAAGCGGCAGCTGTGATCAGCGTCCGCTCTGGATTTCGCAGCGCCAGTCCACCGCAGTCGTGTCGGTGGCGTTGCCGGTCAGGAAGACCTGATTGCGCGGTTCGAGCCGCACGAAGCGCCAGTCCGACTGCGTGCGAAGCGGCAGGCCCGCGGCATCCAGGAAGATGAAGCGATACTGAATGCGTGCGTACTGATCAGGGCGCGTGCTCGTCAGACGGATCGGCACCGAGACGGTGAGCGGGCCGTTGTTGGGGGCCGGTGCAGCCACCGGATCAGCGAGCACGATCCATGACGAGAGCGCCGGCTCAACGGTCACGCGGGGGTACTGGCTCTTGGGGAGCTGGTCAGGACCGGGCGTGAAGGGGGCCTTCACAGTGTCTTTGTGACAACCGCCGATGGCGGCAAGCGACAACGCGGCAAGGGCACTGACAACGAAACGGGCGGCTGAACTGGTCGGACGGATCATCGGACAGACTCCTTGGCGGTGCATCGGGTTCACTCGCACGAACCCGCGTTGGATGGAGGAAACTTCAGAATGGTTGCGTGCACAAGCGTGCAGGACAGGTTCATTTCGGTGAGTTCGTTGCCGGGTTCACAGGTCCTACGGGCCCGCTTTGACGGGTTCCGGACGCAGTGCGGGATGCTTCTCGAGGTAGTCGCGAAGGGCCGCGCCGCGTGGCTGCCAGGGCCTGTGAATCTGGCCGAACAGTCGCTGATATCCGGTCGTTCCGGGGAGGGGACACACCAGTGAATCGCCTCCCTCAAGAATGTGCTTGGCCGAGCCGCCTTTCTGATCCTCCACCGAAAGGCGTATGCCTTCCTCGCGGTAGATGTTCTCAAGATCAGACGCGGTCAAATCAGTCAGGTTCCCGGCTCTTCGATACCTCTCCATCACTTCTGCGGTAGGCCGGCAGACGCAGCGCCCACCCATGATGAACGGCAGCGAGGCCCCATCCACATTCTCCGTGCGGTACTCGTTCGCATACAGCGTTGCGCCACTGGTCGCCCACGCCTGAGGCCCGCGGATGGGCAGCCGCACATAGCGAAGCTGCAGTCCAGCTCCCGCCCCGCCCCGGGGCGGCGCGAGGTCCGTCAGCGTGATCTGCGAGCTGCCATTGCCTGGATCCAGCGTGATCGAAGTGCCCGCCTGCGTGATGTTGGTCGGAGCCACATACACACGCTGCGGCAGGAACTCACAGTGTCTCGTATCGGCACTCGCACTGGCCTTGAGCAGCAACCCCACACCCGCGGCGATCAACCCCGCCGTCCGAGCCTGGTCATCATCACTCGCAATCGCCACCGCTGCGCCACCCACCAGCAGCGCGGTGCCCAGCATGCTCTTGGCCGACCGCACATCCTCAAGGTTGTTCCACATGTGGTTGCGGGCCATCATGTTCACATCCGTCACCCACGGGAAAACCGAAGAGGATTCAACGCCGTTGGGGCCGCGCAGCGCGACGCTCAATCCTCGCGTGTCGCTGCTCTGACGCGGCTCGAATCGCGCAAAGGCATTATCAGTGCCGTAGGAGACCTTCTCGGGCCCAGGGCCGCAATCGACGATGAAGACCGTGTTGTACACACCCGTGCGAAGTGCATCGCACAGAGGCTTGATGCCCGCATTGGCCTCCGCCGCGGCATTGAAGTTGTCGGCAGCTTCCTGATCTCGACCCAGCGAGCGACTGGCCAGCCCACTGAGCAGATACCCAAGCGCAAAGTCGGTCTTCGAGGCGACGTATCCGTTATCGAGATAGGCATCGCCCGCGCCGCGCTGCTTGGCATCACGCTCGGCCGCGCGACGGGCGATTTCTTCGGTGGAGAGATCAGCGTCGCGGCCGTTGCGGCGTTCGTTGCTGGCAAAGTCCTTCAGGAGAAACAGCGAGTTGCCAGCCGCGGCGCGGGCGTTGTCCCACTCGCCGCGTTGAGCCTTCTGAATCGCCACATACGCATACCCGAAGGCCTGCTCAAAGGGCTCACCCTTCCAGATCTTCACGCGTTCGTTGAAGACGACCGAGGAGACCGTGCGATCAGAGTTGATGCCCTGCGTCGCCAGCAGGCTGAACATTTCATTGGCCGTCACTTCCGCGGCATCGGGCTGACCATCCGCCAGCGTCAGGATCAGAAGTCGAAGACGGCCCAGGATGTAGCCGCGGTCGGACCGATCCTGCGAGAGATCCTGCTGAAGTTTGACGCGTGCTTGCCCGTAGCGCCCGGCCTGGGTCGCAGCGACCAGATCGCGATCGAGGGTGCTCGAGCAGCCGGTGAGCATCGTGAGGCTACCGGCCAGAGCCCAGAGCATCCGCAGACTCGATCGGCCTGAGCGGTGAGACAACGGGGCCTTGTGGCAGAGTGTTCTCATGGCATCCACATCAGTCGTAGGACTTCCCGTAGCTGACCCGCTTGAACGAGACCGTGTCGGCAAAGACCAGCTCGCGGGTCGAAAGATCGGTGATTCGAAACTCACAGTCGTACCCTTCCGTCCGATCCTTCCCCGCAGCACGCCGCGACGAACGGAACGTGGCACTCATCTCATGCGTGGGCTCGCGCGAACCGGCGAATCCGGCCGGGAAGTTCCCGGCCTCAGCCCCCGCATCCAGATGTTCGCGGGGAATCACAAAGGCCATGTTGCGCTGCGTACGCAGTGCTCCGATGGGCATCGAATCGCGCAGTCGCACCATCATGTACCACTGCTCGCCCGAGGGGATGAGGTCGTTGGAGAGGTTCTCGACTTTGTTCAGCGCGATCACCATGCGGGGTGACTCGGGCGTGCGCTCACGCATGAAGTCGCTCGCCGCGAGCTTCGCGGCAAGCTCCGTCGCGGTCGTCGAAAGGTCATCGCTGGTGAGCGCGGACGATTTGGGCGTGCCTGCACACCCGCACAGCGCGACAGTTCCCAAGAGGAGCGGGAAGGTCAGTGCGATCCGGGCAAATGGTGATGGTGCGATTCTCAAGAGCAGGATCCTGGTTCGATGCGA
>JBILUL010000312.1:0-2627 GCA_044371005.1 Phycisphaerales bacterium | reverse complement strand
CTGGCGTCCGGATCGCGTGGAAGTGCCGCGGGCGGTTGTGCTGCTCCCCCGGTGCGTCAGAGTCCCGCGGCTTCGAGCCAGACTGAGGGCTTGCGTCCCACGGCCATCGAGATGGCCACCATCGATTCGATGCTGGGGAGGTGAGCGCCGCGTTCGATCGAGCTGAGCTGGCTCACGCTGACACCAGAGGTTTCGGAGAGGTCCTTGAGGGTCCAGCCTTTCTCGGTGCGGGCCAGTCGAATCTGGCGGCCCATCTCGATGCGCAGACGGTCCTGAGGACGCTGCCCCAGACCCAGGCGTTCGATGGCCTGCCCCAGGCAGCGACGCAGTTCGGCGAGCGAGAAGGGCTTGGAGACGTAGTCAAAGACATCCTTCTTGAATGTCTGACGCATGCCTTCCATGGTGGGATGACCGGTGACCACGATGACGCAGAGCTTGCTCCAGCGTTTGCGGATCTCGGCGAGCACTTCGTCACCGGAGTGGCGGCCCATGTTCATGTCGAGCAGGACGACATCAGGGAGGCGTTCCTCGCACGCGGCAAAGAACTCCTCGGGGAGTGCAGCGACGCGGCACTCGTGGCCATCTGATTCGATGACACCCTTGATGTACTGCCGAAAGTCGTCATCGTCATCGAGCGCCACGATCGAGAGCGGATGGGTTTCAACGGACGTGACTGCTTCATCCTGGCTCATCTGCTCAATCCTCCGGGGCGGCGATTCTTCCATCAGTTCGGGCGGCCTCCCGCCACGTGTGAACGCCCATCGGGGCCAGGTGAGGATCGTTACCCCACATCGCGCCGCTGGAAGAGAATCACACCCAGGCTCAGGAACGTACCGATCTGCACGACAGCATAGAGCGATGCGAGCCCGAAGTAGCGGGCCGAGACAGGCCGGTTCTGGGAAATCGCGTCCAGCAGCCAGTAGAACTGCAGATTGGGGACACATCCCCAGACCGCCAGGGCGATCGGATTGGTCCTGGTCGGACCCGCGAAGACATAGTCACCCGCTTCCGGCACGCGATAGATCTTCATCGGCTCCGCACCGATGTTGCGCACCTTGAAGGTCTGGTAGGGCGGCTGCGACTCGGTGATGAGCAGAGCCGAGCCCACACTTGCGCCGGACATCGCCCCGGTGCTGGTCATGTCGCCTGAATACGCGTTGTACTCTCCCCGACCCATCATCGGCATCCCGCTCGGGCTCGGGCTGTAGTAGAAGAATGAGCCGGCGGGGAGAGGCTTGCGGGGAGGCATCTCCAGCCGCAGCGTCAACGGCGCATCCGCAGCATCGAAATCTCTCTTTTCCGGGTCATCCGCGATCACCAGCTTGATCGTGCCGAGCAGCTCGTTCTTGAAGACATGGCGACCAAAGAGGTAGTTGCTGAAGAGCGAAAGCACGAAGATGCCGAAGCAGACCACGATGGTCATGACCTGGCCGAGTCGGGTTGACGCGGCCACCGCCGCGGCACAGAGGACAGTCACCGCGAGAATCAGACACAGACACGCGATGGTGATCTGCGGCTTGAAATCCGTATAGACCGGCTGCAGATCCCAATGCTTGCTCAGGAAGAGCACCGCGATGTACCCCACCAGCGATGCCGGCACCAGGAGCGTCATCGAAGTCTGCGAAAAATTCCACCCGTAGAAGTAGTTCGTCCACGCGGCGAGGATCAATGACATCGCAACCCCGCCGAGCGAGATCACCAGCACCGGCATGTCAAGTTCATCTGACGCGGCGGTCATCACGCCATGGCGGATGGCCATGAGCAGATAGATCAGCATGACCAGCATGGCACCCAGAATCGCCACGGTGACGCCAATGTACTTGCCCACAATGAGCACCGGACGCGACACGGGCTTGCTGACAATGGTCAGTACCGTCTTGTTCTCAATCTCGCGGCTCATCACCGCCGTTGCCAGGAAGCCCGCCAGAATCGCGCCGAGCACGAAAATGGTGGCCAGGCCAACGTCCAGCAGCAACTTGTTGTCCCCCACCACTTCGCTGGTCTCTTCCTGACCCATCGCAAAGCCCGTACTCCACGTGTTGAAGACCTGCAGCACGCCTGAAAGCAGGACCACAATCAGCAGCACCGGCTGACGGGCCGCTTCGATGAAGGTCGTGCGAGTAATCGTAAATATCTGAAGAAGCATGCTTTAGGAGTCTTTCACCGGCCCGGAACGCTCTCGCCATCTGGTGAGGAGGATCGGACCTGTGGAGCAATCAGGCTTTCGACGCCTGGTGATCTGTCGTGCGTCGATTTGGGGGACGTTTGGATGAACGGGCTGAAAGTGTATTGAGGGAGTTGCAGCGACGCGGGCTCACGAGGGGGAGAAGAGGGACGAGACGAGATAAGGCGGAAGCGGAGACAGAACGGATGTGGGCAGATCGAGCGGCTCGTTGCCGCGGCGGACGGCATTCACCCATCGAGTCCGAGTGGACGTGTCAGGGATGGCGTGAACCCTTAGGCGAAGACTTTACACCCGGGATCGAACATAGGTTCGCATTGAGCGTACATCAAACTTGCCCAGAGGCAATGTTTGGTCGGCGCACGGTTCGGCTGTCCTGCTTGGTACGGCGGAGCTCCGGAATCGGGAGGAAGGTGGAAAGGCGATGTCCGCCATGCCACAATAC
>JBILUL010000179.1:0-9790 GCA_044371005.1 Phycisphaerales bacterium | reverse complement strand
CCAAGGTTGCTCGTCATGATCAGCACGACGTTCTTGAAGTCGACGTTGCGGCCGAACGAGTCGGTCAGACGGCCTTCTTCCATGATCTGGAGGAGCATGTTGAAGACATCGGGGTGTGCCTTCTCGACTTCGTCGAGCAGCACCACCGAGTAGGGACGTCGGCGGATGCGCTCAGTAAGCTGGCCGCCTTCCTCGTAGCCCACGTAGCCGGGAGGTGCGCCAACCAGACGGCTGACGTTGTGCTTCTCCATGTACTCGCTCATGTCCAGGTGCACGAGGGCTTCCTCGTCACCGAACATGAACTCGGCCAGCGCCTTGCTGAGCAGCGTCTTGCCCACGCCGGAGGGACCGACGAAGATGAAGCTGCCCATCGGACGCTTGGGATCCTTGAGGCCCGCACGCGCACGGCGGATCGCCTTGGAGATCGCCTTGATGGCGTCTTCCTGGCTGATGACCTTCTTGTGCAGCTCCTGCTCGAGCTTGAGGAGACGCGCGGCCTCGTCCTTCTCGAGCCGCTTGAGCGGCACACCCGTCATCTTGCTGACGACCTCGGCGATGATCTCCTCATCGACGACGCCATCGGCCACCTGTGCACGGTTGCGCCAGGCCTTCTGGATCTCTTCCTTCTTCTTGCGAAGCTGCTCGGCCTTGTCGCGAAGTTCTGCGGCACGCTCGTAATCAGCCGCCTTCACCGCTTCGTCCTTCTCGACGCTCAGCTTCTCAATGTCGCCTTCGATATCCGCCAGGTTCGGCGGCTTGGTCATGCTCTTGATGCGAACCCGCGCACCGGCCTCGTCGATCACGTCGATCGACTTGTCGGGCTGCACGCGTCCCGTGATGTACCGGCCCGAAAGCTCGACCGCGGCCTTGATCGCCGCGTCGGTGATCTGCACGCGGTGGTGCTGCTCGTAGCGATCGCGCAGACCCTTGATGATCTCGACGGTCTGCTCGGCATTCGGAGGATCAACCGTGATGGCCTGGAAGCGGCGTGCCAACGCGGCGTCCTTCTCGATGTACTTGCGGTACTCATCGAAGGTCGTCGCGCCGATGCACTGAATCTCGCCACGTGCCAGCGCGGGCTTGAGCACGTTGGATGCATCGATTGCACCCTCAGCGCCACCAGCGCCTACCAGGGTGTGGAGTTCGTCGATGAAGAGCATCACGTTCTTCACGCGGCGGACTTCGCTCATCACTGCCTTGATGCGCTCCTCGAACTGGCCGCGATACTTGGTGCCTGCGACCATCATCGCAAGGTCAAGCACGACCAGACGCTTCTCGTGGAGAATCTCGGGCACATCGCCGCTGATGATGCGCTGGGCCAGACCTTCGACGATCGCGGTCTTGCCAACGCCAGCCTCGCCCAGCAGCACCGGGTTGTTCTTCGTGCGGCGGCAGAGGACCTGCACCACACGCTCGATCTCCGTCGTGCGGCCGATCACCGGATCAAGCGAACCCTCGCGGGCCAGCTCGGTCAGGTCACGCCCGAACTGATCGAGCGCGGGAGTCTTGCTCTTGCCCTTGCCGGCAGGGCCAGCACCGGCGCCGGGCATACCACCCGCCGCGGCGGACTCGCCGCCGGTGGGATCGCCCTTGCTCGCGCCGCTCTCGGGGTTCTCGTTGCCCGCGCCCAGGAGGTTGAGCACTTCTTCGCGCACTTCCTCGAGCTTGAGGCCAAGGTTCATCAGCACCTGTGCGGCCACGCCATCGTGCTCGCGCAGCAGGCCGAGCAGCAGGTGCTCGGTGCCGACGTAGTTGTGATTCAGATTGCGAGCTTCCTCGATGGCGTACTCGATCACCTTCTTGGCGCGAGGCGTCTGGGGCAGCTTGCCCATGGTCACCATCTCGGGGCCGGCCTTCACCAGCTTCTCGACCTCGAGGCGCACGCGCCGGAGATCCACATCCAGATTGCGCAGCACATTCGCGCCGACGCCCGAGCCTTCCTTCACCAGGCCAAGCAGAATGTGCTCGGTCCCGATGTACTCGTGGTTCAGCCGCTGTGCTTCCTGGTTGGCCAGGGCCATGACTTTGCGGGCACGATCGGTAAAGCGTTCAAACATACCTGAGGTCCCTTCGAGGGGTATGACCGGCCGGAAGGCGCCTGCCACACATGCCTATCGAGTCACCTTGACTCTTCTTCTGCCACGTTCCACAGCCCATCAGATCTGACTGTCTCACTTATCGGTTCGCACACCGTCCCGTAACGGTTTGCGGTGCGCGAAATCCTGCTGATCCAATCAGACCGTGCCGTCTGATCTATCGGCAGCATGCCGCGTGCCGATTGGTCGAAGCTGCAAATGCTGGTTATGGGTCTTTGTTCGGAGTTGGTACGGATCAATTGCCCGCACCTGGCTCCCAACCCGTGCCGATTTGGCAGTTTGGACAAACCTGGGCCGGGCTGGGTGTGTGCTCACGCGCCACGCCGCCGCGGCGAAATTGGTCACTTCCGGAGCCCAAACCGGCTGCTTACTTGTCCATCGCTTCAATGACCACATCCCAGTCTTTCCCGGGTTCTTGCGTGGCAAAGTTCACCGGATCAATCTTGGTATTCGTCTCGACTTTGTTCAGCCGCACGATGGTCACGTTGCCGCTCTTGGGTGCGACGGTGCGAGCCATGCGGGGAAGCAGACGACGCTGACCCTCCGCGGCGTCGCCTTCACGATACCAGAGCCGAACTTCAGTGAACTTCTCCGATTCGGGCGTCCCCTTCTCAGGCACCAGTTTGAGCTGGTATGACCCCTTGGCAAAGGTCTTGAGCGACGCAGTTTCTTCTTCGTTCAGGCCTTCCAGCCCCTCTGCATCGGGGAGCAGTTCCACCGTGAATCGCTTGAGAATGTCGGCCTTCTTCTGCCCGATGGGCAGGGGCAGCGGCCCCTCACCAATCTTGAGCGGATCAAACGTGCTTCCCTGCTCGGCGACCTGACGCTTGATGATCTGCTTGTGCTTGGGCGTCACTTCGAGCAGCCACTGGCCATCAAAGACAAAGAGCTGCTCTTCATCATCGAGGCGATCGCCAAGTTGAAGACTCAGGAACCGCACGGCAAAGCGGCGAGAAGTCCGCTCGCCCGCCGCGGCTTCAAAATACAACTTCCCGCGGCGGATCTGCCGGTCCTCCGTCAACCCATCGATCTTGTCATACCGCACATCCGAGATCAGGGTCGTCAAATCCTTGTCGGCGCTCTCAAGGGCATCGAGGAGATCGGAGGCCGTCTTGATGGGCGCAGTGGTTGCCGCTGCCGGTGCCGGAGTGGCGGAGGGAGCGGCAGCCGGGGCCGGAGCCGGGGGCTCTGTGGCCTTGGGAGTGGCAGGCTGAATCGCCGCGGCGAGGCCAGCGGTCAGAACGAGGACAAGAGCGTTGAGGAACATGAACAATCTCCAAACCAGAGTTCGGCGAGGGGCCGAACGGGGCTGGTAGGTTAGACTGGTGGAGGGGGGATCAGTTCCGCCCGTGGCATTGCTCTCTGAGCAATGCTCCGCAGTCTCATGGCTCTCTGAGCCATGTCGGCGCTCTAGCTCGCAGCACTGGCCTTGCTCACAGAGTGAGCGGCGACGGGGGAACATTGCTCAGAGAGCAATGCCACTGAAGAACACTGCTCTTAAGAGCAGTGCCACGTTTCAGAGATCATCATCAATCCGCGGCGAACTCGCCGCGAGGAAGTCTCGCAGAATCACCGCCGCGGCGAGTGCATCGCGCTTGGCCTTCTTCTCACCCCGCGTCATGCCGCTGCGGGCCATCGACCAGTCAGCTTCAACACTCGACAGCGTCTCATCCTGGAAGTGCATCGTGCATTGCAGCGCAGCCTGCACTCTCGAAGCAAAGGCTCGCACGCCCTTGGCACGCGGCCCTTCCTTGCCCTCCTGCACCAGGGGCAGGCCAACGACAATCTCCAGCGGCGTACGCGGCGAGACCTGCTCTCGCACCGCCTTGACAATCGCCCGCAGCAGCACTTCGCCCTGTTCATGCGCGATGGGCACTTCGAGCACTTCGAGTGGCGAGACGAGCCTCGTGATGCTGTCGGACATGGCAAGTCCGGTGCGCTTGTCGCCAAGATCAATGCAGATGTACCGCGTGGGTGCGCTCACCGGCTTGCCTCGTCGTTCATTTGAGCCGGTCGTCCAGCATTCCGTGGATGAGCTTGAGTTCCTCGGCCTTGGCGCGGGGCATCACCAGCGTCGCATCGGCTGTCTGCACCACCACCAGATCATCAACGCCCAGGAGCGCGACGGTGTGGCCGTTAGTGGTGTAGACGAGGTTGTTCTTGCCCGCGTGCATCACGGCCTTGCCGGTGCCCGACATGCGGTTGCCCAACTTGTCGGCTTCCACCGTGTCGGCAAAGCTGGGCCAGCTGCCGACATCGAGCCAGCGCACATCCATCTGCACCATGCAGACCTGGAAGCGATCGTCGTCCTTGCCGGGCTTCGCCGCGGCTTTGGAGGCTGGCTCCATGATGGCATAGTCAACGCTGATCTTGGGGAGCGTCGGGTAGACTTCCTGAAGAACGGCCTTGGCCTTCTTGGTGCCCCAGGCCTCCTGGATCTTCATGAGCCCCGCGTAGCTCTCGGGCTTGAACTTCTCGAGGGCTTCGAGGAAGGTGGTGGCCTTCCACACGAACATGCCTGCGTTCCAGTAGAAGTCGCCGCTCTGCACATACACCTCAGCGCGCGGGCGATCGGGCTTCTCGACGAACCGCGCCACCTGATAGGCGTGGTCCTTCGTGCCATCGACGGCCGGGTGCTTCCCGTGCTTCTTGTCGCGCACGGGTGTTCCGCGCTCGATGTAGCCAAAGCCGGTGGCGGGGTAGGTGGGCTTGATGCCGAAGGTGACAAAGCGCCGGTCGTCGTTCTCGACGAGGCGAAAGCCAAGATCCATGCGGGCCCGGAAGTCTTCCTCGGGCTCGATCACGTGGTCGGAGGTGAGCACGGCAAAGACGGCTTCCTTGTCGTGCTTGGCGAGGACCGCCGCGGCGAACCCGACGGCATTCACCGTATCCCGCGGCGCGGGCTCTCCGAGAATGTGCGAATCCTTGAGATCACTCATCTGCGAGCGGATGTCCTCGCGGTACGACTCGGCGGTGCAGATGTAGCGGTTGTCGGGCTTGATGAGGCCATCGAGACGGCGCACGGCCAGCTCCAGCAGCGATCGCTGCTGATCGTCACCCGGACGGGTGATGAACTGCAGGAGCTGTTTGGGCTTGTCCTTCCGCGAAAGGGGCCACAGTCGTGTCCCCGCTCCGCCGGCCATGATCATCGCGTAGCGCATGCGGGCAAGGATATCGGGCAGGCGAGCCCCGAGAATCACCCCTTCTCGGCGATTCGCTCCCCCCGGCGCCCCCCACCGCCACCCCCACTGGGCCCCTTCCCCTGCTCCCGGGGTCCGTCAAGCCACGAACAAGTGCATCGTCCAAGTCCCCCTCCCACTCCCCCTCTCGCACGTCACGCCGAGCCGCCACTGTTTCAAGGTTTTCATCCTGTCTATCCTGTCTATCCATGTTCTCTTCTCCCGCAAGGAAATGAAACATGGATGGACAGGATGGACAGGATGAGTGAAGAAAAGGGCCTGATCCATGCAGTCAGCCCGACACACTGCATCTCGCGACCCATCTTCTTTTCACCCGCTCACTTGAAGACCATCGCCGGTTCCAGGCTCAGAATGCGGCGAACGCTCAGGGCCGATGCCACAATCGCCACGACGAAGATCGACACCGCAGAAGCCAGAAGTACCTGCCAGACCATCGCATACGGCATCGATTGCACCGACAGGGAGAGGCCCAGCAGGCACGAGCCCCCCACCCCCAGGCCAAAGCCGGCGAAGGTACTCACGAAGGCCTGCACCACCACCATGGCCACCAGCGTCCTCCCGCGGCAGCCCAGCGCCATCAACGCCGCGTAGTAGCGGGAGTTCTCCGTCGTGAAGAGATAAAACAAGAGCGAACTGACCGAGAGCCCCACCACGATCGCCGTGGCGATCATGAAGATGATGCGGCTCACCACACCAGTCAGAAGCATGTAGTACCAGTACGTATCGTCGCTGAACTGCTGGGCCGTGCGCGCCTTGTAGTCAGTCGCCTCCTCGATGCGTCGCACAAGCTCGGCTGGATCCACGCCCTTAGCCGCCTTCACCAGCACATACGAGAGCGTCTGGCGCGTCTTGGGGCTGATGTACTCGGCCCGCGAATAGGTCGTATAGAGCACCGGCTTTGAGATGAACCTTGGGCCAAGATCGACCTTTCCCGCCACGATCAGCCTGTGATCGTTCACCGACAACTCATCACCCAGACGCAGCGGCCGCGTCGGCCCCGAGTAATCCACTCGGTGCGAACCAAGCTCGAGGTGCTCAGATTGAAGCGGAATCGCCAGCGTCGTCTTGGCGCCGATGACATCGACAAAAGCCCCTTCGGCACGCCGCAGATCATCCGCGGCACACTCCACCAGCACCGGCGGCAACCCAATGAGGCTGTCATCATCCACACCAATCACCAGCGTGCCCTGATACGCACCATTGGGAAGCTTGGTCTGCAGCGTGCCCACATACAGCGGCGTTGCCCACGCCACGCCTTCAACGCCGCGTACCCGCAGAATCGCATTGCCCGACAAGGCAATCGGCTCATCCACGTAGCGCACCGCCGGATGCATCACCCAGATGTCCGCCTGCGGAATATCAGCGATCAGCGAATACGTCCGCTGCATCAGACCGCTGAACATCGCCAGCATGTGCGTGATCAGAAACGTCGCCAGAAACGACCCCAGCGCGACCCCCGCAAACTTCGTGCGGTCGCCAAAGAGCATTTTGAGGGCAATCCAGATCATGGGCGGAGCCACGGGAAGGGTAGCAGTGCCGTGGGATTGCTCGGTTGGGAATCAGCCTGTCGTTGGGTGGCGCACGAGACCAACTTGTGGGCTTGCACGCGCACTCTTCAGGCCGATAGGCCTGGTCGTCTTTAGCCCGGGGTGAAGCACGGCTCGGCGTGCGCCACCCCGGGTCATGAACGCCGGATTCCCCGCACACCGGAGGTGTGCACGTTGGGGAACGTGTATGCGGTTGGATTTAGGTGAATTCGACCCGATGTGAACGATTCCGCCACCGTGCGCGACGTCGCGTTGTCACGCACCCTTCTTGCACGCCTACGGCGTGCGGTCCGTTTCTGGCGCCTTCTCCAGGGGTGGCGCACGCAAAGCCGTGCTTCACCCCTGGCTACTCACTCAGAGGCCTACGGCCTGCAGATGGCACCAATCGCACGCGGCGTGAATCGAGCCTCTCAACCACTTTGCACGCGCACTCCTCACGCCGACAGGCCGGCTCGTGCGCAGACCCGCGTCGAAAACGCCGGATTCAGCGCACCTCACGCCCGACTGGCAAAGACTACCGCCAGCAGATCTTCCGTGTTCTTGATGGCAATCGACTCACGCCGCGCACGATCCAGCGCACGCGCCACGAGTTTCTCCGCATCGCCGCGTGTTTCGCCCAGCGCGATGAGCGCGAGGATCGCTTCGTCGCTCCCGGGCATCGCCGCGGCTCCGGATGCCTTCACATCCATCGTCGCCACTTCCTGCGAACTCAAGAATCCATCCACCTTGCCCGTCAGCTCCGCGATGATCGTCTCAGCGAGGCGCTTGCCGATCTCCGGGAGCTTCGAGAGGGCGCTGGGATTCTTCTGCGCAATCGCCGCGGCGATCGCTGCGGGCTCCACCGCCATCGCACGCAACGCCTTGCGATTGCCAATGCCCTTCACCGTGGTGAAGACCTCGAAGAAGTCGCGCTCCTGCGGCGAGAGAAACCCGATCAGTCGCGGAATGAACCACGCACCCTGGCCCTGGCCTTCGAAGTAGTGGAAGGTGATGAACGTCACCGGCTTGCCGCGGCTTGCTTCAAGCCGCGGCACCAGGAACGCGGGCACACTCACTTCATAGCAGATGCCCCCGGGCACACTGATGAGTGCGCTGAGTTCGTCGAGCGATTCGAGAGTTCCGGTGAGCCTGCCGATCATGTGCCCACAGAATAGGGGACCCCGAACAGGGGTCGCCCGCCCATCTCGTGCGGATTCCCCCCGCGTCGGGGCATGCCAATCAACGGCGAGCCACCCCCTCCACGCCGATATTCCCTCGATATGGCATCTTCGCAAGTTCCCTTTGGCGGTCCTGATGGTGAGTTGACGCAGCTCAAGCCCGGTGCGAGCCCCCAGCCCACCCACTCCACCCTCTCCGCCGCGGCTGTGCCCGCTCTCACGCGGCGATTCATCCTCGTCGCCACCACCACCACCATCCGCGCCCTCATTCAGCAGGTGCGCGATGATCACACGTTGCGCTCACCCGTGGGGTGCTTCCTGGTTGACCGCCACGACCTTGAACCCGGCTCATTCATCTCGGGCACGCAGATGCTCGGCGGCATGCGCGAACTGGTGATGCTCCATCAGAGCCTCCCCTTCACCATGGCGCTGGTCTCGATTACCTCCGGAGACCGTGCCCACTCGCAGCACGTTGCCTCCCAGCTCTCCGAGATGGGCATCCCGATGCGCGAAGTACCGCCCCTCTCCGACATCATCGCAGGACGCTCCGCTCCTGTGCCTGTTTCATCGAACGTCAATCTCGTTGAACTCATCGGTCGCACTCCCTACGGCATCGATCGCCGCGCGGTGGCGCGCGTCGTCGAAGGCAAGCGCGTGCTCATCACCGGCGCGGGCGGCAGCATCGGCTCCGAAATCTGCCGCATCGTCGCGACCTTCGCACCCGAAGAACTCATCCTTGTCGAGCGCAGCGAGAATGCACTCTTTGAGATTGATCGCCAGCTCGCGCGGCGATTCCCGCTCATCAAGCGCCGCGCCGTACTGCATGATGTGGTGGATGCATCTGGAACACTGGCGCTCATGGAACGCACGCGGCCGCATGCGGTGTTCCATGCCGCGGCTCACAAGCATGTCCCGCTGATGGAAGATCATCCCGGCGCGGCGATCACCAACAACGTCCTGGGCACCAAGGCCGTGGCCGACGCCGCGGCGGCGACCGGATGCGATCGCTTCGTCATGATCTCTTCCGACAAGGCCGTCAACCCCACCAGCATCATGGGCGCCACCAAGCGCCTTGCGGAGATGTACGTGCAGGGCCTGGGCGCTCGCACCGGCCACTCAACGAGCATGAGCATGGTGCGCTTCGGCAATGTACTGGGCTCCGCGTGCAGCGTGCTGCCGATCTGGGGCACGCAGCTCGCTGAGGGTGGACCACTCACGGTGACCGATGATCGCATGACGCGGTACTTCATGACCATCAACGAAGCCGCGGCGTTGGTCATTCAGGCCAGCACCATCGAGTGCCGAGGCGGGGCCACCCCCTCGATCTACGTGCTCGACATGGGTGAACCTCTGCGCATCATCGACCTGGCGGAACGCTTCGCGCGTCTGAGCGGGTATGAACCGATCCGTAACACTGGAACCAAGCCGCGGCAGACCGCGATGCCTCCCATCGACCTCATGCTGACGGGCATCCGCAAGGGCGAGAAGCTCCATGAGGAGCTCTCGTATGAGGCCGAGGCGCTGAGTCCGACGGCCTATCCGGGCATCAATGCCTTCAAGGCGAGCAGTGCGGTGACGTGGGACATCGACGCGATGGTGGATGACCTGGCGAAAGCCGCGGCGTCGGGCAACCATGGCCTGGTCGTCGCCACGATCCGTTCGCATGTCCCTGAAATGAAAGCACCTGCGAATGCTCCCCTTCCTGCGGATTCGCCGGATGACGCGCTGAATCCCAACACGATTATCGGAACCGTCGACGAATCTGTTTCGGGTTCCGTTCGTAGTCTCGC
>JBILUL010000178.1:0-9792 GCA_044371005.1 Phycisphaerales bacterium | reverse complement strand
CTCTGCGTGCCTTCAACGCTCCCGCGGCGAATCCGCGTGATGCCGCGACGGTCCGCACCATTCGCTTCTCCGACACGGCTCAGATGGACCAGCCCCGCGTCATTTCAGGCAAAGTCGTCAGCGCCAAACGCCGCCTCTGGTCGCTCGCCGCGAACGAAGCCGCGTTGGACCTCGCGCTCGATCGAATGATCGACGCCATCACCAAGTCACCCCGGGCGTAACCCCGCCCCCACCGCGCAGCCACCGAAAGACCCATCTTCGCGGCATTGAACGGCCCACGACCAGCTGATCCAGAGATTCCTTTCGAGCGGTATTGATTCGCGACAGTGAGCCCCGTACGCTGTCAGCTCAACCTGCCCCCCCTCCTGCTGGCGTCGACCCTTTGGGTTGACGCCGGCTCTTTTTTTGGCCCGAATCGCCCGCGTGGATCCGCCCAATCTGGGGTCGTCGCGGCACCCTGCCCGATACTGTGCGCCAGCACATGTCAGGCCCCAAAGCCACATCCCCGCTCACTCCAACCTACACCCGAACGAGTGTTCGGTGGATCCTGATTGCCGCGGCGGGCCTTGCGGGACTCACCGGGTTTGTGGCACTGGTGGGCTGGGCCTTTGACATCCGTCCTTTCACTACGCTCGCGCCGCGCGGTGACGACCCGGTCAAGGTCACGACCGCAATCGGCTTCATCCTTGCATCAGTGGCGCTCCTCGCGGCGAGCCACGAACGTCGCTCCTGGGCTCGCGCCTATGTCGTTCGGATCGCCACGGGATTCGGGGTGCTGCTGCTGGGCACCGCTTCCCTGGTCGATCGGCTTGTGAACGACCCGATCGCCCCGGCGATGGAACCAACGCCCTTTCGCATGAGCCTGAACACGGCGGTGGCACTGACACTCCTTGGAATGTCATTCCTCTCGCCTCCCAGCGGTGAGCATGGTGTCTGGCGTCTGGCGGTCATGGCTCAGTCACCCGATCCATTCGCCCGTTCGGGTCCGATCGTGGTCGGTTGGAGATGGTGGATGACGCAGGCATGCGCCGCGGCCGCCGCGGTGGTGGGCTTCGTTGCGATCATCGGCCACATCTACAGCGCCGATGTGCTCTTTGGTTTCTCGCCCGATGTCAACATGGCGTTTCCGTCCGCTGTGTGCGTCTTTGCACTCGGAATCGCGTCGTTCTTCCGTGAGAGTGACGCGGCGTTTGCCGCGGAAGTGACGAGCCTATTTCCCGGCGGCGTCGTGCTGCGGTGGGTCGTCACATCCGGTGCGGTGCTGCTGCCGCTGCTTGGCTGGCTGCGGCTTCTGGCTCAGGACAACCAGGTGCTCGACTACCGCCTGGGCGCCGCACTCTTCGCGACCACGAGCGTGCTGCTGCTGGCGGTTGGCATGTGGATCAGTGCCCGACACCTGAATCACGCGGCGAGCCTGCAGCGATTCGCCCAGATCGAGCTGGCGATGCAGGCCAATCTGCTTGAGGACCGCGTGCGCACCCGGACGATGGAGCTTCGGACCTCCGAGGCCCACTTCCGACTGCTGACCGACGCGTCCCCGGCACTCATCTGGATGACGGATCCCGCGATGAAGTTCGAGTTCGTCAACTCCGTCGCTACCGCGTTCTTCGGCGATACCCAGCGTGCACTGGGCGACGGCTGGATGGAGCATGTTCACCCGGATGATCTGCCGCACGTCGCGACGACGCTGCAACACGCGGCGAAGGACGCCGCGAGCTTCGAGTTTCAGATGCGACTGCGCCGAAACGACGGAGAATACCGATGGATGCACAGCCAGGGGCTGCCCAGGATGAGCCCCTCCGGCCAGCTGACCGGCTTCATCGGAGCTTCGCTCGATGTCACCGACCCGCACCGGGCTCGTGAAGCGCTGCGCGAGGCACTCAGCAACCGCGAGGAGGCGCTCGCCCGCGAGCAGACACTCCGGCGGGAGCTTGACCACCGCGTCCGCAACAACCTGGCCGGACTCCTGGGCCTGGTGGCCTTCTATGAGACCGCGGCACGCGAGAGCCCCGCGGCATACGCAGTGGCTTCGACACTCCGCGGCAAGATCCGCGCCATGAAGGACGTGCATGACGTGATCGCCAAGGCCGGCGGCAGCAGCGTCGACCTGGGTGATCTGATCCGTCGCCTGCTCACGGCCATGATCCCCGATGAACGGCGAGGTTCACTCAGCTACGGCGAGGAGTGCCCCATTCGCATCAGCGCCCAGCAGGCCTCGGCGCTGGCGATCATCATCCAGGAACTCACCACCAACAGCTTCAAGCACGGTGCCTTGGGATGCCCCGACGGAAACATCCGGATCTCGTGGAAAAGCCTGCCCCCGGCCCCTGGAATGATGCAGTTTCAGTGGACCGAGCAGTTTGTCGCGAGGAAACCCGGCCGGGAAGACCCCGACGGCGGCGTGGGCCTCACGCTCATCGACGGATTTGCCCGCTCCGACCTGCGCGGCCAATGCACCTTCGCCAGCGACCGCGGCAGTTGGTCGTGCACGCTGATTGCCCGCCTTGAGGCAATTCCCGAATCCGGGCCGCGCCGCCCGATACCACCCCAATAATCCACGCACAGGCACCCCGTCACTCACCGAAAGCACCTCATGCCCAGCAGCCACAGCGCCAAGGACCAAAAACCCACCGACCAGCCCGCGCCGGTGCGTCCTTCCGCCCAGGCGCGACGCGTGGAACTTCCCGCAACGCCCAGTCGCATCCTGGTCGCCGATGACGAGTTTCTCGTCGCGGCGCAGGTGACGCACGCACTGGCGACCCTGGGCCATGTCACCGTGGGCCCCGCCGTGGATGGCGAGAACGCCGTGGCGCTCGCACGCAGCGCCATGCCCGATCTGGCGCTCCTGGATGTGCAGATGCCAAAGCGCGACGGCCTGAGCGTGGCGAGAGAGATCTACACCGAGCTGGGGATCCCGGTGATCATCATCTCCGCCTATTCGGACCAGGAGACCGTGGACGCGGCACGCGACAGCGGTGTCTTTGGCTACCTGGTCAAGCCCGCCTCCACCGAACAGATCCGTGCCGCGATCTCCGTCGCGTGGAAACGCTACGTCGAGATGAATCAACTCGCCGACGAAAATGACAATCTCCGCAAGCGGCTCGAGGAACGCCGGATCATCGAGAAGGCCAAGTGGATCCTGGTCTCCCGCAGGGGCGTGACCGAACCCGACGCGATGATCATGCTTCAGAAGAAGGCTCGCGACACCCGCCGCCCGCTGGTCGATGTCGCCAACTCCGTGCTCGAAGCAGAAGACCTTCTGCACTGATCCCCCTCGCACCCGGTGGATTCACACCAAAAGCAACCACCCCGGCCGCAAGGACCGGGGTGGTGTGATTGTGTCAATCGTCGCGTGTGTGTGTGAGTGAATCCAAGAGAGTCAAACTGCTGCTGACGCCTTCGTTCAGGCGAGCTTGTCGCTGCGCCGGCGACCGGCAAGAAGCGTGAGGCCGAGTCCCGCGAGCATCGCCGCACCGGGGGCGGGAACCTGGATCAGCTGATCCTGGTAGTTGGAACTCGTGATGGCAAGAATGCCATTGGGACTGAACGAAGAGTTGTTGGTGTTGTTGAAGAGGCCGTTGAGCAGCGTGTTCACCGTCGACCAGACGGGACTGCCGTTGGTCTGCGATGCACGGAAGTTACCGGTTGAGAGACTCAGGCTGCCTGAACCCAGCGACCAGTTGAAGTCAGAGACGATTTCCCAGACTGCAAGCTGGAACGCACAGGCCATGTCAGCGGAGGAGGTTGAGTTGATCTGAGTCCCCATCGCGTAGTCATAGAGCGACGCGATGGCCCGGGCCTTGTCCATCCCCATCGCGTTGCCCACAGGAGCATCGCCGACAGGACGGACCGTGAAGCTGCGTGTCGTTGAAGAGACGTACTGCGTCAGATCGGTGCAATAAGTCAGAAGTTCTCCATTGAGGGCCGAGGCGGCCCCGGTGCCGTTCGAGAAAGAGTGACGCAACTGACCGGCAAAGACGTTGAAAGTCCGGTCGGGCGTCGTCACACGCACATTGCGACCGCTGCCTGTACCAACGAACCGCATGTCGACGGTATCAGCGAGCGCCGAAACCGCGGAAACCGCGAAGATGGCAAATGCAGCGAAGAAACCAGTACGAGTGTTCATATGTCATCTCCCTGTTTGAATTGTCGTTGCCGCGGCCGGGATCGGGCGATACTCAGGCCCCCCCGCCATACCGCGAGCACTGTCAGGGAAAGAATCCAATTCATGCCGCGTTGCCGCAAGGCAATCATGCCGCGAGATTGCGGAGCCAGATCGCTCTGTGCCGTCTGTGCGGAGTGCAGCGGAAAGCGCATGAGTGCAGGGATGTGGTCCGCCGCGGGCCAGGAGAGAGCTGAGAGGCGCGGCCCGGCCCAGAGTGCAGTTGAGCTGCCAGGCGCGTTGGGCGAAGTCGGCGCACCGTCAGTTCATGAGAGCGCCACGCTGCTGCACTCCTGAACTTCTCACGCCACTACCACATGCCCGTCACGCAGCATCTTCACCAGGAAGGGTGCCGTAGCCTCGCAGGCACGTGCCGCATCGGCACCCACCGCCGCAGCCATCTCCGCGATGATCTGCCCGCAGGGACGCCGCCCATCCAGCCGCTCGAGCACCTGCCGCGGCAGCTCATCGAGACCAACCCTCATCTCAAACCCCGCGGCTTGCCTCAGCAGCGTCTGATGCACCTTCCACCGCCCCTGATCCACCTTCGACTGCTGCGTCAACTGCCCATCGGGCCCAAGACCCAGCTTCAGCGACATCACATCCAGCGGCGAGGCAAAGCCCCGTATCAGCGTCTCCGCCGCGAAGACCCTCTGAACCTGATCGCTGGCCGATTCATTGCACTCATCCACCGCCACCGAATCAAAGCGCGTCCAGTTCGGCACACCCGCCGCGGCTCGCTTTCGCAGATACACCGCACCCAGGCTCACCGCACCCACATTCAGCGACTTGTAATAGGCAATCCATGAATCAAGCTGCTTCATCGCCTCGTGCATGCCCCGTTCACCCTCCGCACTCCCCGCCTCGCGCAGCCACGATGTGGCATAGGTCCTGGCCGGATCACTCTTGAGCCGCACAATCCACGCATCAACACCCTGGCCCTGCACCCACGAACCGATGCGCGTCTTCCAGTCCTCCATCGTCGGATGATGCCAGTTGCACAGCACCGTCGCCCAGCCCCCTTCCTTGAGATACTCGGGGGCCTGACGGATCAGGTTCTCAACAAACGAATCACCCGTCCATCGCCCGCCGATCGCCGTGATGTCGTGCGGGGGTGCAATGACAAAGGGCGGATTGCTCACCAGTAGGTCGAATGTCCCCTTCTCCGCCGCGACCGGCTCGAAGAAACTCCCCTCGCGCAGTTCCACGTTGCTCACCGCATTGATGCGAAGCGAGAGCGCCGCCAGCCTGAGTGCGCGGGCGTTGATGTCCGTCCCCACCACACTCGCCGCATGCCCCGCCGCGGCGATGGCCTGATACCCCTGGCCCGTACCGATGTCCAGCACCCGCTCACCACTGCGCCGCACCGTCAGATCGGCGAGCATGAGGGTGGCAACCCCCACACCAAGTACGTACTCGTTTCCGATCGGCAACCCGGTCGCCCATCCTTCAAAGTCGCGCAGAATCACGCGCGGACCGATCGGCACCGCGGCGAACGCTGCTCGCACATCATCGCCGGTCACCTCAAGCAGGCCCTCAGCCACCAGACACTCGAACATCCCCGGCGTCAGCACCGACCTTGCCCGTTCGACGGAAACGCTCCGGGCCATGTAGAACAACCGGGCGCAGATGTTGGCCGAGGTCGGCTCCGCAGTGGCCTCCTCCACCAGCTTCGGATCCACCGCTCGACCGTGCGGCAGAATCGCACCGATGTGGGCGAGCCCGTCGCGCGCGAATCCGGCCTGCTCGAAGATCCCCGGAAGGTCTGCCAGTGTCGTCATGGCCGAGGATAGCGCCGAATCGGCTGCACTCTCCGCGGCGAGCCATCGCACGCCACCCACCGACCTTGCGCCCGGCACCCGGCCGGGTCTACCCTTGTCTCCACGGTTTTAAGTCACCCGCTGTACCCGGAGTCCAAGGTCGCATGTCTTCCCCCGCCACCAGCCCAGCAACCCCCGCCGCGGACCGCTCGATCAAGGATCTCGCCGCGGAGTACGTGAAGACAGAAGAGAAGATCAAGCAAGGAGGCGGCAAGGCCTCCATCGACCGCCAGCACGAGAAAGGCCGCCTCACGGCCCGTGAACGCGTCGCACTGCTGATCGACAAGGGAACCACGCTGCAGGAGTACGGCCTCTGGGCCGCGTACGGGATGTACGCTGAACAAGGCGGAGCGCCCGCGGCTGGAGTCGTGACGGGCATCGGCACCGTCGAGGGCCGCCGCTGCATGATCATCGCCAACGACGCCACGGTGAAGGCCGGCGCGTTCTTCCCGATGACGTGCAAGAAGATCATCCGCGCCCAGACCATCGCGATGTTCGCGCGGCTCCCCCTGCTGTACCTGGTCGATTCCGCCGGCGTCTTCCTCCCCATGCAGGAGGATGTCTTCCCCGACATCGACGACTTCGGGCGCATCTTCCGCAACAACGCCATCATCTCCGCCGAGGGCATCCCGCAGATCGCGGCGATCATGGGCTACTGCGTCGCCGGCGGCGGCTATCTCCCCGTGCTCTGCGACACGCTCCTCATGACCGAGGGCTCGGGCCTCTACCTGGCCGGTCCCGCGCTCGTGAAAGCCGCGATCGGCCAGGAAGTGACGGACGAGGAACTGGGCGGGGCCGCGATGCACGCCGCGATCTCGGGCACGATCGACTTCAAGGAGAAGAACGACCCCGAGTGCATCACGCGTCTGCGCGATCTGGTGCGCAAGTACAACTTCACCGCGCCCCAGCGCAAGGCCCCGGCCTCCTTCCATTCCGGTGAGCGTCTCTACGAGGTCTTCACCGACAAGCCGGGCGCTCAGTACGACGTGCTCGAGATCATCGCGTGCCTGGTGGACTCGAAGGCGAGCCGCGCGAGCGATGGCAGCGAATCGCTTGCGCCCGACTTTGACGAGTACAAGGCCGAATACGGCCAGTCGATCGTCTGCGGCTACGCGACCATCGGCGGCCATGCCTGCGGCATCGTCGCCAATCAGAAGAAGATCACGATGCGGACCACCGCGGGCGGCAAGGCCGGCCCCGGCAAGGCCGTGCAGATGCCCGGAGTGATCTACGACGACTCGGCCGACAAGTCCGCGCGGTTCATCATGGATTGCAACCAGCGCAAGATTCCGATTCTCTTCCTGCACGACACCACCGGCTTCATGGTGGGCCGCGACAGCGAGCAGGGCGGCATCATCCGTGCGGGTGCCAAGATGGTCAACGCCATGAGCAACTGCATCGTCCCCAAGATCGTCGTGATCCTGGGCGGCAGCTACGGCGCAGGCAACTACGCCATGTGCGGCCGCGCCTTTGATCAGTTCATCTCCTTTGCCTGGCCCAACGCCAAGTGCGCCGTGATGGGCGCGAATCAGGCCACCGGCGTGCTCACCACCATCGAGGAAGCCAGCCGCAAGCGCAAGGGCGAGACCATCGACGAAGCCGCGCACAAGGCCATCTATGGTGCGATTCACGCCGGGTACACCGAGCAGGCCGACATCCGCCACGGCGCAGCACGCGGCTGGGTCGATCGCATCATCCAGCCCCATCAGACGCGCGAGGAACTCATCGCCGCCCTCGATGCGGCCAACCAGAACTGGGATTACTCAAAGCCCTTCAAGACCGGCGTGCTGCAGACCTAATACGGAACACGCGTAGTTCCTGCGTGGCAATGAACCGGTGCGATTGGCGCGTTGTTGGCGATCTTCGGAACGTCCGCTTCGGCGCAAACATTGACACGGTGCGCAAACTCGCGTCGTCACGAACGCCACCATCGTCGCCGGGCCAGGAACGCTCCCGCAAACTCCTCGTCCACCATGACGGGACTCATGCCCCGGGAGGTGGTTCCTTGGCGCCTTCGCCCGACTCACCCTCACCCGCTTCACCCCCCTCACCCCCCTCACCCGCTTCCTTCTCCCGTTCCTCGAAGAGGTCCTTGAGATAGGCGTTCTCGGGATCGAGCCTGAGGATCTCCTCGGCGATGGCATCGCACCGGTCGTACTGCTCAAGGTTCGCGTAGCAGAACAGCAGATATTCACGAGGACGCACCGAGTCCTTGTCGTGCTCGGATACATACTCAAGCGCCGCGCACGCCTTGGCGAACTCGCCCGTCTCGGCGAGGATGCGCCCGGCATGAAAGTGCGCAATCAGGTCATCCGGATTGATCGCCGTGGTCTGCCGCAGCGTCTTGAGCGCCAACTCCCGTTCACCCAGATCATCCTGAGCCAGAGCCAGTGTACCCAGAAGCGGACCTTCGCGCGGATAGAGCTGCAATGCCGCGTGCCCCACTGCCAGCGCATCGGCCGCGCGGTGTTCATCGCGCAGTGTCGTCATGAGCCGCAGCCACACCGACGGATCGCCCTGCTGCGGAAGCGCCTTGAGCCGCGTGATGGTCTCTTCGAGCGAATGCACGCGCCCGTAGGCCTCGCCGAAGGCCCGCTGGAAGATCACGTGTTCCGGATCGCGCCGCACCGCTTCCTCGTGATACGCCGCGGCGAGCTCGAGCTCCCCTCGCCCCTTGGCCAGAAGCCCCAGCGCATGCACCGCCCAGTGATACCCCGGATCAAGATCGAGGGCCTTGCGCACATGCGCATCGCCCTCTTCGCCCTTGCCCATCAGCCCCATCTCGGTGCCGACACTGCAGATGCCCGCCGGATCGCCCGGCTCGAGATCCTCGTAGGCCTTGAAGTGCTTGAGCCCCTCATCGTGCCGCCCCAGCTCGCTCAACGCCCGCGCCAGCTCATAGTGCGCACAACTGTGCTCGGGCCGCATCGCAATGTGCTTGAGCAGCACCTCCACCGCTTCCTCATTGCGATCCGCGGCATACAGCGCCTGCCCGAGGTTGTACAGAGGCAACGGATTGTCCGGCTCCAGCTCGTGCGCCCGCTGAAACTGCTCGATCGCCTCGTCAATCATCCCCGAGTTCTGCAACACCACACCCAGATTGTCGACCGCACCCGCACTCTGCGGCTCCACTTCCGCGGCACGGCGCATGCACTCGATCATCTTGTCCGTCTCGTCCAGATCTCCGTGCAGCCGCGACCTGAGGAAATGCAGCTCACCATCCTCAGGGTCCAGCTCGCTGGCTCGCTCAAGCTGCTCGAGCGCCTCACGCGGCTGACCATTGAGCCAGAGCGAAACACCGTAGTTGCGCAGCACATTGGGCTGGTCCGGATGGGCCTGCGCCAGTCGCTTGAACTGTCCCAGTGCCGTCTCGTGATCCCCCTGCTGGTACAGCACGATCGCCAGGTTGTTGCGTGCCGGCCCCGCATCGGGTGCCATCGACAACGCCTTCATGAAGTGCTGGGCAGCCTCATCCAGGTCACCTCGCTCGTAGGCGATCACGCCCGCGTTGTACTCGGCCTTCCCCTCACCCTCCATGTCATCACTGTCGAACGCATCGAACATCCCCGCATCAAGGGCGTGCTGACCCATCGCCCGGGCATCATACTGGTCCGTGCAGTTCTGCCGGCGATAGGGCCTTGATGGCCGGTCTGGGTCGTAGGGGGGAAGACGCAAGTCCATTCGTGTCCGCAGAGCGTATGCCCTGTTTGGTGGAGCGGGCAGGGGTGCAGTTGAGCGGGTTGGGTGAAGGCCATGGTGCTGGAGTGCTGAGTTCCCAAGTTCCTGAGTTCCTAAGTGCGCCAGCGTGCG
>JBILUL010000177.1:0-9875 GCA_044371005.1 Phycisphaerales bacterium | reverse complement strand
CCATTGTGGAAGACCGAAAGGCTCCGCAACGGTTCGAGATTCAACGTCGCGGCGAAGGCCGACTTCTGGCTCGCGGTATCGATGCGGGTGGTATCGGTGTTGTGCGCGCCGAATGGATTGGCCTGCATTGCACCACCCGCGGCGACATTCTGCGTCGCCGGGTGCGCATTGCCATCGGGTGCCGTCTGCGCAAATGCACCGGGCATGCACAGGCACACCAGCGCGGCGATGAACAATTTCGCGAGCGTGACTGCACCGGCTGCACCGGTGAATGCCCGTTGAACTGACATGGTCTTCATGACTCTGCTCCCGCGGATGCCGCGACGGCCCGCTGTGATCCTGGCGCCACGTAGGTGCCTGCCTTGACCTGCTCCATGATCCGGCGTTTCTCACGCTGAACAAGCCATGGCTTGATGTAGAATGCCCAGGGGATTCCAAGCCCCATCAGGATGCCCCCGAAGGCGATGACGTGAATTCCGGGGCTGTTGCCAACGCCCAGAATGGTGAAGCTTGCATACGGCTTCTTGAGGAAGCCGGCATCGGCCTGGGCCTGAGTGCGGGACCATCCCGATGCATCCCAGCCAGCCTGGCTGAACTTGAACTGAGCGGGATTGAGCCCGGCCTTGAGTCTCCCGAGCACATTGGAGACGATGTTCCGATCGTCGCTCCAGATGTACGGCGCCGTCAGAGGCGCATTGAGTTGCGTGATGTGTTCGAATTGCTCGAAGGAATCGTCCATCGGCGTGACCCGCAGCGTCGACTGATAGTCGCGAGGTGCGCCGCGGTGGTCGTAGCTGATCATCTTGAAGTCAGCCAGTTGCAGCACGAATCCGGGCAACTGGTGCTGGAGACGTCCGAATGCGAGCGAGACCTTCTTGCCGCCGACGTTCACGGTGCGTTCAAGATCGCCGCCAAGACCGAAGTACTTGGCGAATGGCAGCCAGACGACCTGCCTAGGGGCGCTGGGCCCGTCACCTACGCGCACCTCGACGGCGAGCATGGCCTTGTCGTGTGTTCCAAGTGCTTGGCGATCCTTGCGAACCTCTTCCGCTGGAGCCGGGCTTGGCCGCTCGATCTGGCGTGCGTGGTCCCACCGGGCGCCGATGCGAAGATCGATCTTCTCAACGATCTTGTCGATCAGACCTTCGGGCCCGACTGAGTCGATCACCCGGACTTCTCCGCCCCGCTGGCGGACGATGGCGCGAGTCTTGCCGTCAGCCGCGTCGTCGACGTAGACGTTGAGCTGGTTCGCCTCGACGAGCGCGATTCGGATCGCAGGATCTGCATCGCGTCGCTTGGGCATGCCCCGCTCGTTGATCTCCTCGAGCATGTCCTGGTTGATCTGCGGGAATCGGTGATAGACGTATCGATCGAAGGTTTCGCCCTTGGCCTCGCCGATGCCCGGCGACTCCACGGTCACGATCGCAAGACTGCTCTGGCCATCCTTGTACCCGGGCGTGATGATCGGGAACTTGGGCTTGGGTGACAGTTCCTTGACGGTCAGCCGATACCCGGTCTGCCCCACATCAACGATGGAGCCAGCGATGATCGGATAGACCGACCTGAACGCCTTGGCACCACCTGGCCTTGGTACTTCCACCACCAGCGCATGTTCGGTACCCGCGGGCAGGGGTTCTGTGAGATCCTCCCACCGCTGCTGCGTCATCCCCATCGATTCACCGGCGGTGTACTCGATCGAAAATGCGCCTTCCTGTTCGCTCATCCGATCAATCGCAGAAGCGGGCGTGAGCGTGAAAGCCAGCACAGGGTCATCAGAGACCTTGCCCGAGTCGTCTGGCAACTGACTGTGCATGAAGACAATGCGCAGTGGGTTGGGCGATTCGCCCACGCCTGGATCGGTCTTGATCCAGTCTCGCTCGGTCTTGGCAAAGGCGCAGTACCCGACCACTCTGGCGTGGATGTCCGGATACATGTCGGGCGCACCGTCGGTCACAGGGACCGAGAGTTCCCGGGGCAGGACATTCGCCCATGGCTCCTTGCGATTCGCCGCCCGCCATGCCGACTCTCCGGGCACTGCCGACAGGCTGTAGTCGTTGTACCGCGGCACTCCCTGAAGCGGCCGCTGTTCCCACCCCTTGCCCGATTCGACATACAAAGCCGTGCGCGTGTTGTCGAAGAAGACATTCTGCTGATTGCCCACCATCGGCGAGCCGGTGCGTGGATCAAGCTGCCCCGCGAAGAGGATCGTGTCTCCTTCCTTCTTGAGACCGCTGTAGTAGACGCTTCCAAGCGAGATGATCACGATGCCCGTGTGGACCGTGAGCACGCCGATGTTCTTGAAGTTGAACTCAATGCGGCGCACGGTGGAAACCACCATGTTCAGCACGAAGAGCATCAGAATGGCACGCAGCGGCCACCAGGAGTAGAACTCCAGTTCCGACATCTCCATGCCCGGCAGGCGACGAATCGTGACTGCGTCGTAACGCTCCACGAAACTGCTGAAGAACCGCAGACCCGTGTGCTTCACCGGGTCATAGACCATCTCGGGCCACGCAAGGCGAGACCAGGCAATCGCCGCGGCGAACGCAAGGGCAAGTCCGCCGGCGAACACGCCAGCGAACACCACCGGATTCTGACGCCAACGCCCGCGAGTCAGTCGGTGAACGGTCAGAACCGGAATCCCAACCGCCAGCGCAATCGTCACGATCAGTGAGAGCCCGATGACCGCAAACGTCGGCGCGAGCGCGAGCAGCCCCACCGGAATGCTGGCCAGAATGCCATAGAGCGCCACCAATAGCAGCAGAATGACCGCCAGCGTGATCGAACTGAGCGCACGCAAGAAAGCCTT
Organism: Phycisphaerales bacterium; assembly: GCA_044371005.1. GTDB lineage: Bacteria > Planctomycetota > Phycisphaerae > Phycisphaerales > UBA1924 > UBA2402. The sequence goes on along the minus strand of JBILUL010000177.1, from coordinate 7,066 downwards.
CACAGGCCACAAGAGTGGCCCGCGAAAAATCTCATCATCCGCGGCTCGTACCCGTTGCCACTTTGCACTCATGCTTCGATGCTCACTTCACACGCCCTCTCAGGACGCATGTCACTGCCGACTCGTACGACCCAACCTTAGAACGGTTCAAACCAGCAGGAAAAAATACTGCCCGACAATAATTCCCCCAAACAATCACCGCGGGAACGCAGATCCCAGCACTACTTCCCGATCACGAGCAGCTCCGGCCTTGCATTTCCTAACAAGATCCGATCGATCGCCAGATCCAGGTGCTCGACCCCAGGCCGCTGTGCATTGACTGCCACAACGCCCGCGATGTCGGCCCCGCGCTTGAACGTGAAGTGAATCGGATCAATGCCAAGAACTACAGCAGCATCCATTGTCGCCATCCCCAGAACGGTGATGGCCCGAAGTGCATCGCGGCGGTAGACCAACCGCATCTCATCAAGAATCGAGATCGGATAGACCGGGGAAGCCCCCTGCCTCGCGTCGACTTCGCCCACCGCGGACTCCTGCCAGAGATTGATGATTGAATCGGTGCCAAGCCCCAATCGAACGCCGCAGAAGAGCAGTTCCCGATACCGGTGTTCACCGAAGGTCTCGTCAACCCCGAAGTAAGCACTTGCCCGGGGGCAGAAGGCCACTGAAGTCCTCGTATCAAGGAGGATCCCGATATCGCGGTCGGAGAGATCATTGCAGTGAACGGCGATGAACTTCCCGTATCCAAGCACATCCTTGAGGTACTCGGTCGGAGTCAGCCCCTTGCCCACCGACCGCAGCAGATCGTCACTCCAGATGCCAATCTGCTCGAGCAGCGCACGGTGCGGGCCACTGCCCTGAGCGATGAACTCATGCTCCTGAGGAGTCTCCGCCAGGTGGGTCATCAACCGCAGATTGTAACGGTTGGCCATTTCCGCGGCCTTCATGTACCCCTTCAGCGACACCGTTGACGGTGCATGCGGCGAGATCCCCAGCCCCATGCGTGGCCGCCGCACACGCCGGACGCCTTCCTCAACGGCTTCCTCGATGCGCTCCAACCCTTCCGCTTCACGCGTGCCGATCGCGAAGAACTCGAGGTAGGAGGTCCCCCAGAGCGCAGATCGGGTGAGCTCTTCGAAGGGTGCAAGCCGCGGCTGGCCCCCGGCTGAACCGGCGATATCTGCAACTGCCACCACTCCGTTGAGCAGGCTCGACTCGATGCCCCGCCTGACGGATTCGGCGATTCGCTCGTCGTCTGTATGACGCTCGCGGCGAACCAGGTCGACGAACCCGGAGAATCCCGCCTCGGCATCAAACGGCCGCGGCCCGATGTGCGTCAGATCCAGATGGCTGTGGGCGTTGACCAGCCCTGGGATGAGGACATCGTGCGGCCGCTGGATGATTCGGGCCGAGCTGGCACTTGTGTGACGGTCGACCAGATGCCGCGGGCCCGCGGCGAGGACCTTGGCTCGGGCATGCACCGGGTGGCGGTTGCCCACCTCCAGCACATCAATATCAGACAATTCGAGGAGCAGCGAGCCGGGCGATGCGGAGACCGCCATGGCATCCTCGATCGCAAGGGCATCGATCCGGACGATTTCGGTCTTGGGCGTGGAGTTTGTCACGGGTACTCAGAGGAGACGGAACTGACCGGCGAAAAGGGATGGAAACTGGCGGGACGGCTGATCGCGGCCGGAGGCTGCGGGACCAACCCTGGAGCCCGGGTACCCGGGGTTGCGTCCGGCGAGTCCAAAGGCGCGAAAGTCTGGTCCCGGCGCGTGGACTTCGCCGATGGTAGATGGCCACAGGGAGCCACACTGGCCTCCTGGGCGACTATCATCCTTCTCCCGAATCTATGCACTCGCGGGCGCACACCGCATGGTCGCGCCGTGCCGCCGCGGGCAGGATCAGAATCGCAAGACCGAACCGGGGTACATCACGAGCCAAGGAGTGAATCGTTCATGAACCGCATCTTCCAGTCAGCCGCCACCCGAATCCTCGCCCTCACACTGGCCGCAGGCACCCTCACGGGTTGCGTCGGTCAGGGTGAATACGACAACTTGTACACGACCAACCGCAGCCTCAAGGCCCGAAACGCCGAACTCGAGCGCGAACGCGACGAGGCCCGCACGGCGCTCGAAGCCCTGAAGAAGAGCCTGGGTTCGGGCGAAGGTGCCCTTGCCGCCCTTCAGAAGGAAAACTCTGAGTTGCGCCGCCTGCTCGACGAAGCCAACGCCAGCCTCAAGGACCTTGAGTCCAAGATGGCAGGTCTGGACTTCGGCAAGCTTGATGCCGACACCGACGCGCTGCTCAAGAAGTTCGCCGCGATGTATCCTGATCTGGTCAAGTACGATGCCGAGCGCGGCATGCTTCGCTTCGCGAGCGATCTGACCTTCGACTCGGGTTCGATCGTCGTCAAGGAGGATGCCAAGCGTGCGCTTTCGGCTCTGGCCGAAGTGCTGAAGGCCTCCTCGGCCATGCAGTACGAAGTCGTGGTTGAAGGTCACACCGACAGCCAGCGCATCAGCTCGGGCACCGCCCGCAACCACCCGACGAACCGGCACCTCTCCGCCCACCGCGCCATCGCCGTCATTGACGTGCTCGGCAGCGGCGGCGTCACCTGGGGCCGCATGATGGCCGCTGGCTGGGGCGAGTTCCGTCCCGTCGTCACCAACAACAGCAACGGCAACACTCCTGCCAACCGGCGCGTTGAGATCTACCTCGCCAAGAGCCACGGCACGGGCACCGCTGGCGACGCTGCTGCACCCGCGGCGACCACCGAGAACGCGGCTGTTGCTCCCGATCGCCGCGAGCCCCCCAAGAAGCCCATCGATCTGACCAAGTAATCGCTTCTGTCTATCTGACGAATACCCATCGACGCGGGTCCGGCAACGGGCCCGCGTTTGTTCTTTATCCATGCCGCGGCGGAACCAAGCCGCTTCATCGGTGCGACCGCGCCTTCAATAGCCCCTATGACGATTTCAGCCGACCTGACGGAACCTGCTGCACGCGCGATGGATGCACACGATCGCCTTGCCGCGGCACGCGCCGAGTTCCTCATCCCCACCGTCGGCTCCATCCATGGCAAATCCGACCAGCCCACGCCGTGCGTCTACCTGACCGGCAACTCGCTGGGCCTGCAGCCCAAGGGCGTCCGTGAAGCGATCTGCCGCGAGCTGGAAGACTGGGAGCGATTCGCCGTCGAAGGTCACATCCATGCTCGCGACCCCTGGCTGCCTTACCACGAATCGCTGCGAGGGCCCCTCTCCCGCCTTGTCGGTGCCGCGGAGCATGAGGTGGTGGCGATGAACACGCTGACTGTCAACCTGCACCTGTTGATGCTCAGTTTCTACCGCCCCACCACTTCGCGATACAAGATCGTCATCGAAGATTCGGCCTTCCCGAGCGACTCATACGCGGTGCTCAGTCAGGCGGCAATGAAGGGGTATGGTCCCGAGGCGATCATCCGGCTCAAGCCGCGTGAGGGCGAAGTGACGCTGCGCACTCAGGACATCATCGATCGGATCGGCGCCGAAGGCGCGTCGATTGCACTGGTCATGCTGGGTGGCGTGAACTATCTGAGCGGTCAGTGGTTTGAAATGCAGGCCATCACGAAGGCTGCGCACGATGTCGGGGCGGCATGCGGTTGGGATCTGGCCCATGCTGCGGGCAATGTGCCTGTGAAGCTGCACGACTGGAACGCGGACTTTGCAGTCTGGTGCAGCTACAAGTACCTCAACAGCGGGCCGGGTGCCGTCGCGGGTGCGTATGTGCATGAACGTCATTGTCGCGATGCTTCGCTTCCGCAACTGGCCGGCTGGTGGGGCAACGACCCGGCGACGCGGTTCAAGATGGGCCCTGACTTCACGCCGGTGGCTCGCGCCGATCGCTTTGCGATGTCCAACCCGCCGATCTTCTCACTGGCACCGGTGAAGGTGTCGCTCGCACTCTTTGACCGTTATGGCATCGACACGCTGCGTCGCAAGAGCCTTGCGTTGACCGGGTACCTCGAGCACCTGCTCAGGAGCCGCACACCCAGCGTTGAGATTTCGACACCATCGGATCCTGCCCACCGCGGCTGCCAGCTGTCGCTCAAGCTTCCCGGCGACCCGAAGCGATCCCTCGAAGCACTCAAGAACGCCGGCGTCGTCTGCGACTTCCGCGAACCCAACATCATGCGGGCCGCACCCGTTCCGCTCTACAACTCGTTCCACGACTGCTGGCGATTTGTGGAAGCACTCGCCAGCGTCACTTCCTGATGACCCGCACCACGCCACAAGGATCAACCGCTCATGCCCAGTGCTCTGATTGTCGGATGCGGACTTGCCGGAAGTCTTCTCGCCCGGTTGCTCGCCCAGGATGGCTGGACCGTGCGGGTGTTTGAACGCCGCGGCGATCCGCGTGTGAAGGGGTATGCCGGCGGTCGATCCATCAACCTCGCGCTCTCGGCCCGCGGTCTCCACGGACTCGCCGCGGCAGGGCTCGCAGAACGGGTCCTGGCAACCGATGCCATCCCGATGCGGGCACGCATGATGCACAGCATCAAGGGCGATCTGACCCGTCAACCCTACAGCAGTAACGAGTCTGATGCCATCAACTCCGTTTCGCGGGGTGGCCTCAATCTCACCTTGCTCTCCGCCGCGGCTGAGTTGCCGGGTGTCGAGCTCTTCTTCGACCAGCTCTGCGTCGATGCGGACCTCGCGGCGGGCCATGTCCTGTTCCGAGGCCCGCACGGCCGTGAACGACGTGAAACGGCGGATCTCATCCTCGGTGCAGACGGCGCGTTCTCTCCGCTGCGTCTTTCGCTGCAGAAATCCGACCGATTTGAATACAGCCAGTCGTACCTTGGCCATGGGTACAAGGAACTCCACATCCCACCCGCGGCGGAACTCGCAGCACGCGGCGTCGTCCGCCCCGATGCCCGCGGCCTCTTTGCCATGGAGCCCAATGCGCTTCACATCTGGCCACGCGGCTCATCGATGATGATTGCGCTGCCGAATCTCGATGGCTCCTTCACCTGCACGCTCTTCTGGCCCTTCGATGGCGATCACAGCTTTGCGAATCTCAAGGACCCTTCGCAGGTCAAGAGCTTCTTCGAAGCCAACTACCCCGATGCCGTGCCGCTGATGCCCACGCTCGTGGAAGACTATCTCGCCAACCCCGTCGGTTCGTTGGTCACTGTGCGTTCGTTCCCGTGGATCTACGGCGACAAGGTCGCGATTCTCGGCGATGCTGCCCATGCGATCGTGCCCTTCTACGGCCAGGGGATGAACGCGGCGTTCGAGGATTGTCGAACGCTGGTAGAGTGCCTCAAGGCCAACCCCACGGATCGTGGTGCAGCGCTGCGTGCGTTCCAGGCTGCGAGAAAGCCCAATGCGGATGCGATCGCAGACATGGCGCTCGAGAACTTCGTCGAGATGCGCGACAAGGTCGGCAACGCGGCATTCCTCTACAAGAAGAAGATCGAGCAGGCACTGCACCAGATTGATCCTGAGGGTCTTGTGCCCCAGTACAACCTGGTGAGCTTCAGTACAGTGCCGTATGCCGCGGCTCGTGAGCAGGGGCGAAGGCTCGATGGGCTGTATGAGCGGATCATCCGCCGCGTGCCCAGGGAGTTGTTCACGACGCTCTCCCACGATGCTTGGTTCGGCAAGGTGCGTGAGGCACTCGCCGCGGAGCGAGCCCACCCGACTCGTCCGAGCCCGCTGGGTGTGCTTCACGACATCACGCCAGCGATCACGGAGAAGATCGGTGTCTGGCCGGGCGATACGCCGGTGACGCGCGAGGTGCTCTGCGATCTGAAGCAGGGTGCCAACATCACGCTGAGCACGCTGCGTTCGACCGTGCACCTTGGAGCGCATGCGGACGGCCCCAATCACTACGGCGTGGATGCACCGGGCATCGGCGAACAGTCGCTGGATCGCTACATCGGCCCGTGTCAGGTGGTCGAGGTCTGCATCGCACGCGGCAGCCGCATCCAACCGGCGGATCTGATCGGCGGCATTGCGGCGATCGATGCGCCACGGGTCCTTCTCAAGACGGGCACCTTCCCCGATGTGCATGCCTGGAACAACGACTTTGCCGCGCTTTCGGTCGAGTTGGTTGAGGCACTTGCAGCACGTGGCGTCGTGACAGTGGGCATAGACACTCCCAGCGTCGACCTCATGACGAGCAAGGATCTGCCAGCGCATCATGCGCTGCTCAAGCATGACATCAACATCATCGAAGGGATCAACCTGGCTTCGGTGAAGGCGGGGCACTACATGCTCCTGGCGCAGCCCCTGAAGCTCATGGGATTTGATGCCAGCCCCATCAGAGCTGTTCTAGCCGAACCGTTCTGAGCGGGCGGCAGCGGTCTTTGCGTGCTCGGGTGAGCGGCTTCCGGCGCCGGCGCGACCGGAAACAACCGCTCTCAGGACCGCCTGGCACGACATGGCATTCTCGGTCCCACTTTTGTCTGGTGGCGGGCACCTTGATGATGTACCATTGACGACACATGGCCATCGGACACGCACTCATCGCCCGCGGCATTCTGACCAGCGTCCAACTCGACGCGGCGGTCGCGGAGCAGCGTGCCAGCGGCGAACGCCTGGACCGGGTGCTGGTCCGGCTTGGGCTGGCGTCGAGGCCCGAAGTGCTGGCCGCGGTCGGCGAGCAGTTCCACATGCAGGTGGTTGATGTGGCCTCGTGCACGGTGGATCAGGCCGTCCTCTCAATGCTGCCGGCCAAGCTGGTCTTCAAGCAGCGGTGCGTCCCGATTGCACGCGACGGCAACACGCTGACGGTCGCGACGAGCGATCCGTACGACATTTCCGCGCTGGATGAACTGCGGCTGCTGACGGGCTGCACCATCGAGACGGTGCTCGCTGATGACGATGACCTTCAGAAGTTCATCCGCGCCAACTACGGTGTAGGTGGCGACACGCTGGATGCGATGTCGGCGGGCAAGCCCGGCGCGGTGATCGAAACCAAGCCGCAGGATGATTCAGACCAGGCGCAGGAAGCATCGGTCATCCGCCTGGTGAACGACCTGCTTGCTGAGGCGATCTCCGAGCGTGCGACCGAC
>JBILUL010000176.1:0-9909 GCA_044371005.1 Phycisphaerales bacterium | reverse complement strand
TGGGACCTCAACCCGGTCGATTCCGTGCGTGTGGCCTTCATCGGAGGTGTCGAAACGCCAACTGGCACGGGCGATCTTGGCAGCCACTCGTGGGATCCGTATGCCGGTGTGATCTTCACGTGCATCCTCGGACGCCACGGGTTCAATCAGGGGCTCTCGTACAAACACAACACCGGCGGTGATGAGTTCAGCACAACGCCCGGTGATGGCCCGGATGATGCGCTGCGATACGACACGGCGTACTTGTTCCGTGTGGATCCTGCCGCGTATACAGCGGATACTCACGCGGCGACCTACCTCACACTTGAGCTCAACGGCGTGTATGAAACCAATGGCGACAACGAGGCACTGCTGGGCCCGGGCATTCTCTACGAGGCCCGCACGCACGCGCTGGAAGCAACGATCGGCTTCCCGGTGATGCAGGATGTTGATGAGCGGCCGGAGACGGACCTGATGGTCACAGTGGGATTCAGGCTGCTGTTTTGACAGCGCGGGCACGTGTGCCTCGAGAAGACCGCGACGATGGAAGACTCGCCGCGGATGACACAGTCACCGCAGCGCAGGCGTTGGTGTCTTGGATGCGTTCCATCCCAGGCGTTCAGCCCCGGACGCATCCGATGGCCGATTGACTCAACCTGTGCGATCGAGTGCCCTCGTTGAGTCAACGAGCGGCACCTCCACCGCCCCAGCGAAACCCCTGATTCGATCGGCGATGTCCGTGATGCCCCGAAATCAACTGCCTGACGCACACCCGTTGCGCTCCGGTCACTAATCGTGTGGATGAACAGCACGTGTTTGCGCCATGCCCTTGGGTCGCGGATGAAGGCGACACAACTCTTGTCAGGCCGGGAGGAGATTGCCGAAAACCTGCAGAGAGTTCAGCGGTTACTCTTGGCCATGAAGGCACTGACCTCGCAACTGACGCAACTCATGAGCCGGGGAAAGTCCGCCCGCAATCTTGCGACGCTGGGACGATTTGTCCTCGGACTGTGCGTGATGGTGGTGGTTTTCAGCGTGCTGTTCCACTTCATCATGCAGTACGAGGGTCAGGAGCACTCGTGGGTGACCGGGTTCTACTGGACCGTGGTCACGATGTCCACCCTGGGATTTGGTGATATCACGTTCCAGTCAGACTTGGGGCGACTGTTCTCGATTCTGGTCGTGCTCTCCGGAACCGTGTTCCTGCTGATCGTACTGCCCTTCACCTTCATCCAGTTCTTCCTCGCGCCGTGGATGGAGCAGCGCGAAGCGGCGAGGACGCCTCGCGAACTCCCCGCGAACCTGAATGGGCACGTGCTCATGACTCGCTACGACTCGGTGACCGAAGCGCTGATCCCCAGATTGAAGCAGTCCGGCCTCCGCTACGCGGTGGTGTGTCCCGACCTGACAGAAGCCCAGCGACTCCATGACCTGGGCATCAGTGTCATGCTGGGTGAGCCCGACGATCCAGAGACCTATCGGCGAGCTCGTGCAGCAACCGCGGCGATGGTGTTCACCTCGCTGGACGACGCGGCGAACACCAACGTGGCCTTCACGGTGCGCGAGGTATCCGAACATCCACGCGTCGTCTCGACGGCCACGGACGCGATGTCGATTCCCATCCTCACACTGGCCGGCTCGACCAATGTGCTCCAACTGCGGGAAGTGCTCGGCCATGCCCTGGCCCGCGCCACACTGGGCGGAGACGCAAGATCTCACGTCGTCGGAGAGATCGACGGACTGCTCATCGCTGAGGCGAGCGCGCTGAGAACTCCATTGGTTGGTCAGACCCTGCGGCAAAGCGGGCTTCGCGAACTTGGGGTAACTGTCGTAGGCACCTGGGATCGTGGCGGTTTCAGCCCGGCAACGCCGGATGCGCTGATCCGCGACTCGACCGTGCTGGTGCTTGCCGGCTCGGCCGAGCAGTTGCAGAGCTACGACGAGCACTTTGCGATCTACAACGTGTCAACCGAACCGGTACTTGTGATCGGGGGAGGAAGCATCGGCCGGGCCGTGGCGCGGGCATTGAGAGAACGTGGCTTTGAGTATCGACTGGTGGAGCAGGATGAGTCGAGCGTACAAGACGCGCAGCGAACCGTGATCGGCAACGCTGCGTGCCAGGAAGTGCTGGAAACTGCCGGCATCAGGAAGGCCCCCGCGGTGCTGGTCACGACACGTGACGATAACATCAACCTCTTTCTCACGATCTTCTGCCGCCGCCTGCGTCCGGACGTGCAGATCATCGCTCGGGTAAACGCCGAACGAAACGTTCGGACCCTGCACCGCGCAGGCGCGGATTGCGTGCTGTCATTCGCATCCATGGGTGCTGGCTCAGTGCTCAACCTGCTGACCGGCAGCACGCTCGTGACTGTGACAGAGGGCTTGGAGGTCTTTCGGATCCCGGTGCCTCAGGTCCTCATGGGAAAGACGATCGCACAGTCCGGCGTGCGAGAACGCACAGGTTGCACCATTGTCGCAGTGCGAAGCGAGGTCGGCGGTCCGTTGCGGACGAATCCCCCGGCCACGACACTGCTTGCGGCAGGAGACGAACTGGTTTTGGCCGGAGATGTACAGTCCCGCAAGAAGTTCATTGCACTTGCCGAATGAACGTCGGACACAACTGGGCTCGTCGCCCACCCCGCGAGAGCACAATACCTCAAGGGTCACGCGAGATCAACGATCGATAGCGAAAGCTCAGGTCACGCGTACCGCATATGGCACACCGAAGCCTGAGTCCGTTTCGCCGACCTGGCCGCCGCCCCCGACGCTGGGATCGTTCCCATCGATCAATCTCTCTTGCGAGATGCAACCGCCCAAACCCGCGGCACGAAATGAGCCGTCGCCAGTCGGGAGCGTGGTCAAGGTGCTGCAGCTGAACGTGGTAGTAGTTGATGTACTCAATGACCGCGAGAACCGGCAGCACGGCGGGAGCGACCAACTGCGAAGAAAACTGCGGCCCGGCATCGATCCGCTGGGCTCCAACAGCGGCCGCCGCCGCTGCGCACAGGCCAATCGCAGGCCATCGCATCAGGGCCAGCAGTGAAACCCGGTCCGCCGCACCGCGTGCCTTGCTGCGCATCATTCGCAGCACATGGTGCCGATCACAAGGAGGAACGAGCAAGCAAGCCCCGAAAGCACCCGCGCGGTCGAAATCGCTCCGCCCGACTTGAGCACCAGGAAGATGGCGAATGCCGGGATGACCACGGCGTGGAATGCCTCCATCTTCCAGTCGGTCCTGAGGCGGCGGACAGGGAAACAACTGGTACTCATCGATGTCACGCTGCGGAGGGCGTGCGGATAGGTGTGAAGTTCACCCAAGTAGGCATGCGCGCCAGCTGAGGGAAAGAGAGTGGTGAACTGAGGCGTTTGCATTTCTTGCTGGAGCATGCGTGAGATCCGGTCAGTGGTGCCTGCCGCTCGCTCTGACGGTGCTTTCTCCTGAGCGAGGCCATCCGACCCGGGCCCGACGAACAGAAGGCCGTTCCAATGCTTGCCTGCAATCGCCTTGGCGTCCGCGCTGAGCAACTTGGAGACTTGCCCAGCGTACTCAAATCCACGCGGGGCAGGATCACGAGAAACTCGTGCCTTTGAAGAAGCAGGCAATGACGCTCCTGGCCGAAGACACTCGTGGGTCACTTGAGCAACCACCCGCCCACGAGCATCCGCAGCCGGCCAGCCGGTTGGAACTGAGCGGCCAACGCTGCGTGCTCCACCCCCTTGCCGGGCGGACGCAACGGTCGACGGCGGGAACCAGGTCGCGTGCTCGCTTCCTCGCACGCTCGGAAACGTCGTCCTCGGCCAGTCTCTGGAACCGCCACTCAACGCCGCGGCAGCGTCCCCGGCGGTCCCTGATCGCGCCGGCCCGCCGAAGACCCGGCTGAAGGAGAGACGGCCTAGCAAACGAAATGCTCAGGTCCCAAGCCCGGCGAATCCACCTTCCCTCCCAGCACGAACTACGGAGGTCAAGGAGCCTTCCATGAAGTTCACACTCGTCATCGCATCCGCACTCTCCATCTGCTCTGCCGCGGTCGCTCAGCCCGTCAGTATCGACTTCGATGCCGGCGTGTCCGGATGGGGAACGGTGCTGGATGGCGTCATGGGCGGCCGCTCCACGGGGCGTGTCACGCAGCCCGAAGCTGGCATCCTCCGGTTCTCCGGCGAGCTGTCGCTGGAGAACAACGGCGGATTCTCCCGGACCCAGACAACGGTGCCCGAATCGTCATTCGATGGTGCCACCGGCATCGAAGCCAGGGTCCGCGGCGACGGCCGCACCTATCAGTTCGATGTCCGCTGCTCCGACGTTCGCATGATGGCGGGCAGCTTTCAGGTCAAGTTTGACACCGTCGCCGGTGAATGGGTCACCCTCCGGCTTCCTTTCGAGGATTTCAAGCTCTACAGCTTCGGTCGTCTTGTTGCCAACGCTCCCAAACTCACCCCGGCGCGCGTGGAATCGGTCGGGGTGACACTGGCAGACAAAAAGCCAGGGGCGTTTCAGATTGACATCGATTTCGTCCGAGCGATCGGCCCGAAGGGGGAAGCGGCCACAACGGGTTCGGACCTGGCTTCCGTCGCAAAGGCTGCAGACCTGACAACACTTCTCTCGCTCGTCGAAGCCTCCGGTCTTCAACTGCCGGCCGATGGTCGCCTCACGATCTTCGCTCCAACCAACAAGGCGTTCGAAGCGATTCCTGCCGACAAAGTCAAGTACCTCACAAGCCCTGAGGGCCGAGCGACCCTGCAAGCGATCCTCAAGCACCATGTTCTGCCAATGGCACTCGATTCCGGGTCGCTCCTTCAACGCCGCGGAGTGCTCGCTCTGTCGGGCCAGAACCTCCCGATCGACGGTGAAGGGCTGACCGTCGCGGGCGCATCGCTCCTGAAGACGGATGTGGCGTTCGACCGGGGAATCGTGTATGTCATCGATCGCGTGATGATCCCTGAAACTCGCTCGGTCTCCGAGATCGTCAGTGAAGATCCGCGGCTCTCCACGCTCCTCAAGGCAGTAACCGCGGCAGGGCTTGCCAGGCAGCTCAGCAACGAGAACGAGGGGCCATGGACCCTGCTGGCACCTTCGAATGAAGCGTTTGCCGCGTTGGGAGAGGAGACGATCAAGGCACTGATCGCCGATCCGACGCAACTGGCGAGTGTGCTCAGTGCGCACGTGATCCCCAGCCGCATCCGGCGCAGCGACATGATCGCCCAGCGATCGGCTAGGACGCTGCTCGGCCGCGATGCGATCTCCTTCTCACTGGTGGACGGCCGAGTCACTACGTCTGGCGCGGGCATCATCGCGGGCGATATCGAGACATCCAACGGCGTCATTCACATCATCGATCGTGTGCTCGTTCCCAATCCAGCGGCAAACACCAACACGCCCGCGGCAGGCCAGAGCCCGAATGCACAGGACGTTTCCGGAATCGTCGAACTCGCGATCGAACGTGGCGTCCCCCTCTTCAACGCCGGCAACCCAGACGCGTGCGCTGCCATCTACGAAGTGACACTCTCTGCGATCATTGACTTGGCTCCCGACGCGGTTGGAAACGGCTCCGCTGAGCGACTGCGCCTCGCGCTCGCCGAGGGGCAAGCGGAGAAGGACGCTTCGGAAAGGGCATGGATCTTTCGGCGAGCGATGGATCGCGTGATGCAGGATGCCCATCGGTCCATTCCGCGCTGAGCGTCGGAGCTGCTGCTCCATCCGGCACGACGCACTGCGGGTCTGATACCAACCACGGTAGATCTCCGACTGTCCTCATGCCCACCTGTGACCCGCATCGCTTCTTCAGGCCAGAGGCCTGTAGGTGCGTAGCCCGGCGGTGAAGCAAGTCTTCGACCGCCACCCCAGGAATAAGCCTTCAAGACCCGGGCATGCTGGAGACGTGCATGCGATATGCAGCGATCTCCGAATGGGTGGTACCCCCCATCGCGCAACCCCACCATGCGTCGTACGCGCCAGACTTTTTCAGTCATACGTGTTATCAGACATCACGAACATCTGAATATGGAACTTTCAAATCATCCCGCTTGATTAGGGGAGGGGGGGGGTTACCATTTACTTGAGCAGCATTCGGCCGCTTTGCTTTCAATAGACATCTTTTCCGGGGAAACAGCACAATGAAGCTATGTGTATTGGCAGTGGGGGCGTTAGTCGCGTTGGCTGGCACAGCGATGGCTGATACCATCATCGACGGCACTATGACATCGGGCGAATGGGCTATTTCCGCGCTGATACGAGCTACGTCTATGCGGCGTTCGACGTTACCGGCTGGACAGCGGCGATGGGGGCCAGTTCACACGGAAACCTCCTGGGCTTTGGCGTTTGGAAGGCCAACAACTCGTATGGCGCGTCGGGTACGGGCGTCGAGTTCCAACAGTCTACAACTGCCGCGGCGTGGGGCGGCGGCTCGTCGGGCACCATGAACGGGCTTGTATCGGCATACCGGCTCAACACTGCAATCCAAGGCTCAATCAATGCGAACCTCCAAGCCGCGGATTCGTTTGCAACGGGTCACCGCGTCTGGGAAGTAAAGGTGCCGATCAGTTCCATGGGAGTGAACGCCGGCGATACGATCTGGCTCGTTGGAGGCATCAACTACAATGGCCAGCAGCATTGGTACCCGGACTCTTTTGTCCCGGGCTATCGCGGCTACGCGCCCCTCGAGGTTGGACCTTTGATGCAAACCATCCCCCTCCCCCCCGCTGCCTGGGCTGGTCTCTCGACCCTCGCCGGCATCGCGGGCATCGGTTTTATCCGCCGCCGCCGTCAGCTCGTCTGAACCAACGGCCCCATCCGCCGCGGCAACTCCGCGATTCGCGTTTCTTCGGTTGACCTTCAAGGGCCCCGCCGTCTGGCAGGGCCCTTTTTTGTTGGCAGCACGTACCGATTGCCAATACACAACATCCGCAGGAGCCCAGTCCACGCTTGACAGCACATCGGATACATGCCAGAGGTGCGACACGCTCAACCGTTCGATCTCGTGCAATCCGACCGGCGCGGCCAAGGCTCCACGATCACCGGTGAACAGCGTTCGTAGAAAATCAAACATCTGGGCTCATCCTGACGCACTCGTGCCCGGCGGGCACATCGCTCTGCCGCGGCTTGGTCCTCGAAGGAACCTCCCCGATCAGAACGATCGCGAACTAAGATGCGGGCTTCCGTGGTTTTGTGGCGACCCGGCGGCGCCGAAGTTGCCGGTATGGCAATGTGCGCCAACGCGAACCGCCCTGTTTCCGCCTCCAGTCAGTTCACCGACTCACGCGCCGCCGGCCCGCTCTCGCTCCCACCGCTCAATCTCTCGTGCAAGATGCGATCGCCGGAACCCGCGACCCGAAATGAGCCGCTTCCAGTCCGGAGCATGGTCGAAGTGCTGGAGTTGAACGTGGTAGTAGTTGATGTACTCAAGCACTGCAAGCAGCAGCAGCACGGCTGGTGCGATGAACTGAGCGGAAAGCCGCGGCCCGGTGTTGATGCACTCGACCCCAACGGCCACCGCCGCGGCTGCGCAGAGGCCAATCGCCGGCCATCGCATCCGGATCAGCACCGGAACCCACGCTGCTGTGGCATTCGCATCACCCTCTGCCTTTCGAAGCATCATTCGCAGCACGATCGTGCCGATCACCAGGAGGAACGAGCACGCGAGGCCCGAGAGCACCAACGCAATCGAGATCGTCCCGCCCGATTTGAGCACCAGATAGACGGCCAGCGCCGGGATGAGCACGACGTTGGAGGCCTCGATCTTCCAGTAGGTCGAGAGGCGGCGGACAGGGGAAGAATTCGGGGTCATCGATGGCTCGCGCAAGTGGGGTCGCGGATACGTGTGGTGGTCACCCGGGGAGGAATCCTGCCCACCTCAAACGTTATCCCCGATCACGCTTCGCATCGACTCCACGATCGCGACACCGCTGCCCTGACCAACTGCGAGCTGCGTGCTCGTGATCCGATGTGGCTCAGAGTCCGGGCCTCTCCATTCTGAACGCCAAAGGCGGTCTTGCATTCCGTCAAGGACAACGACGTCGCCCATCCGGCCTCAATCCGCCCGCGGCACACCCGTTCGCCCCTTAATCCAGTTGCTGCGCGAAGATCGCAGTGTCGGGTAACTTCCCCTCCGCCCCTGCCAGCGTTTCGAACGTCACTTTGTAGACGACCACACCGGCTGGTCCAAGACTGGTCGGAGCGAGCGTTTCCCCGCCTGTCCCGGATACGAGCGACACATCACCAACCACCCGCGCCCCGAGTCCCGGAACATCGATGCGATCGCCGGTGGCCACCAGAGTCAACCACGCCCCGCTGCTCCGCCTCGCCATCACCGCTCCGCCCTTGGCCATGCCCGCGAGGACGACCATCTGCCCGGTGTCGTTGACGGCGAGGTGGTAGAAACTGTTGGACACACCCTTCTCCGGCAGTCCCTCCACATGTTGGCCCGTTCTCAGCACCGCCATGCTCACGCCATCCGCGTGAAGGCAGATCGCCATCCCGCCGTTCATCGAGCGGACAACGTCGGGAGGCGATGACCCGGTGCGGGTCTGGGTAATCCAGGCCACTCGTCCCGCGGCTGTCAGCCGCATCGCGGGCGTGCCGTAGTTTCCATTGGCGTACAAGGTCTCCGGCCGATCCCACCCCGGCGGCGTCTCTCCCTCTCGGAAAAGGAGCGTCGCTTTCCCGCCACGCATCATACGGGTCACAGTTTCAACTCGTGCGTGATGTAGCCGCATGCGCAGACGGACCGGAGCGTCTCTGGCGTGAGGTCCTGCCAGGCCTTGGCGCTCGCGTTGAGCAGGTGGCCGTAGCCGTCGTACGCGCGGTTGCTCAGGTAGTGGCTGCGCAGGTAGCCCCACAACCGCTCGACTGGATTGAGCTCGGGCGAGTAGGGCGGCAGGTACAGGATCGTGATGTTCGCCGGCACCACCAGCTTCCTGGCCTTGTGCCAGCCCGCCTGGTCCATGATCACCACCGCGTGGTCACCAGGACCGAGCTCCTCGCTCATCATCTTCAGAAACACGCTCATCGTGCCGGTGTTCACGTGCGGGGCCTGCAGCGCCACGCTCGCGCCCGTCGCCGGCTCCACCGCGGCGTACATGTACACCCACTCGTACCGCGTCTGCTTCACCGCCGTGGGCCGTGAGCCGCGCGGGGCCCACACCCGCGTCAGCGTGCCCTGCTGGCCAAAGCGGGCCTCATCCATGAAGAAGACGCGGATGCGCACGCCGCAGCCGCCCGCGGCCTCGCGCAGAGCCTTCACAAAAGGGGGGCGCTCTCCTCCTTGAACTTCTTCTGAGCCGCAGGGTCCTGCTTCTCGTGGCGTGGACGTGGGGCCAGGCACGAGTAGCCCATGCGGTGCAGCGTGTTGTACACGCTCTGCAGCGAGATCTCCACGCCCATCTCGTCGCGGATGATGCGCTGCACATCCTTGCCGCGGAGCGTGCAGACGCCGTCGGCGGGCGTGGGGCCCGCGTCGAGCCTCGCACGCAGTTCATCGAGACGCGCGGCACGCAGGCGCGGCGGGCGGCCCGGGTGCGGCGTGCGTGCGACGGCGTCGAGCCCGTGGTCGCGGTACGCGTAGACCCAGCGTTGCACGAAGCCGCGGCTGCGGCCAAGCATCTGCTGGATGTCGGCGGTCTCGAGGCCCTCGATGGCCAGAACAACGGCGCGAAGACGATCGCGCTGCTCGGCATCGCGCTCTACTCGCGTCCGGCGCTTCAAGGTGTCAAGATCTCCCGCGTCGCGTTCGATGAGGTGCATGCGTCGGCCTCCGTGCCAAGCACATCATCGCACGCCGCGGCCAATCGCGCAACCCCAACACGCGCCAAACGCGCACGAGGGAATCGTGGGAGCCGTATGAGGCCCGCGGGGGCCTGACCGAGTGAAGCGCACAAGAGGATTCTGAGCCGGTCATCAACGCCAGCAATACAGCGGCTTCTTCTGCGTTTCTCTCC
>JBILUL010000175.1:0-9960 GCA_044371005.1 Phycisphaerales bacterium | reverse complement strand
CGGTCGCGCACGCCGCGCGATCATTCCGCCGGGCACGATCTGGGTCCTGGGTGCCCACGCCCGCAACGGCATTGCCCCCGCCAAGGTCGAAGAATCCCGAGGCGAAGTCCGCCCGGTTGATGGACGCATCGATGTGATGACCAATCAGGCGGTCGGGAACCGCCGGCTCAATACCGATGTGGTGACGACACCGAAGCGGCGTCCGACACGGGTTCTTGACTTCCCCTGCATCTTCGAATCAGAGAGCATCCGCCACCAGCGCGTTGAAGCAAGGCTGGACGAAGCACTGCGTCGCAAACCCAGAACTCTGAACTCTGAACTCTGAACTCTGAACTCTGAAATTTCAAATTTCAGAGTTCAGACAGCGCGAGTGGCTTGAGACTCAGTTCGTCCTCGCGCCCGGCACCGTGCCGCTGTCGCCCGCGATGGCTCCGCGCATCGCCGTGTCGGCCTGCACGTTCTTCATGCGGTAGTAGTCCATGATGCCCATGTTGCCGTTGCGGAAGGCATCGGCCATGGCCTTGGGAACTTCGGCCTCGGCCAGCACGACCAGCGCCCGGTTCTTCTGCTCCTGGGCCTTGAACTCCTGCTCTTCTGCAACGGCCAGCGCACGACGCTTTTCGGCTTCTGCCTGCGCCATCTGCTTGTTCGACTGGGCCTGATCGGCCTGCAGCTTCGCACCGACGTTCTCGCCGACGTCGATGTCGGCGATGTCGATCGAGAGGATCTCGTACGCGGTGCCCGCATCCAGACCCGAACGCATCACCGTGCGGCTGATCTCATCGGGGTTCTCGAGCACGTGCTTGTGATCCTCGGCGGAACCGATCGTCGACACGATGCCCTGACCGACACGGGCGATGATCGTTTCTTCCGTCGCACCACCCACCAGACGCGAAATGTTCGTCCGCACCGTCACACGCGCCTTGGCCTTGAGCTGAATGCCGTTCTTGGCCACGGCATCAATCGTCGGACGCGGGCTGCTCGGAGCCGGGCAGTCAATCACCTTGGGGTTCACGCTCGTGTGTACGGCCTCGAGAATGTCGCGGCCAGCCAGGTCAATCGCCGTTGCCGTGGCCCAGGGAAGCTCGATCTTCGCACCACGCGCTGCGATGAGTGCCGAGACGACGTTGCTCACGCGGCCACCGGCCAGATAGTGTGTTTCGAGGGCGTTGGTCGGAATGTCCATGCCCGACTTCACCGCACGGATGCGGTTGATCACCACCGTGCGGATATCCACCTTCCGCAGCTTCATGCCCACCATGTCCAGCAGGCCCACGCTTGCATTGCTCGTGAGGGCCTGCACGTAGAGGCTCAGGAACTGCAGCAGGAAGATGAAGATGAAGAAGCCGACCAGGGCGACAATCGCCACGATCACCCAGATCACCACATCAAGCCCGCCACCAGCGCCGCCACCACCCGCAGGCTGGGCGAGCGCAGTGGAAGTGGCCACAGCCACACCCGCCATCGCGGCGAGCATCGAGGCATTCAGGCGAGAAGAACCAGCAGCAGTCATCGAAGCATTCATTTCAGTAAGACTCCAAGGGGCAATGCGTTGAACGTGTGGCGATAACGCAGCCCATGCAGTATAGGTTCGTGCCCGGTTTGGGTTCACAAGCGAATTTCCGCTGTTCGAGCACCCGAATCACTGTTTCCGCGCCCTGGGCCCGGGTTCTCCCGAGGTTTGACACCAAGGCCCCGGCACGATCCCGGGGATCTGCCGCCGCGTGTACGGTCTGTGGCGATCCTGCTGCCCCCCCAGAACGAAAAGTGCCCCAGATCGGGCAGGCCGCTGCAACGTGCCCCTCGCGCGCGTCGATGGTGGGGGCCATGAGAGATATCTTCCTGGGGCTTGGCGTTGCAACGCTCGACAGCATTCCGGGGCAGTTCCGCATCGATGAACTGCTGGGTGTCTCTGAGTGGCAGGCACACGATTATCTCCTGGTGGGGACCATTGCTGTCGCCGCGTCCATCGTGCTCATCAAGCTCTCTCGCCTCTCCCGCACCGGCATGTCGCGCGTCTCGCTGCTGGCGCATCGCACCGCCGCGAACACGGCCATTTCCGTCCGCCAGATGGGTGCCGTGCTCGACATGCTTACCGACAGCATCGCCGTCGTCGATGCCGGCAACAAGATCATCTGGGCCAACGAAGCGATGGCTCGCCGCCTCGAACTGCCTCGCCACGGCATCGAAGGCACCGATGTCTCCCAGCTGATTCCTACTGCTGTCACGATCCGTGAACTGGGGCAGGCCGTCCACGGCCGCGGGTTGCGAGCTGTCGTCTTCAAGCCCCTCGCCACCAAAACCGAACTCAAGATCGTCGCCTGATCTGGCCGTCTCGGAAAGCTGGGCAAGGTGGGAAACCTCGTGGGGAAAATACCCCCAATTCCCCTGTGAACAGCCCCTTCCGCAGCACCCCAGAGCCCCCGAGGCGTACGCTCAAAACAGTTCTGGCGGAGGTTGCGAGCCGCGCACCCCCGCTTGGAACCCCACTTGTCCGCCGCGATGCACGGGTGTGTAGCGGCGGTCTTGTCTTTCCGGGAAGCGCGTGAGTGCAGGGCGCGGGTGGGGCTGAAGCCAGAGCCGAGCCCCGTCACATGTGGCATCCCCCAAGTGCAAGAGTGCAGTAGAGCATGAGTGGTGGGCAAGCGTGCTTACCCGGCGCACTTTGGAACTCAGGAGCTCCTCGCCACACCCTCCGCGGCACCCCTGCACTCGTGCACTTGTCCCCTCCTAGCGTTTCTCCCATGAAGCGCCCCACCCCCCGGTTCAGCCACGCTCTTGCCGCCAGCCTCATCTCAGCCTCGCTGCTCGCCGGTTGCTCCGGCAGCCAGCCCGCTGCGACCCGCCCCGCAAACTCCGGTGGCCCCGCTCAGGTTGCTGCTTCATCCATCGCCGACAACGGCTTCCTCGAAGCCTTCGCCATCACCAACAAGTTCACGCTTGGGCGCCCCAAGTCCTTCGAGTTCACGCCCGATGGCTCGAGCCTGCTCTTCCTCCGCTCGCAGGCCCGCAACTTTCAGCAGGACCTCTTTGAGTTCAACTGCACCACCGGACAGGAACGCGTGCTCCTGACTGCGGAGGCGATTCTGGGCGGCGGCGAAGAGAAGCTCACCGCCGAGGAACTGGCACGCCGCGAACGTATGCGGATGACCAGCCGCGGCATCAGTTCCTACGCCCTCAGCAAAGACGGCACCCGCATCCTCGTCCCCCTCTCAGGCAAGCTCTTCGTCGTCGATCGCGCCTCGGGCAAGCGCACCGAACTCAAGACCAACTCCAAGGCCTTCCCCATCGATCCCCGGTTCAGCCCTGATGGTTCGCTGGTGGCCTGCGTCCGCGATGGCGAGGTCTTCATTACCGATTCAAACGGCGACAAGGAATGGAAGGTCACCACCGGCGCGGGCGGCACCATCACCAATGGCCTTGCTGAGTTCGTGGCCCAGGAAGAAATGTCCCGATTCCGCGGCTACTGGTTCAGCCCCGACTCACGCCTCCTCTGCTTCCAGCAGACCGACACCAAGGGCATGGAGCAGTTCACCATCCCCGATCCGGCCGACCCCGCCAAGACCCCGGAAACCTGGCCCTACCCGCGCACCGGCACGAAGAACGCCGATGTGAAGCTCGCGATCACGAGCGTCGCCGGTGGTCCCATCGTCTGGGTGCAGTGGGACCGCGAGAAGTACCCCTACGTCGCCACCGTTAACTGGACCAAGAACGCGCCCCTCACGGTGCTGGTGCAGAATCGCGCTCAGACCGAACAGGTGCTCATGGCCGTCGATGAGAAGACCGGCGCGACGACGGCACTGCTCACCGATCGCGACCCCGCATGGATCAACATCCACGAAAGCTGCCCCAAGTGGCTCGAAGATGGCAGCGGCTTCCTGTGGGTGAACGAGAACTCCGAGGGCGCCAAGCCCGGCAGCGACTTTGCGCGACTTGAGCTGCGCAATCGTGATGGATCCCTCAACAAAGTGCTCACGCCTCCGGGCTTTCCGATGCTCGATCTGGTGGCGCTCGACAATGTCAACGGCGCGGCCTTCATCTCCGCGGCGACGACGCCCACGCGCACGCAGGTGGCACGCGTGTCGCTCAAGGGTGGAAGTGAACCGGTGATGATCGCTGATGCGCCCGGCAGCAACTCGGTGACGTTCAGCGAGAACTTCGAAACGCGTCTGGAATCCTCGAACCTTGCGTCGGGCAAGCTCACCTGGACGGTCAAGCGCAGTGATACGTCGGTGGTGGGGGAGATTGCCAGCAAGGCCGAGCAGCCTCCGTTTGTGCCCAATCTCGAGATGACGCGGGTGGGCAATCTGGTGGGGCAGGAGCGGAACTTCTATGCCGCGATTGTGCGGCCGCGGAACTTTGAAAAGGGCCGCAAGTATCCTGTCATCGTGTCGGTGTATGGTGGTCCGGGTTCGAACACGGTGAATGACACGCCGATGAGCTATCTGCTGCAGCAGTGGTATGCTGATCATGGGTTCATCGTGGTGAGCATCGATGGCCGCGGCACGCCCCGCCGCGGGCGTGCGTGGGAACGTGCGATACACCTGAATCTGATTGATCTCCCGCTGGCCGATCAGGCCCAGGCGCTTTCCCTGCTGGGTTCTCGCTATCCGGAGATGGACCTGAAGCGCGTCGGCATGACTGGCTGGAGCTTTGGTGGGTACTTCTCCGCGATGGCGACGATGCGCATGCCCAAGGTCTTCCATGCCGGTGTGGCCGGTGCGCCCGTCTGCGACTTCCAGGATTACGACACGCACTACACCGAACGCTTCATGGGCATGCCCAGCGAGAATGTCGAAGGCTACAAGGCTTCGAACGTGCTGACCTACTGCAAGGACCTCACCGTGCCCCTGCTCATCGTGCACGGAACCGCCGATGACAATGTGTACTTCGTGCACAGCCTCAAGATGGCGCGCGAACTCTTCCGCAACGGCCGTCACTTTGAGTTCCTGCCTCTGGCGGGCTTCACGCATGTGGTGGCCGAGCCGCAGACGGTGAATCGCCTGCAGCAGCGGATCATGTCTTTCTTCACGGAGCATTTGAGTCAGCGGTGAACATGCGGCGGCTTGCCCTGAAGTTCCAGCCGAATTGCGCCGGAAGTTGTGCGAGAAGTGAAGCCAAGAATTGTCCCGCACCGCGTCTTGGTGCCGACGGCACCGCGTTCATTAGCCGGCTGCAAGCAGTGCTTCGCTGCGCAGCTGCCTGTATGGGCCGCCAGCATCGATGGGCCCCTGAAGGGGGCCCGTTGGTTAGGCCGGAACGGAGGGACCGACATCTCGTGAATGCTTGGCGAGCGAAGTGATCCCCCTCAACAACAAGGATCCAAGATGAGCGACCAACGCATCGTAATCAGGGCATCCGATTGCCGGGTCTATCTCGCATCACCTGTGGACTATGAGCAGTGTGTTGCCTGGGTGGAAACCGACCCGTGCGACATGTTGTTCATTGTGTCAGACGAGAAGCTGGACGGCAACTGCATGATTGAGTTTGCCAACAGCGACATCAAGCCTGAGCGATGGAAGATGCCGGTGGAGGACCTGCTTTTGCTTCTCGCGCAGGCAAAGCATCGGCTTCGTCTCAGTGACGATGCCGGGAGCGAGCAAACTGGGCCCCAGTAGCCAGTTCATGTCGGTACGAACGAGCCGGACCCACTCCCCATGACAGACCGCGAAAAACGGACCGCACGCCGAAGGCGTGCAAGACGAGTTCATGACGATGTGATCCTTCTCGCACCGCGTCATCGTTCGCGCCGAACCGGACAGCCAGAAGACCAACCGCGTCCACGTTCCCCAACTTGCACCCCTTGCGGGGTGCGGGGAATCTGGCGTTCCTGACCCGGGGTGGCGCACGCAAAGCCGTGCTTCACCCCGGGCTACTCACTTACAGCCCTCCGGGCTGGCGGATGGGTCCGGGATCTCCGGCACTTCCCTCTTCCCGCACTATACTTGGCCGCTTCAACACGAACCCCCTAAGGACCCCCATGCTTATCAGGACGCACACCTGCGGCCAGGCCCGCGAATCCGATGTCGGTCAGACCATCCGCCTCAACGGCTGGGTCAACTCCTACCGCGACCACGGCAACCTCGTTTTCATCGATCTTCGGGATCGGTACGGTATCACGCAGCTCGTTTTCGACTCCGATGGCGGCGTCACGCCTGAAATGATGGAAGCGGCCTCCAAGCTCCGCAACGAGGATGTGATCGCGGTTGAAGGCCGCGTGCGCGTCCGCAGCGGCGGCGAGAACCTCAAGCTTGCCACCGGCAAGGTGGAAGTCTTCGTGAACTCGCTGGAGGTCCTCAACAAGACCGACAATCCGCCCTTCCTGCCCGACGACATGGGCAAGCTCCCCGCCGAGGAGTACCGGATGAACTACCGGTACATCGATCTGCGTCGCCCGGCGATGCAGAAGGTGCTGGCCCTGCGCCACAAGCTCTATCAGGTCACGCGCAAGTACTTTGATGAGAACGGCTTCCTCGAGATCGAGACCCCGATTCTCTACAAGAGCACGCCCGAGGGTGCGCGTGAGTTCCTCGTGCCCAGTCGCCATGTGCCCGGGACGTTCTACGGGTTGCCCCAGAGCCCTCAGCTCTTCAAGCAGATTCTGATGATTGCCGGGTGTGACCGGTACATGCAGATCTGCCGCTGCTTCCGCGATGAGGATCCGCGTGCGGATCGTCAGGCCGAGTTCACGCAGATCGACTTGGAGATGGCGTTTGTCCGCCGCGACCAGGTGATGGAGATGATGGAAGGATTCGTGCGTCGCCTGTGGAAGGAGATGGTGGGAATCGATGTGCCCTCGATCCAGCGCATGGGCTATCGCGAAGCGCTCGAGGATTACGGCATCGACCGTCCCGACACGCGCTACGACCTCAAGATCAAGGACATCAGTGCGTTCGCCGCGACGGTGGAGTTTGGTGTCTTCAAGACGGCACTTGAGAAGGGTGCGGATCGTCCGCAGTACAACAGCAAGCGTGGTGTCGTGAAGGCCATCCGCGTCCCCGGCGGCGCGGAAAAGCTCACCCGCAAGATCACCGATGGGTACACCGAGTTCGTCAAGGGCTTCGGTGCCGGCGGCGTCGCGGTCGTGAAGATCATCAAGGGTGAAGATGGTTCACCCAAGCTCGATACCGGTATCGCCAAGTTCCTCGAGCCCAAGAAGGCTGAGTTCCTTGCGCTCATGGGTGGTCAGATCGGTGACACCATCCTCTTCGCGGCAGACACCTACTCCATCGCCACCAAGGTGATGGGCGAACTGCGCCAGAAGGTTGCCCGCGACATGGGCATGCTGCCCAAGCCCGGTGCGGAAGGTGGCCCGTGGAACTTCCTGTGGGTGGTCGATTTCCCCATGTTCGAGAAGAACAAGGACACCGGCAAGTGGGTCGCGATGCACCACCCCTTCACCAGCCCGCGCGACGATCAGATGCAGGCCTTCGTGAACGCCGATGAGAACGATGACGACCTCATCGAGTCCATTGTGTCCGCCGGCTACGACATCGTCCTCAACGGTCAGGAGATCGCAGGCGGCTCGGTGCGCATCCACGATCGCACCGTGCAGAGCAAGGTCTTCAAGCTTCTGGGCCTCTCCATCGAGCAGGCCAAGGAGAAGTTCAGCTTCCTGCTCGAGGCACTCTCGTTCGGCGCACCGCCGCACGCAGGCGTGGCCTTTGGCCTTGATCGCCTGGTCATGAACTTCCTGGGAACCGACAACATCCGCGATGTCATCGCCTTCCCCAAGACGCAGACGGGCGCGGACCTCATGACCAAGGCTCCCAGCTTTGTTCCTGCCAACCAGCTCAAGGATGTGCACGTGGCCAGCATCGTGCCGCCGCCGGCTCCGACGGCGTGAGATTGAGTTCGCGATTGAGTTTGATCAGCAATCCGAACCGGGCCCGTCGATGACGGGCCCGGTTTTGTTTTGTTGATGGAACCCACTCAGGCCCGACATACGACGGTTGCACACGCGGCGTGTGCAGAATGGGCCATCGCACGAGTGCTTTCACCTCCTTCACCAATCCGCCGCAGGCCCACTGGGATTTGTTGGCATACGAGCCTGAGAATGTGATTCACGAAGAGGCGAGCCGAGGGCGGAAGGAACATGGAGCCCGCGATGAAGATTGCCTTGCGTACTGCACGTATCAGGCACTTAATCTGCTTGCCCGCTCTCTCTCAAGGCACTTGCTCTTCCGCTTTCCTCATCCTGTCCATCCTGTCTATCCATGTTTCCATGTCTTTGCAGAGAAGGGAACATGGATGGACAGGATGGACAGGATGCAAGACACAAAGCAGGGACAGCTTGGCAAGAGGAGTGAGGGGAAGCGGGGTCTTGGCGCATGCGTTTGTACAGCGCGTTGGGTTCTGACGCTGTGTGGTGATCGCGTTGGTCGTTTCACCCATGGCCACGAGCTTCCAGGCCTGTCGGCCTGAAGAACAGCAGCTTGCTCGCGCGAGTTTCGGAACCTCCGCCAACCCTCGCCAAAGCGCGCCAATGCGCGGGTTTCCCCCGCAACAAGTTGTGGGAACTCCAGGCATGCCTGATGGCGGAAAATGTGCCGCGGAGTATGCTGCTGTATCAGTGCATCGCTGCTCCCATCCTTGATGATGGTCGTGTCGGTTCACTGCACAAGGAAAGATCCCATGAAGCATCTCCTGATGATCCTGCTTGCCTTGCTTTGCTCTATGGCAAGGGCCGATATCGTGTTTGAGCAGGCGCCCAGTGCTGCGGGAGGGATTCACAAGTCATCCTGGTATGCGCCCGATGGGCTTGATGGCGACATGTACGCCTACGACAGCTTCACCCTCGCGGCGGACACCGCCATCACGCAGATCCGCTGGCGCGGCGGATACACCAACTATCTCTCCGGCGCTGGCCGCGCTCCCGTCTATGCCTTCACGGTTTCCATCTACCGCTCCATCGCGGGCGGATGGCAGCCCGATGTGGGAACGGGTGGACGGCTCGCGCGCTTCAACATCTCTGGGAACGCGGGTGAAACCGCGGTGGGCACGTTCGGCGGTGTCATCATGTATGACTACGCGTATACGCTGTCGACGCCTTTCCAAGCCGCGGCTGGTGTGAAGTACTGGGTGCAGATCGAGGCTTCGCAGGGCGTCACGCCAACCTATTACTGGCCGCCCGACTGGGGCCTGTGCAACTCGACTGGTGGCAACAGCTCCTACTTCAACAAGACCACGGGCGGCAACTATCAGAACTTCTCGGGTGATCTGGCCTTCTCCATCTGGCGTTCCGATGCCACCACGGTGTCGATTGCCGCGAGTGCTTCGCCTGCGGGCGCAGGCACCATCACCGGCGCGGGGTCGTATCCGATCAACTCCACGGCACTGCTGCAGGCCACAGCCAACACGGGCTGGGGTTTCGTGAACTGGACGCAGAGTGGCTCGCAGGTGAGCACGAATCCTCGCTACAGCTTCACCGCCACCACCAATCGCACGCTGGTTGCCAACTTTGTGCCCGCGTCCACCATCACGGTGGGAGCACTTCCGACCTTCGCTGGCACCGTCAGCGGCGGTGGCATCTTCAATGCCGGAACAGAGATCACCGTCGATGCGGTTGCCAACCCTGCCTTCGTCTTCGATGGCTGGTACAACTACGGCACGCTTGTGAGCAATGAGGCAAGCTACACCTTCACGCCTGTGGCGAACATGTCGCTGGTGGCGCACTTTGCCACCGACCCGCTGGGTGCGATGTTCACCTTCGATGATGCCAATGTGCACACATCGCTGCCCGCATCCCTCTCCAACAACGGTGTTGGTGTGATCTTCACCGGCACCGGTGGCAGCTACTCGGTGCAGCCTGTCGGAAGCGTCGGGCTCTCGCCCGCTGGATTCTCCGGGCTCATGCTCTATCCCAACTCGGTCTTCCCGGCGGACCTGATCGCGGACTTCTCCACGAATCTCTCGTACTTCGCCATGATGTACTGCCCGCTGGAACTGGGGTGCGACGAC
>JBILUL010000311.1:0-2680 GCA_044371005.1 Phycisphaerales bacterium | reverse complement strand
TCGCATTGAGCGCGGTGCGGCGGGCACCTTCGCCCTCTCGCTTGATGTCATCGGCGCGAACCTGCGTCGCCAACCCGACACTGAGCACCAATGCTGCAGCACAGAAGCGGGGAAACAGACCAGTCAGATGCTTGTTCATTGCAGATCCTTGATTGCCACCTTCGGTGCCGACAACGACCACCCATGAAACCCGGGCGACCCTCGCACACCCTCTATACGCTCGAATGAGACGCGATGGTACGGACCCTGTGCCATAAGACTCCAATCCAGTTTTACCACGGGCGACCCCTCCTGAACCTGTTCGGCTTTCGGAAGGATGCCTTGGGCTCCAGCCGGGCGGGTCGGCGGCCCGCATTCAACCGGCCAAGGCCTACCTTCTGGGTCCCCTATGAGCATTACCAAGGACGTGGTCAAGCAAGCCCTGGCCCAAGTGCCCGGCGCGGCAAGCGGCACCTCTCTCATCACCGGCGACCACGTTCTGTGGGTCAGCGCGTGCGATACCTACGCCAGCGTGCGCCTCCAATGGCGCCCGGGTGCATCGCACGGAGATCTCGAACAGGTCGCGGTGGGTGCACGAACGGCCGTTGAACACGCCGCGGCGGCCCTTTCGACCAAACTCGACTCCTTCATCGTCGAGTTCGTCGACCACGCCGGCACCGTGCTCAAACAGTTCAAGTACGGCTCGATGAACCCCCCACCGGCCGGTTCCACAGCCTCACCCCAGGCCGCCAAGCAGCAGGCCAGTGGCGGTGGCGGGCATGAGCCGATTCCGGGCCTTCGGTCCGCCGCGGCGACTCCGCAGGACAAGGCGCAGGCCATGCCGGGCGTCTCCAAGATCATCGCCGTGGGCGCGGGCAAGGGCGGCGTGGGCAAGAGCACCGTGGCCCTCAACCTCGCCGTCGGACTCGCCCGCCAGGGGTATGCCGTCGGTCTTCTGGATGCCGACATCTACGGCCCCAGCATGCCCACCATGCTCGGGCTCGATGGTCTTGATGCCATCGTGCGCGACAAGATGCTCGAACCCTTCATGACCCACGGCATCAAGGCGATGACCATGGGCAAGCTCGTCGCCCCCGATCAACCCCTGATTTGGCGCGGGCCCATGGCCCACGGCGCCTTCAAGCAGCTCTCCGAGCAGACCAACTGGGGCACACTCGACTTCCTGATCATCGACCTGCCCCCGGGCACCGGCGATGTCGCGCTCACCATGGCCCAGATGATGCACCTGAGCGGCGCCGTCGTCGTCTGCACACCCCAGAAGGTCGCGCAGGACGATGCCATCCGCGCCGCTCGCATGTTCAAGCAGCTTGGCGTCGAAGTACTCGGCGTCGTCGAGAACATGAGTTACTTCGTCGGCGATGATGGCAAGGTCTACGACATCTTCGGCCGCGGCGGCGCTGAATCCATGGCCCAGCGCCTCGGCGTGCCCTTCCTGGGCGCCATCCCCATCACCATGTCGCTCCGCGCCAACAGCGACAGCGGCAACCCAAGCGCCAACTTCACCGGCACCGACCCCGCCGGCCAACGCCTCACCGCGGCACTCACCGACATGACCAAGCAGGTGCAGAACCAGGTCACGCTCGCCGCCATGCGCAGCGGCGCGGTACGGCCCACGCTGAACATCTCCTGATCGCTCCTCCGCAACGCCGCGGCCATTCCGCATCACCTCACCCATGTCACTGCACGCCCCCACGCTCACCACCATCACCAACCGTCCCATCCGCAAGGCACTCCTCTCGGTCACCGACAAGACCGGACTGGTCGAGTTCGCCAGAGGACTCGCCGCGGCGGGAGTTGAACTCATCTCCACCGGCGGCACGGCCAAACTCCTCGCTGACGCGGGCATCCCCGTCATCGGCATCGAACAGGTCACCGGCTTCCCGGAGATCATGCACGGCCGCGTGAAGACGCTGCACCCCAAGGTGCACGGTGGACTGCTTGGTCTGCGCGATCATCCCGAGCACGCCGCGGCGATGACGGCGCACGGCATCGATGCCATCGACCTGGTCTGCGTCAATCTCTACGAGTTCGAGAAGACAGTCGCTCGTCCGGGCTGCACGCGCGAGGACGCCGTCGAGAACATCGACATCGGCGGGCCTTCGATGATCCGCTCGGCAGCAAAGAACCACCCGTATGTCACGGTCGTCACCAACCCGGCGGATTATCCGCAGGTGCTGGCCGAGATGAAGGCCAATGGCGGCGCGACCACGCTGGAACTCAAGCAGAAGCTCGCGGCGAAGGCCTTCGCACTGACCGCGGCGTACGACGCAGCGATTGCCTCGTACCTGCTCAACGACGGCGGCTTCCCGACCATGCTGGCCCTTCGAGGCGTCAAGGTGCAGGATCTTCGCTACGGCGAGAACCCGCACCAGAATGCCGCGGTGTATTCGGTGAGCGGCACGACGGGCCCCACGCTGTCGAATGCCACGCAGCTGCATGGCAAGGAACTCAGCTACAACAACATCAACGATGCGGTGGCAGCGCTGGAGCTGGTGATTGCACTCAAGCGCACGAACCCCGCCGCGGCAGGGGCCTGCTGCGTCAAGCACACCAACCCGTGCGGCGCGTCGATGGTCGTGACCGTGCCTGCGGGCAAGTCGGCGGCCTTTGTTGCCGTGGATGAAGCCATCGCGGGCGATCCGGTGGCGGCGTTCGGTGGCATCATCGCACTCAATGTGCC
>JBILUL010000174.1:0-9966 GCA_044371005.1 Phycisphaerales bacterium | reverse complement strand
CGGCATCAGCGTGCTTCGCCGCGGGTGCATGACCGTGCCCATGATCATCGTGCCCGTGCCCATGATCGCCATGCCCATGATCGCCATGCCCGTGATCATCGTGTGCATGCAGCTCATCACCCGGCTCGTAGTACTTGGGACCAACGAAGACCCGGAAGAAGACACGGAACGTGTAATAGGACGTCAACCCGGCAGTAAGCAGGAGGATCCAGCCGATGGCGTGCGTGTGCGGGTTCGCAAACGCCTCGCCCAAGATCATGTCCTTGGACCAGTAGCCTGCGGTGATCACCGGGAAACCGGCAAGGTTCAGACAGCCGACAAACATCGCGAGGCCGACGATCCCCCACCCCTTCATGTACGCCACACCCGAGAGCTTGCGCAGGTCGAGCTGACCGGCAAAGCCATGCATGACGGCACCGCATGAGAGGAAGAGCATCGCCTTGAAGAACGCATGCGTGAAGACGTGAGCCGCGGCACCGGTGCTGGACAGCACGGCCAACCCGCAGAACATGTACCCAAGCTGGCTCACGGTCGAATAGGCCATAATCCGCTTGATGTCGAACTGAGCCATGCCGATCGTCGCGGCGAGCAGTGCGGTGAGCGCACCCACCCAGCCGACGATCGGAAGCGCATCGGGAGAAAGCAGGAAGAGCGGGTAGGTGCGGGCGATGAGGTACACGCCCGCCGTCACCATCGTCGCGGCATGGATCAGGGCCGACACAGGCGTCGGGCCTTCCATCGCGTCAGGCAACCACACATACAGCGGCAACTGGGCCGACTTGCCGAATGCACCCACCATCAGGAGCATCGGAATCAACTGCACCATCGCCGGAATCTTGTCGATCTCGCCGCTCTTGACCAGCTCGATGTACGGCTGAACCTGAGCGAAGAGTTCCTTGTACTCAACGGTGCCAAAGTGCACCCAGCAGAGCATGATGCCAAGGGCGAGGAAGAGGTCGCCGATGCGGTTGACGATGAAGGCCTTCTTCGCCGCGGCGACCGCGCTGGGCTTCTTGTAGAAGTACCCGATCAGCAGGTACGAACACAGACCCACGCCTTCCCAGCCCAGATAGAGGACCAGGAAGTTGTCGCCCATGACCAGGCAGGCCATCGAGAAGACGAAGAGGCTGAACGCCGCGAAGAAGCGGCAGTAGCCCGCTCCCACATCGTGGCTCATGTATTCACTGGCGTAGAGGGCAATCAGCGTCGCAAGGCCCGTGACAAAGAGCATCCACAGGCAGGTGAGCGTGTCGAGGTAGAAGGAGAAGTCCGCGATGAAGTGCTGACCGGCGCCCGTTCCCCACGAGTAGTTGATCCAGTCGAAGAGGTGCGTGATGAACGCGCCGCCCTTGCCGCTGGAATCCACGGCCATGTAGGTGCTGACCGTCATGCCGAACGCGGCACCGATGCAGACCACCGTGATCCATGCCGGCAGCTTGCTGCGGACCTTGAAGGCCGCACAGAGTGCGCAGAGCACGAAGCTCAGGAGCGGAAGAAGGGGAATCAGTGCCGCGGACGCCGGCCCCTGCCCGATCATCGGGGCAGCCGCGGCGGCGTGCGCAGCGCCAGCTTCGTGCTGCAGAGGCAGCAGAGCCGACAACGTGCTGAGAATACTGGTAGCGTGCATCAACTTCGCCGTTCCTTGTCCGAAGAGGGAAAAGGGGATCAGCCCTTGAGTTCCTGCCAATCTTCCGCGCTGAGCGATTCCTTGCGACGGAAGAGCAGCACGATGAGCGCCAAGGCCATCGAGGCTTCCGCCGCGGCGACCGTCAGCACGAAGATCACAAAAGTCTGACCTGTGAAATCCAAGTGGAATCGACCAAACGCCACCAAGGCGATGCCCGCGGCCTGGAACATGAGTTCCGTGCACAGGAACATGATGATCAGGTTCCGACGCGTCAGGAAGCCGATCAGCCCAATGACGAACATCAGCACCGAGACCGTCAGGTAGTGCGCCAGCGTCGCCTCAGCCATCGGGACCGGAAAGCCCGTCTGACCGAGCATCGCCTGCATCAGGGAGGCCCCAGCATCAATCGTCTGAAGCTGCATCATGAGACACCTCCACCTTCGCTGACGCGGTTGTCGATCTTCGACTTGGCCAGCGATGCCGCGAGGGACCGCGACTGATTCATCTTGGCTTCCTCGTCGATCTGCACCTGCTTGCGGCTGAGCACCACAGCACCCAGCATCGCCATCAGCAGAATCACGCCGGCAATCTCAATCGTCCCGGGGTGATCCCGCAACAGATTGAAGCCAAGCCGGTCCGGATTGGTGATCTTGAGCCGATCGGGAACCTGGACCTGCTTTTCGACACCTGAGGCATCCTGCACGGCCACGGTATTGGCCTTGAAATCGATGATCGCGTTGCCCTTGGCATCGGTCTTGAGCGACATGTCTGCCGTGATGGTGCCGCTCTCGCGGAGCGAGCGCTCCACCTTGCGGGGCATCTGCGTCAGCAGTGCATTGGGTTCCTGAGCGCCGGGCTTGGTCAGCTCGGGGAGACCCTTGAACATGAGCGTCGTCAGGATTGCCAGGAGGAGGAAGCCCACGACCGCGGCACCCACCGGCTCGCGAGCCGCGGTGTCGTATTCGGTCAGCACCTCTACTTCGCCTTCCTGAGGCGCCTGAGTCGCGAGCATGATCACGAACAGGTAGGTGATGAGGATCGCGCCTGCGTACACGATGACGAGCGCAAAAGCCATGAATTCAGCACTGAGAATCAAGAACAACCCCGCGGTTGCAATGACCGTCAGCACGAAATACAGCGCGCCGTACACCGGTCGCGGATGCGTGATGACCCGCAACGCGGCTCCCAACGCAACCAGCGAGAAGATGTAGAAGTAGACATTGGGCAACGCCTGCGGGTTTTTGGCCCCAAGGGCTACCAGCCCGAGACCTCCCGCAAGTGCCGCGATCAATGCGCCAATGACCTGCGGGCTGATGCCCCGGCGCGGCAGCGCCAGACACACACCCAGTGCTCCCAATACGCACAGGCCATACAAGATATAGGGGTTGATGATCTGATCCAAATCGCCACCCTGAGAAAAAGCTACCCACGGAGCGCGAATGCCCCGTTATCAGGAGCAGGGTAGATCCACGCCGGGCCCGGTTCAACCCGCGCACGGACTTGGTGTTCGCAATATGGCACCCATGACGCCCCCCGACCAGTGCTAGGGCGTGCTCCCCGTCCACCTCTTCCACACGCTCGCACGTCCGATCGGCTTCCCGCGTGGGAGGCGGTGCGAACGGGCAAAGTTCAGGCCCAAATGCCTAACCCCCCGAACATCAACCAGCACTCGACCAGTCGCCAAGATGTCCGTTTCCACGCCCAACGGCAACCTTCCACCCTCTGAAATTCTGAGCTCTGAAATTTGCCTTTCTTTCTGATTCCCCGACCCCGCAAACGCGGCACTTCCACTCAGAACTGAAGCGGCCTGACTTGCAGAATGCGTTTGCCCCACGCCCCCGACCAGACCCAAAGCGACCCAACCCGCCGCGGCTATCATCGGCCTCTTGTCACTTCCCGAGGCCATCTCCCCACCTGCCGACACCACCCCCACCGACTATCGTCGCTGGGTTCCCAACGCGCTGACCGGGTCACGAATCGTCATTGCCACAGCCTTTTTCGTGCTCCTTTCGGTGTGGAAGTACCCCGCCGCACAACTGGTCGTCTCGCCGCGGCATCCCGTCTGGCCATACCTCATCGCCGCGGCTTTGTTTGGTCTGGCCGCCCTGACCGACGCCATCGACGGCCCCCTCGCCCGGCGCTGGAAGACTGTTTCCAAGTTTGGCCGGGTCATGGACCCTTTTGCTGACAAACTTCTGGTGATCGGTGCCTTCATCATGCTCGCCGGCCCGACGTTCGGGGCCGATCTGGTGGATGGCACCTCCCTTCAGGTCTCCGGAGTCACTTCCTGGATGGTCGTCGTGATGCTCAGCCGCGAGCTGCTGGTGACATCCATCCGCTCCGTCATGGAGCAATCGGGGGTCGATTTCTCGGCTCAGTGGTCGGGCAAGGCCAAAATGATCGTGCAGGCCGGGGTCATCCCGCTCATCCTCTGCATTCTGGGCATTACTTCCATCGCCCCCAACACCTGGGGCCGCTGGCTGATTGATATCTCCGTATGGATCACCGTCTTCATCACGGTCATCAGCGGCATCCCCTACGTCACCGCGGCACTCAGGGCCGCCAAGGGAACCTGAACGCCCATGCGAGCTTCTCACGGCCCACGCTGGATCACCGTCTTCGGGCTAGGCGGCATGCGCCCAGCCTCTGGCACCTGGGGCTCCCTGCCGCCAGTCATCATCGCCGCGGGTCTCTGGGTGGCCGGCCATGGCCCCACGCAGTCTCCGTGGTTGTTTCACGGCGTCCAGATCGCGTTGCTCGTGGTCTTCAGTGCCGCGTGCATTCTGCAGGGGTCTGCCGCGGAGGCCTATTACGGCAAGAAGGATCCCAGCAATGCGGTGGCGGATGAAACCGCAGGCCAGACGCTGTCTTTGATGCTATTGCCCGCGGTTGCCTGGGATTCGCCCTGGCATGCCGGTCTGACGCTGCTCGCCGCGTTTCTGGCGTTTCGGATCTGTGACATCATCAAGCCTTGGCCCGCTCGCCAGCTTCAAGCGATTCCGGGTGGGCTTGGTATTCTGATCGATGACTTGCTCGCGGGGCTGTATGCCGCGGCGATTGTTCAGGTACTCACTCGCACGGCGTTCTGAGCGTGCTGTGATGCAATGAAGATTCGCTGAGGCCGTTTGGCCTCAGGAGCCACACGCGGCGGCCAGTTCCGGCATGCCGCGATGAACGTCGCGATGAATGAAGAACCCGCACCAACTTCGCCGGGGCCCACAGGGCGTTCGCCGATGGGGGCGATCCGTGCCGCGGGGGCGGTGTGTGTCAATCACCTCTGTTCGCTTCACCCGCGGCTTGCCGAGCTTCGCATGCAGGAGGCGATCACTCGCACCTCGCCGGGCATCATGGCTTCGCTGCGGATTCCCGGCCTGCAGTGTGCCTTCGGGTTCCATGGGCGGCCGTTGGTGACACTGGCGATGGGCGTGGCGGATCAGTCGACGGGTGTGCGGATGATGGAAGCAACGCAGTTCATCGCGGCCTCGCTGTCGAAGCCGATTTCAGCGTTGGTGACGCTTCGCCTCGCCGCGGCGGGCCTGATTGACCTTCACGAACCCATCGCGGGGTGGCTTGGCCCAATCCGGAGTGCAATCCCTGCATCGCACCTGCCGCTGCTGACCCCGTACCGCCTGCTCTCGCACAGTGCGGGTCTTGGCGCACGCAATGCTCCTTACTTTGATCGGCCTGCCGCGAGCCCATCGCTTCTGGATCTCTTGAGCAGTCCGAATCGAGTCTCGCCGCCGCTGCTGACGTTCCTGGAACGACCAGCGCCACAGACCTACAGCGGCATGGGGTATGCACTGCTTCAAGCGGCGCTCGAAGCCAGACTGAACCGCTCATGGGCAATGCTGGCGCGGATGCATCTCTTTGAACCACTTTCGCTCGCAGAGCCGTTCTTCGGCTCTGTGGACGCAACGCCGCACGCTCGGGAGCATGATGCATCGGGGAAGGTGCTGCCCTCCCACTATTCGCCTTGCCTGGCTTCATCCGGACTGATCTCAGATTGCGCAAGCATCGCAACGATGCTGAGAGCGGCCGCGCGTGTTGGGGATGACCCGAGTGTGTTGCTCCCGGAGGAACTGTCGAACGCCTTCACGCACGTGCCGCGGCGTGACGCGGAGGCGATGACGCCGCGTTCGCCGCGGGGGTTCACGCTGGGGATGCACTTGAGCGATGCCGCGGCGGCTGTACCGGGCCGAACCGACACGCTGATGCACGGGGGCTTCCTGCCGGGTTCGCGTGTGATTGCGATGCTGATGCCCGGTGCGGGATCGGTGTTCGTGGCGTTTGCAAATGGAGCGCGGGCTTCGGATCTGCTCAAGCCGCTGTGCGGGCTGTATGAGTCCTTGCATGTGGAGGCGTGAGCGGCGCTGGGGTGGAGGCACATCACTTGTGCAGCACTCGGTCCGGCCCATCTGCCTTTGGTCAGGCTAAGCCGAGATCATTGCTGAGTGCGCATCAACGTAACGCGGCAGGGCATGTCTTCGCCCAAGCGAATCATGCAACCTCCGAAGCTTCCTCGAGCGGATACGAAGGACTCAGCCCGGCATCAGCGACGAGGATCGTGCTTGCGCTGCTCGGCTTGATCAGATGCTCGAAGCACAAAACGATCGAGAGCTCACCGGCCGCCGAGAGCGACTGTGCTGCGGTCAGGCGATAGTGCCCAGGTTGGAGTGCCACATCCCGAGCGACATCCAGTTCCTCGGGCCCCTGGATGTGTACCAGACCGGATTCGACGGTGAACGGAACGGCAATCGCGCGATCCATTTGAGCAGGTGGGGTGAACGCTCCAGTCTGAATGCACAGCGAGGCGAGTCGTGATTCAATCAGCGTGGCAAAGCACGCGGCTGATGGCCTGCGGGCAAATCCTTGATCCGAGTGTCGCTGCGTCCAGAGACACCCTGGCAGTTCAACCACGTCATCGAAGATCATGAACTGTCCGTAGGAACAATACAACTTCAAGTTCTGTGAGTTCACCATTCACCTCGTGCTCGTCATGGGCCGCGGGTTGCAGGATCGGGACGGGCGATGATCCACGCTGATCTGGCTCGACATGCCGCAGATTCTCACCACACCATCCAACACAGTCCCTGATCGCGCTTTCGTCTCACTCCGCAGATTACATGTCCGCGTTCGATGATCCATCCGAGCCATCGAAAAATCCGCTCACCGTCGGGAATTCCGACTCGCTCTTCGAGCCGGGCGAAGACGACGATGTTCGCTGCAACTCGGACGAGCTTGGTGTTCCAAGCCGCCCAGTTCTCGACCAGGCCCTCTGCCTCGAGCCGCGGGATGCACTGCTCGAGCCTCCGCATGCATGCCGCGAGCTCTCGTCGGCAGACCGCTTGTTCGGCCTCTGCTCGATCGACTGAAATCGCTCTCACCCGCTCGAGGAGGAGTTCAACGACTTCATTCATGGTTTCGAGAAACTGCCTGCGATGGGCCTCTTCGATCGCATCTCCAGGAACTCGGTACTGATACCAATCGCTGAAGACATCCCTGTCAAGCCCGCACTCGCTGAAATCCTCCATCAGATCTTCGCCAACCCGTGTGAAGAACAACGGCTCAGCCGCCACCAACCATTGATCGATGTGATCCATCATCGACTCTCCAACCGCTCACCAGACCATCCACTCGCCTTCAGGGTACAACCCGTCCACCCACCCGCAGACGATATGGCCTTTGGCGAGGACCGCATCTATCGGACTGAAGATGCGGTCATCTGCCCGCATCTTCCAGCGACGCTCGAGCATGGCTAACAACATGAAGACGCTCGTACTCAGTGCGAGCTTCTGCTGACATGCCTCGTCGAATCCGGCATCTTGAAGTCGGCAGGTCAGCGCGCTGATGGCCCCTTCACACGCATCTCCAGCCACTTTGAACTGCTGACGTTCCTCCAAGTCCTGGCCGTAGCCGTGCTCAGCCCCCCACAAGTAGAGTTCGTTCTTCGCCTCATTGCAGGCATAGTCAAAGTACTCACAAAGCAGCCGTTCTCGAGCATCGTTGAGATCTCGGCAACGTGTACCCAGAGCCGAGATCGGAAGCCCGATTCGACTGAAAAGTCGCGGAAATCGCTCACCATGAACAGCCTCAATCTCCCTCATTACGTCACTCCCTGTACGCCATGGCCACACCAGCCAGTCACACACCTCGCCAAACCCAGAATGCGCTGAAGAGATTCTATCGTTCCATGCTTCGCGCCGAGAGCTGATCGAACGGCTTCTCCGACGTTCGTCGCGATCAGCCCGACCGAGACCGCATCATGCGCGAAACTCCCAAAGGATGTCCCGATCCTCTGGGCCAAGCGGTGGGATGTCGTAGAGCGCCACCGTACGCGGGTCCACGAGCGACTGATAGCAAGACACTGGGACCACATCCGTCTGTCCGGGTGCGATGTGGCTCGTTGGAATCACAGTTCCACCCTCCAGCAGTTCATCGCGTGCAAGCAGTTTTCCGGTAAGTTTCACCGAGAGATACGCAAGTACCAGCTTTGATCTGTTCGATACGCTCACGAGAACGCACTCGTCTTCATCAACCCCCGCCACGCGCCAGGAATACTGTGCTCTCGCGATCGCAATCGCCTGCTCCTGTGTGTTGAACGGCCGCGGCCCACGTTCAATCGCTGACCACTCCAGCTTCGTGTACTTCTTCCTCGCTCTCATGCATTTCAATTCAAGCCACTCAGCGAACACCATGGACGTCTGCTTCCACCTGTGCGCGATGTTCCATTCCCAAACGTTTGCTTCCGCTGCCCCGCCGGTCTCATGATCCGCGATGCACACGCGTGATGCCTCATATCTTCCCACCCACCACATCGGACCTAGCGTGTCGTGAAGCAGGCCACGCGGCGACGAGTACACCTCCATGCGATACGACCTGCTGTTGCGAAACAATTGCACACCCCCGAACTCGCTCATGAACTCTCGGTAGGTGCGAACACCATTTCGGGCTGCAAGCAATTTCCAAGCCTCTTCCAGGCCACCTTCGCGTCTTCCATGAACGAAGAACTTGGGAGTCGCTACCCGCTCGATCAAGTTCCGAAACCACGAGTACGGCATGGATTCTCCTTCCATTCCCAATCATTGCGGGAAGACCATCACCGCCTGCAACCCGACTCGAGCCGCCTTGGACTCGCGAGCGGCGAGTGTCGAATCTGGACTTTGACCACTGTAGAACCGATCGATGTACTCGAACAACCCGCCGGCCTGCGCATGCAGAAGAAGCCCGTTGAACCGTAAGTGGCAATCGATTCAGGAGTCATGCGATTCGACGTGAGTGGCCAACTCTTCGTCGCAACCGGAACTCCCGTTCAGCGGGCCGGGACAGGATTCCCTGGAACCATTGCTCGGGTGCGTAGCCCGCCCAGATCGCGACCAAGCTGCATTCTCACTCGCCATCATGAGCATGCGTTCTGCTTCCAATGGGTTCAACTGATGCCCATCCAACGAGTACACGCAACTCATGATCCGCCGGCCCGAGCAACCGGCACGGTGTGATTGCAGTTCCCGCACCGCTCCGGCTCCGCACCGGACTGGTCATGCTCTCAAGTATTCTCCATTTTGCAATTACGGGCTAGTTCCATATTCAGAAGAAAACACCAGGACGGACTCGATCGCACAGATGTCAGTATCAACGTTCGACTGGCTCACGGTTATCCAAAGCGACAAACCGAGCATCACCGATGTGATGCCATCGGCGTCTTCTGATGCTCCCGGGTCGATCGATTGAATCCACCCAATCGCGTCCTTCGGAGATAGCCGGCTCACATTGACGCCTCGCACCACCATTCCACACGGCTGGTTCACACCAATCGCACAGCAACAGTCGCTTTCATCATACTCAACGTACAAACACCCCTCATGCCACGCGTCTGTCTGGGATGCTCCACGCACACGACTGAACGAGCATCGGGGCTCACCCATGTGTTGCCGCACCTGGCTCCTTGACATGCCGAATCGAACGGCTTCAACACCGACACCCGGCACACCGACAGAATCGATCGGCTTCATTGTGGATTTCCGATGATGTCTCTAGCCCTCTTCGAATTGCGACAGATTCGTGACCGCTCAGGCCTCTGGGGGTTGAGAAGCCCGTGACCGCGCTCGCTCGCATCACCACAGAATGAACGCCCCGACTGCCTCCATCAACAAAACACCCGAGCAGCGGTGCCCGGGTGCATCATGATTGCTCGATTGGTCAATGCACTTCAATGCTCAGCGCGACACCGTCAGGTCACCGAAGGCATCATCAAACTGGAAGACGCCCTGGAAGTCCTCGAAGCGATCCTGCTCGGTCTTGCGGAGCTGCTTGGCTTCGATCATCGCGAACACGATGCGCCC
>JBILUL010000310.1:0-2685 GCA_044371005.1 Phycisphaerales bacterium | reverse complement strand
TCTCCTGGACCCACATGGGTCATCCACGTTGTGCCGCTCCGCCACCACGCGACACTCAGCGTCAACGCGACGATTGGCCCACCCCACTTCATGAACTGCATGGCACTGCGTCGCGCTCGCATGATGCGATGATACGAACCTGGCGAGGCCTGAAGAGGCTGGAAATGCGTCACACTCCGCCTTTGCATCGCAGCGATGAGTGGTTCGATGCGTGCCCATGCCACCGGGGAGCAGTTGACTGGCCGGCTGCAACTGCGTGCCATCGCGTGCGTTTCGATCCCGGGAGTACCGGAGTACGTGCGCCCCCGTCACCGTCACTTGGGTTCTTGCTTCGGGATGGCGACGAATCGTCAGACACTCCTGCCCAGCATGAGCAGTGCGCCCATCACGGCCTGACCCAGTGAAAACGCCGACTGCGCTCCGAGCAATCTGCCGATTGCCCTCCACGAATTGATTGATCGACGATACCACACGACGGGAACCACAACGGCGGCCAGCCAAACGAGCAGGATGATCGTGATGTGCACTTGTTCCGAGAATGATCCGAAGATCGCGAGGATCATGAGCGGAAAGAGCGTGAGGCCGCCGAAGAAGAAGAACGCGTCCGTAGGTTGCTCGAACGAGGAACGCAGCATCAGGGTCCCAAGCAGCGGCCAGATCGCCATGACGGCGAGCGAACCCAGGCAGAGGATCGGAATGTGCTTGAGCCTTAAGATAGGTCGGAAGCTGAACTCCTCAAGCGTCATGGTGTACCGTAGGAGGCGACCCTCGGATCCATGGGGCTGCGACACCCATTTGAGAGGATGTGGATCACGCGCGCATCAGCCCCGGACGCCCTTGCCGCCATCATCGAGTTGCTGGGGGCGCTGCCAATAGGCG
This sequence comes from Phycisphaerales bacterium, assembly GCA_044371005.1. Classification (GTDB taxonomy): domain Bacteria; phylum Planctomycetota; class Phycisphaerae; order Phycisphaerales; family UBA1924; genus UBA2402. The sequence goes on along the minus strand of JBILUL010000310.1, from coordinate 1,806 downwards.
AACTGCGGAACAAAGTCGCTGGTCCCATGACCGGCAAGGGAGAGCATGTGCCAGAGGGGGGAGTAGAGGTCGCCGGGGCCGAAGGGGACTGCGTTCTTGCGGAAAATGGCGTCGCCGCGGCGTTCGTAGCAGACCATGCCGGGCGCGTTGTCCTTCCCGGGCATGACGGTCTGTTCACGGATGTACGGGCCGCCGCGGTGTGAGGCCATGCGGAAGTTCCAGCCGCGGGAGAGGGCGAAGGCCCGCTGGGTGAGCGGCGGGTCTTTCGAGAGGAGCACGAAGGCGTACTGGCTTTCGAGGTGCGTGACAAGGCCGGTGAATCCATCGGCCCAGAGGGTGCAGTAGCGGCAGCCCTGGCCCATGTTGTGGATGGCAAAGAGTGTGGTCTTGTCGCCAAAGAGGGATCGGAGCGTGGCGGGACCAGAGTCGGTCTCGAAGATGTATTCGGGAACTGGGATCGGGGGCGCGGCCTTGCGGAGTTCGTTGAGCGCGGCGATCTTGTCTGCAATTTCACGTTCGAGTTGCTGGATCGGGGTCATGGAGGCTCCGGAGTACGCGGTCCTGGCTGTGGCGCATTGTTCGTTTGCCAGAGCCTCCACGTGCTCAACCGTCGCGAGTTTGGACACTTTTTAAGGAACTCTGCGATGAGGGCTCCCAGCTGCTCCTGGAGGCTGTCAGCCGCGAAAGCCCAAATGAGTGCCACGCCCGTCCGCCGCGGGATTTGAATGCCCCCACGTTCAGTTCGGGAAGAGCGTGATGGTCCATGCGCGAGAGACGTACGCGGTGTCGCTGTTGTCCTGGTTCATGAGCTTGACCACGACCGCGCCAGGCCCGTTGATTCGCGTGTACCCAATGAAGTTTTTCGCATCGGGCAACGCTGTCGTGGGGTTGACCATCACCCCCATCCCAGGCTGTGCGCCCGGCGCGCTGAGCGGAAGGTCAAAGCTGCCTCCCGCCGGGACAACATAATTGTAACTGGTCGTGGCATGAAGAACAATCGGAACTGGGCGGATTGACGCGGCGGAAGTCAACACCGTGCCGTCACTGAACTCAATGGCGGGAACAACGACGTTGCCGCCGGTGGCGTTGAGCCGGAGCGGGGCGGCGGTGCCTGCCGCGGTGCGAGCGAGGATTCCGCCGCTATCGAAGACGAGGTTCGCGCCGCCGGTGGCGCCAATGGCGAAGAACCCGCTCGCCGCCCCGAGCGACGCGGGGGTGCCCGAACCAACCTGGAGCGTGGCACCCGTGGGTGCCTGCGCGCCTCCTCCCACCAGCACCTTGCCGAAGGGGTTGATCATGAGATCCTGCCAGCTAGTAATCGCGGCATTGTTCGAGCCGATCGTGGCCCGCCCGCCCAGCTCGCCCATGACAACCGCATACGAAGCACCGCTCGCGGCGATGCCGCCCTTCCACTGACCGGTGCCGCCCGAAAGATGCATGCGAAACTCGCTCGAAGGGGTCGTGCCGACGCCGATGCGATCGTTGAAGGAGGTGATCGCCGAGAAGGTGTTGGAACCGGTGAAGGTCTGATTCGCGTTCCGCATTGCGACGTTGGAGGAGAGCCTCGCATCGGAGAGCATGCCGCTCGCGATGTTCGATGCGTTCAGCGCGCCCAGGCCAGCACCGTTGCCCAGGTAGGTGTTGTTCGTGTTGTTGAAGAGGTTGGCACCGGTGAAGGTGTTGGACCCGCTGAAGGTCTGATTCGCGCTCCGCAGTGCGACATTGGAGGAGAGCCTCGCATCAGTGAGTGTGCCGCTGAGGATGTTCGATGCGTTCAGCGCGGTCAACCCGGCACCGTTGCCCTGG
>JBILUL010000038.1:0-35882 GCA_044371005.1 Phycisphaerales bacterium | reverse complement strand
GCCGGTGCCTTGTCCTGGGCGATTGCGCCGACACTGAGTGTGCCCAGAGCCGCGGCGGCGAGCAGACATGCGAGTGACGAGGAAACGCGACGAGAGCGAAGTGACATGGTGTTCATGACTCAGTTCTGTATGGGCGCCGCGTCGATCTTGTTCACTCGGCGGCAACCTTTGCCTTGACGGAGAGTTTGAGCATCCGATCCAGCGCGAGCAGCGCCAGTTCCCGAACTGCGGGAAGGACCTTGATCTGATTGGGAATCCGCTTGCGCGATTCCGACGCGAGCCCATCGAGCACCCAGAGCAGGTGAGGCTGGTCGATGCGGTACATCGTGGTGCACAGGCACTGGCATTCGCTGAGAATGCGCACCTCAACACCTCGTTCACGGGCGCGATTCGCGAGGCGGTTCACCAGGTGCACTTCGGTTCCCACGGCCCATCGCGTTCCTGGCGGGGCGTTGTCAATCGTCTGGATGATGAACTCGGTGGAACCCGTCATGTCGGCCAGATCTACCACTTCCTTGCAGCATTCCGGATGCACGATCACATGCGTCTTTGTTCCCGCGGCGGCGTCCTGCGCTCGGATGGATGTGCAGTGTTCGGGTCGGAAGAGCTTGTGCACCGAACAATGCCCTGCCCAGAGAATGACGCGGCTGGCCAGCAGTGCCTCGGGCGCTGCGCCGCCAAGGTCATGCCCTTTTCGAGTGAGGACCGGGTCGTAGATGCACGACTGGGTGGCGACATCGATGCCGTACGCCGCGGCGGTGTTGCGTCCCAGGTGCTGATCGGGCAGGAAGAGGATCTTGACATCCTGGCCGGGGGCGCCCTGAGCCATGGCCCACTTGAAGACAGCCGCGGCATTGGAACTGGTGCAGCACGCGCCGCCGCGTTCACCCACGAAGGCCTTGATCGCCGCGGTGGAGTTCACGTAGGTGATGGGGATGATGCGTCCGGTCCACCCCTGTGCCGCGAGTGCGGCCGAGATCGAGTCCCACGCCTCAACCGTGTCTTCGTATGCAGCCATGTCGGCCATGGAGCAGCCGGCGGAGAGGTCGGGAAGAATGACGGCGACGTCTTCGGGCGTGAGCATGTCCGCGGTTTCGGCCATGAAGTGGACGCCGCAGAAGATGACATACCTGACCTTGCCCGAGGCTGCGACCTGCGCGGCAAGCTGGGAGAGTTTGAGTGAATCTCCGGTGAAATTGGCGTGCGCGATGACCTCATCGGTCTGGTAGTGGTGACCCAGAATGACCAGTTGATCGCCCAGTTCCTCGCGGCGGCGGGTGATGGCGCCGTGGAGGTCGGATGGGCTCATCTGGTGGTACTTCTCGGGGATGGAAGGTTGCCAGAGCATGTGGAAGGAAGGGTAAGGGCTGCGACGGGTCGATGGGCCCGCGGCGGATGGAATGCTGTACGGATTCTGGACGGACGTTGTGGGCGGGCGGTGCGGGGTTCGGACGGTTCCTAACCTTGGGTCGCATGAACGACCCGATTTTGAGCGAACTTGGACTTTCGAACCATCCACGCGTCATTGCTGCGGCTGAGGCCCAGGCAAAGGGAGGCGTGGTCGTGCACAATCCGTCGACCGGCAAGCCGATTGCTGGTGTGACGCTGGATACGGCGGAGAGCTACGACGCGGCGGTGGCGGCGGCGTCTGCCGCGTTCACCAAGTGGCGCACCGTGCCGGCCCCGGAGCGCGGGCTGGTGGTGCGGGCGATCGGTGAGGAGTTCCGCCGCCACAAGAATGCGCTGGGTGCGCTGGTGAGCATGGAAGTGGGCAAGATTCGCCAGGAGGGTCTTGGCGAGGTGCAGGAGACGATCGACATCGCTGACTTTGCGGTCGGCCTTTCGCGTCAGTGCTATGGCCTGACGATGCCCAGCGAGCGTCCCAGCCACCGGATGTTTGAGCAGTGGCTGCCCCTGGGTCCCATTGGCGTGATTTCCGCGTTCAACTTCCCCAATGCGGTGTGGGCGTGGAATGCGATGCTCGCGGCGGTCTGCGGCGATACCACGGTGTGGAAGCCCAGCCTGCTCGCTCCGCTGACGGCGATTGCCAGCAATCAGATTGCTGAGCGGGTCGCGACGAAAATGGGGCACCCGGGCATCTTCCAGCTGGTGATCGGCACCGACGATGTGGTGGGTCACCGGATGACGGCTGATCCGCGGCTTCCGTTGATTTCGGCGACGGGTTCTTCACGCATGGGCAAGGCCGTCGGCCAGGTGGTGGCAGGTCGGTTTGGTCGGTGCCTGCTGGAGCTTGGCGGCAATAACGCGGTGATCATCGATCAGAATGCTGATCTCTCGCTCACGATTCCCGCGGTGGTCTTCGCTGCGGTGGGAACGGCGGGCCAACGGTGCACGACGACGCGTCGCCTGATCGTTCATGAATCAATCGTCGATGATGTGGTGGCACGCCTGAAGCGTGCGTATGAGTCGATCCGGATCGGCGATCCGCTGGCGGATGGCACGCTGGTGGGACCGTTGATCAATCATCGCGCGGTGGAAGGCTTCCTCGATGCGATCGCGAAGGCGAAGGCCGAGGGCGGAACGCTTGTCTGCGGCGGCGCGCGTCACAGTCTGGGCGGCAACTTCGTGCAGCCGACGATCATTCGGGCTCCTGCCTCGAATCGTCTCAAGGTGTCGGATGACGAGACGTTTGCTCCGATTCTCTATGTCTTCACGTGCAAGAACGTGGACGAGGCCATCGCCATGAACAACTCGGTGGCGCAGGGCCTGAGCTCGGCGATCTTCACCGACAGTCTGCGTCATGCGGAGCGGTTCCTTGCTCCGTCGGGCAGTGACTGCGGCATTGCGAACGTGAACATCGGCACCAGCGGTGCTGAGATCGGCGGCGCATTCGGCGGCGAGAAGGAAACCGGCGGCGGGCGTGAGTCGGGCTCGGATTCGTGGAAGGCCTACATGCGGCGGCAGACCTGCACCGTCAACTACGGAACGCAGCTGGCGCTGGCACAGGGCATCAAGTTCGAGTGATTGAGTCGGTGTGGATGCCGGCGGTGCGGGAGAAGCCCGCCCCCGGCCAGGGCGGACAACCAAGGGCTACGACAGCCACGGGAAGCGATCACCATGAGTACTACAACGCACGGACACGATGCACTCGCGCGGGCGGCGGTTCAGGACATCGAGTCAGACATGATCGTCGGACTCGGCACGGGCCTGACGGCCGACCGGGCCACGCGTGCTCTGGCCGCCCGCGTGGCGGCCGAGGGGCTTTCGATTCAGTGCGTCTGCACGAGCGCGGTCACTCTGGACCTTGCCAAGAGCCTGCACCTGACCGTCGTGCCCTTCTCCGAAGTGGAGGCGGTGGACTATCTGTTCGACGGAGCGTCCGAGGTGGATCCTCATCTGCAGATGCTCAAGGGTCACCATGGCGCAATCACGCGTCAGCGTCTGGTCGCTGAGGTTTCGGCCCGCTGCGTCTACATGACGACCGAGGACCGGTACACCACCAAGCTGGGAAGCAAGGCCCTGCTGTCGGCCACCATCATTCCATTCGGCATTGCGAGCATCCGGGCCCATCTGCGGCACATCGGGCTTTCGGGTGTTCTCCGCAGGACGATGGAAGGAACCGTGGTCGAGACCGAGGGCGGCGGCGTGGTTCTGGACATGACCATGCCCGATCGTGATCCGCGCGAGGTTGCTGATGTGCTCGACAAGGTGAGCGGCATCGTCGACCACGGCCTGTTCCTCGACGAGGCCGATGAAGTGCTCATCGAGTGCAAGAGCGGCGAGGTCAAGCGGATCGTCCGCGAAGAGTGAGCGGCCATCCCCATGACGGGTCCTGCCGACTCGCGGTGCGCGCGGTCCCGGGCCTACAAAGCTCAGGCGGCAAGCCGGCCGGAGTGTTCTTCAATGGCGTACAGGCCGGCAACGGTCACATCCTGCGCCCATGCTCCGGCACGTTCCATGAGTTCATCTTCGTATTCGCTGCTTGAGACGATGATCGCATCGGGCTCGAGCGTGATGGCGGCCTTGGGTGCCAGCACTGTGAACCCGGCGACGGTGTCGGAGATCTGACCCGCGGCATCGTCAACAATTCCGATCACCTCTCGGGTTCGTTCGATGATTCCTGCGAGCGTTCGGGTATGAGACCCCGCGCCGTAGATCACGATGCGGCGTCGGCCCGCGGCCCGCAGCGCGGCGATGGCGTTGAGGAAGCGCTGTGCCGCGGAGGACGGGACCTCGGGCAGCACGCACGACAGGCTGGAAGAATCAATCGCGAGTCCGGTCTGCGTGAGCTCGGCCACCCACAGGTCCCTGAACGCCGCGAGATGCTCGGCGGACGGGCCGCGTCCGGTGATGCTCCGCAGGGTTCCGAATGCGTGCATCATCCGGTTCCAGGTTTCCATGACGCCCGACGCGTGCTCGCAGCGATTCGGTGAAGCGCATGCGGCGTGCAGAAGTCGGTCGTAGACCGGAGTCAGCGACGAATCGCTCCAGAGCCTGCGGGCGGTCTGATGGGCGGCTCTGCCCATGCGAACGAGTCGATCGCGGCTGTCGGCCGCCTTGCTGAGTTCCTTGGCCAGCATGGCCATGTCTCCCACTGGAACGACCCAGCCGTTCTCGCCATGGGTGATGGCTGCGACGGCACCACCGCACCCTTGCGTGATGGCGATCGGCCGGCCCGCGGCCATGCACTCGCTGACGGCCAGGGGCATGCCTTCACTGCGACTCACGAGCACGCCGACATCGTGTGCACCGTACATCGCGGCGGTCTGGGCGGGGGTGAGTGTGCCGACCATCTGGGCCCGACCGGCGCGGATGTGTTCGCTCAGGGCCTGAGCCAGGTCGCCGCGTGCGGGACCGTCGCCCACGATGGTGAGGCGGAACCGCGTCCCTGAGGCGTGGAGGCGATTGGCCAGATCGACCAGGTCCATGATGCGTTTGTGCTGGCGTTCAAGTCGCCCGGCGTACATGATGCGCAGGGTGCGAATGCCCGGGACCCGTTCGAGAGGTTCATCGGGGACATGCACGCAGACTGGTGCGGCCCCGACCGCAGGTGTGGGCAGAAGCGGGCTGAGATCTCTGGCGTGTTCGGCCATCTGAGGCGAAACCGCCGCGAAGACATCGGCCAGGCCTCCCGCGGCGGTGACGATGTCATCCCCGTCGGGCCCGCTGCTGTGATGCCAGAAGAAGGTGCGCACGCCCCGGTGCGCGAGCGACGCGGCCGCGATGTAGCCGGTGATGCAGTCGTGTGGACAGACCACGGAGGCATCGAGGGTGCGGATCGCTTCACGGATCGTGAGGACCTGCTGCACGGGATCAGCGCCTGCCGGCCAGCTGGCAATGCAGACATCATCGACCGGGCCCAGTGAGCTCTCGCCGACCTGTTGATCAGTCACATCCTGACCGACCACGAGCGGAACGACCTGTGCTGAGAGGTCCTTGAGCGAGGCAAGGCGGGCACCGGCGACGGTGACGCCGCTGATGCCCAGTGCCTGATGAATGCTGACGGCGATGACGGGGCGGCTCATGAAGCGGACTCCGTGGGGGCGGTGAGCGTGTGTGCGATGAACCGCAGCAGGCGGGAGGAGAGTGCGTCGTGCGTGAACTGGGAGAGGATTCTGGAACGGGCCTCTTCGATGATGGCCTGGCGGCGGGCGGGCCGTGCCGCGTATGCGAGAACGCGTTCCTCGAGCGAAGCCGCGTCGTGGAAGAGGATGTCTCCGGGTGACGAGAGGATCGAATCCATCGCCACCTGCTGTTCGAGCACCGATCGCATCCGGCGCATCGCTGCGATTCGATCGGGCCGGATCCAGACGACGGGTTCCTCGAGAGGCTGGCCCGCGGCGGCGAGCTGGCTCGCGAGTGCCGCGGCGGCGGGGAAGACCGAGCAGGAGTACCCGATCAGGCCCCGGTCCGGATCGCTGCGGTCTCCTTCGGTTCGGATCAGTTCCAGCTGTGCGAGTGTCTTGATGTGCGCCAGCGACTCGCGGTGATCCATGCACAGGCACAGGCCGCCCGAGAGGAAGCACTCCAGCAGCCGCTGGTGCATGAGCGTGTTGATCGAAATGTGCAGGTGCATGGACGCGCCCTGATACGCGGCACGCAGCTGCTCGCCGTGATCAAGCGGCCCCTTGGCGTACGCGGCGAGTGTGGGGTGAGTCCCCCACCCCTTGCCGTAGACATGCAAGGAGAGGTCGTGGCGTTCACAGATCACTCGGGCGTGATCGAGCATCGTGTGGCGGAGCAGACGGTCGGCCATCGGGAGTGCGTACCCGCGGAGCACGACGTTGATGGCCCGTTCATCCCGATGCGCCGCCGCGGCGGAGAGTGCGCTGATGCACGCGCTTCGGAGCATCGAGTTGGCAGGCCGCGACGCACAGGACCGGACAACGTCGCCGATGATGGGCCTGATCGCCTCGAAGACAGGCACGAGTGCCGGTGCCGATGTTCTCGCGCTTCCCACGAGCCTGGCGTGCATGGCATCGGGAGTTTCGCTGTGGTGGCTCACGATCGCCAGATCGCACCGATAGGCCCCGATCGTCGCAGCCGGCGCGGGGTGGAACTTGACGGCATCGGCGACAACGGGCGAAGAGAGTGCACGCTGGGACGGAAAACCGAACTTCTCGAAGAGTTCGTTGAAGAGGTTTCCAAGCAGGAAATCCATCGGGCCCGAAGCCCGGCCCAGATGCGACTGGAAAAGGTGCGAGAGTGCATCCTGCACCCAGCAGACGAAGGGGACATTCGACGGGCAGGCGGCCCCGAGCGTTGCGCGAGGATAGTTGATGGCGATGACCAGATCGGGTCGGTGCACATCGAAGGCCCGCAGGTAGCCGTGCGCGGAGAGATTGCTGTGATCATCGGGCTCGATGATCAGGTTCACCTCGTGCCCGGCTCGCTCGAGCGCTCCCGCCAGGTCTCTGGCGGCGTGCTGCACATAGGTCGTGAATCGGCTGGTGATGATCGACACGCGCAGCGGGAGTTGGCCCGCCGCGGCTTGAGTGAATCGATCCTGCCAGGTCGCACGCGCGATGTTCTGATAGGCCTCCTCGATCCGGGCGTGCATCTGCTGAATCGAGTTCTGCTGTGCGGCGTGGGCTTCCTCAAGGATGCCCGCCACCACCGAGCAGAGCCGTCCCGCGGCGGAGTTGGCGGCGACGACGCGATCGGGCAGCACAGCATCGGCGAGCTCCAGGAGCCGGGCACGCAGTGTGGAGGTCGCATCGGTCCCGATGCACCATTCCACTCTTGACTCAAGAAGCGATGCGGGCATCGTGCCGCCGTTGATCAGGACGAGTTCCGCAAGCGATTCGCACAGTGACATCGCATCGGGTTCGACGAGGTAGACCCGCGGCGTGTATCCCAGATGGGCCTTTGAAGTTGCCTTGAGTGCCAGGTGTGCGGTGAGGGCGACCGACTGCCCGCAGACCACCACGGGCCGCGTGTATTCGCGGGAGACATCCACGATCTTCGTGCACGCGTCCTGCGACTGGTCGAGGCATTTGGTCAGGCCGTTGAGTTCACCATCATGATGGCTCACCAGCGATCCATCGAGCATGAGCATCCAGCGACGGGCGTTGGCGTGGTGTTCGAACGCAGCGAGGGTCTGCGCATCGAGGATGCCCAGGCCGGCCAGTTCCATGGCGGCGGTGTTCGCCGCGGCGATGACGATGGCGGGCTCGATCCGGTCGTCGGGGAGTGCGGCGATCGCACATCGCATCGCGTGAAGCTGCTGTTCCAAGGGACCCTGAGCGGGGATCTGATCGAGTTGCTCGCCGGCCAGGGTGCGAAGCCCTGCCTTGGCGAGCCTGGCGGCAAAGAGGAGCCGCAGAAGCTGATCATCGGGGCACTGTGCGAGCCCCTGCACTGCCACGGTGAGCGCGAGCGGACTTGATGGCTCATCGCGCACCAGCGTGAGCACGGCCTCGCGCGAGAGGGTCTGCCCCGCGGCGGTCGGCTGCTGCTCGATGGTGCTGGCGGCGTTGCTCATGTCCTGCGGTTATCGGTGCGACTGTGACAGCATCCCCTTTTTGCGCCCACCTTGAGCGGGGAGTCCTGTCGATGCCCGCGGCGGGGGGGAGAGGGCATCCCCGAACCGGGCGGTGGGCAATTGGTCCGCCCGAGCCGGGGCTCGCCGATAGGTGATCGATGTCGTCTCATGCGCTCACCAAGATCAAGACCCTGCCCCAGCTGCTTGAGGCCAGAGAAGCTGCACGTCAGCGCGGCAAGCGCATCGTGCAGTGCCATGGCTGCTTCGACATCGTGCACCCCGGGCATATCAGGCATCTGCGTCAGGCACGTGCGCTGGGCGATCTGCTCGTGGTGAGCATCACGGGCGACCGGGGAATCAGCAAGGGCGCGGGCAGGCCGTTGATACCTGAGGAGCTGCGGGCTGAGAATCTCGCCGCGCTCGATTGCGTGGACTTCGTGTACATTGATCCCCAACCCACGGCCCTCTCGCTGCTCGAACAGCTCAAGCCGGATGTGTACATCAAGGGCAAGGAATACGAGAACAACAACGATCCCAGGTTCGCGGCGGAGCGGCGTGCTGTGGAGACAGCCGGCGGGCGTGTGGTCTTCTCATCGGGCGATGTGGTCTTCTCGAGCACGGCACTGATCGCGGCGCTTGAGCAGACCAGCGATCCGTATCACCAGCGACTGGTGCAGCTGTCGCAGCGTCCGGATCTCCAGGGTCCTGAGCTCTTCTCGCTGATCTCCACGTTCCGCAACAAGCGCGTGGTGATCGTGGGCGAGAGCATCATTGATACGTACATTCTGTGTGCGCAGCCGCGTGTGGCGAGCGAGAGCCCGGTGATGACACTGCGGCCTGTTGAAGCAAGGCACTATGACGGCGGCGCGGCGATTGTGGCACGCCACTGTGCGGCGCTGGGTGCCCGCCCGGTGCTGGTGACTCCGGTGCCGGATGAACGCAGCGAGGAGACGCAGTCGTTCATGGATCGGCTGGCGGCTGAGGGCGTTGAGGTGGTGCCTCTGCCGACTGGAACGCCCTTCCCCGAGAAGCAGCGCTTCCTGGTTGGCACGCAGAAGATGATGAAGCTGGACCTGGTGCAGCCGCTGGTGCTCGATGCGGCGCAGCAGGAGCACCTGGTACGCGAGACTGTGCATGCGGCGGCTCAGGGGTGTGATGCCGCGATCATCACGGATTTCGGGCTTGGGCTCTTCACGCCCAAGCTGCTGGGCAGACTCTGTCGCGAGTTGCGGCCGCTGGCCAGAACGATCTCGGGGGATGTCAGCGGGACGCACTCGAATCTGCGGGCGATGCGGGGCGTGGACCTGCTGTGCCCCAGCGAGCAGGAACTTCGCGAGGCGATGCAGCTGCACGGCGAGGGGCTGCCGCTGGTGGCGTACCGGATGATGGAGGATCTTGGCGTAGCGAACACCATCGTCACGCTCGGCGCCGATGGGCTGATCGGCTTTTCGCCACTGCCCGGCCTTCGCGCTCCGGGCAGTGAGAGCGAGTGGACCACGCGCCTTGCCAGCGAGCACATTCCGGCACTGGCACCCGCTGCAGTGGATGCGCTTGGGTGCGGCGACTCGCTGCTGGCCGCCGCGACGCTGGCGCTCTCGTCGGGGGCTTCGCTTCCCGCTGCGGCGTATCTGGGAGCGGTCGCCGCGGCGGTTCAGGTGCAGCGACTGGGCAACACGCCTGTTGGTGCTTCGGACCTGCGTGCGCAGCTTGCCCGCACGCAATCAGCGCGTCTTGCCTACACGGGTGCGCCCGTCATGATCGAGTCGAGCGCCGGCACGCTGCTGCGGGCTTCGTAATCAGGAGCATCGTTCATGATCTCGTACATCATTCCGACCCGCAACCGTCCCGACATGCTGCTGCGGACGCTCAAGGCCATCGATTCGCTCGGAGCGCATGATGCCGAGGTGATCGTGGTGGACAACGCGTCTGAGACACCGGTCTTCTCGCTGCTGCCGACGCAGATGGCGGTCCCGGTCACGGCGCTTCGGCTGGGCGCCAACATCGCCGCCGCGGCGAGGAATGTGGGTGCGCGCCGGGCCCGGGGGGACTGGCTCATCATGCTCGATGATGATTCCTTCCCGATGAGCCTCGACCATGTGCGGGCGCTGCGCACCGTGGCGGATGACGTAGTGGCCGTCATGGCGGACATATCGCTGCCGGATGGCCGACGCGAGCAGGGCGGATTGCCCGAAGTCTTCATCGGCTGCGGCGTTGCGATCCGGCGTGAGGCCTTCGTGCGCGAGGGCGGGTATGACGCGACCTTCGGCTACTACGCCGAGGAATACGACCTTGCTGCACGTTTCCTGCGCAGCGGCTATCGCATCGCGTTTGATCCGCGGTTCAGAGTGCTGCACCACAAGGCACCTGCTCTGCGCAGCAAGAATGAGATTCTTGAAAGGCTCGTCCGCAACAACGGATGGGTCATTCAGCGATACGCCCCGGAACAGGTGCGGCGCGAACAGCTTGGCCGATCGATGCGGCGGTATCGTGCGATTGCCAATCGTGAAACTTCGCTGGGCGGGTACGGCAGAGGATTGCTGGAACTGCGTCGGACGCTGCGGGAGCAGTCGCGGACACCGCTTGACCAGGCGACATGGGATCGGTTCACGGGCTTGGCCTCGGCGCGGGCCGCGCTGCAGGGCGCGTACGACGAGGAACCCTTCCATGCCGCGGCACTGGTGGGAAGGGGCAAGAACGACTGGGCCATTGAAGCGGCGCTGCTGGAACTGGGCTGCCAGATCGTCTCGCCGGGAACCTGCGAGGATGTGCGCGTCGCGGGCACGCTCTCCCCGGGTCCGATGCTCGACCTGCTCGAAACCCCGCCGCCGGGCGTGAGGCTCATCCCCAGCAGCACTCTGGGTGTGTACGCCATGACCGCTTTTGACCGATAACACAGCGGGTTGCACCTGCGGTTTGTTTGCATTTCATTCGTATTGTGTCCGACATTCCTTCACAGAGGGGTGCGGTTGGCTCGCGAGGGGTGTCGGCCTGCGAACGCCTCCGCTACTCTGTGGCGTATGGGTGATGGTGTGTGGTGGAAGTTGCCACGCGAGAGCGATTCTGAAGGAGTTTGCCTGTGAAGAAGTCATTGGGTGTGGTCGCGGCGGCGGTTCTGGCGGCAGTGAGCGGCCAGGCGGTTGGACAGACTGCGCTTGGCGATGGTCGGGGTCTGGAACGGGACTTGAGCGGGCGAGGCATCGGCAATGTGCCGCGTGCGGACTTCATGGCCGAGGTGCGCCGTCGCAATGATGTGGTGACGGGCAATGCTGTGGGCGGGAGCTCCTTCCGGGGCAATGTGGGGTATCGGTCGGCGGACGAGTTCCGCGGCTCGCTGGGTTCGGATGACCTGTTCAGCTTCCGACGTGACTCGCTGGGAAGTGGTGCCGCGGGCACGGGGTTCCGGGGCACCAGCGGATTGCAGTACCAGTATTCCTATTCGACTTCGAATGACTTCGGGGGTTCGACCCTCTCGCGTTCGGGCGGTTCGACGAGTGCGTCGAAGGTGCATCCGATGGTTTCGAGCGCGGCCACGCCGCGGCGGGTCTCGACGGACACGTTCTCTGGCCTGGGCGATGGGTGGAACACGATTGCGCCCAAGCTCAACTCGCTGCGTTCGACGACCTCGTTCAACTCGACGAGCAGCTTCAATCCTTCGCTGATGGGCCAGAAAACCGGCGCCGATGGACCGGAGTGGGTGACCAGTTCAAGTCTGCTGGGCATCCGGACGGCACCGGCGCGGCGATCCGATGCCCCCGAAGGCGCGGTCAACAAGGCGGTCGGCGGTGAACGGCTGAATCAGTCGGCGGGACCGGAGATCAAGACCGGGTTTGAGGAATCAAATCGCCCTGATGAACCCAAGAGTGACACTGTGAAGACGTCGTATTCGCAGGTGCTCGAGCGCATGGAGGCGAACACCAAGGGTGAATCAGCCGCGGACAAGCCAGCCGGTGAAGGTGAAAAGCCCGCTGGCCAGGCCACCGGGGCGGAGCCGGGCACGGGTGCTGATACGCCGCTGTGGGAATCGCGGCTCCAGAAGCTTCGGCAGCAGATGGATGATGCGAAGGCGAGTTCCGCGGCTGCGGAGGCAAAGTCGCAGCTTCGTCGCAGCGCCGAACTGGGTGCCGCGGATGGGAAGCAGAATGGCGCACGGCCCGCGGCTAAGCCGGTCAAGGCTTCCGAGTCGTCGTTCATCACGCTCGATCCGGCGACGCTTGAGATGATTCGTCTGAGCGGCGGCGAGGTGGGCTCGTACACGCTGACGACGGCGGAAAAGGACCTGTACTCAAGTTACATGACCGAAGGCAGCGCGGCCCTGGCGCGCGGCCGGTACTTCGATGCCGAGGAGCAGTTTGCCCGGTGTCTTTCCGTGTCGCCGGGAGATCCGATGGCGTCCGCGGCACGAATCAATGCGCAGGTGGGTGGAGCGCTCTTCCTCTCCGCTGCGGTGAACCTGGTGGCGTTGCTCCAGGAGCATCCTGAACTGGCTGGGGTCAGGTATACCGGCGAGACGATGCCTTCGCCCAAGCGGCTCGCGGATATCGCGATCGTGCTGCGTGAGCGCATCGCGCGGGTGCAGACTGAGACGGCGACGGTGCCGCAGGATGCCGCGTTCCTCATGGCGTATGTGGGCTTTCAGCTCAAGGATGCCGCGCTGCTGCAGGAGGGCTTCGCGGCGCTGGAGAAGACCGGCGCGGCGACCGGCGAGCATGCTCACGTGTTCGCGCTGGTGAAGGGTGTCTGGAAGCTCAACTGAATTGTCAGGCAGAGAGGCAGATTGAACGAAGTGACTATTCCCTCCAACCCAATCGCGGGCACACTGCCGCAGGCATCGAGCGCGGCGGGAGCTTCCGCCGCGGCATTCCGTTCGATCACCGACTTTCTGACCGATGGATCACTCGCTGCTTTGTGCGCGGAACTGTCGCGTCTGACGGGTGTTGAGGTTGAGCTTCGCGATGCGACGAACCACAAGATCGTCCGTACGTTCGCGGCGGACGGAACTCCGACCTGGGAGCGGCTCCTGGCCGAGCCGGCGGATACGGAGAATGCAATTCCGCTGACGCTTGCGGAGATTGATGGCCGCTCGATTGGCGCGATCGTGATCGGCAAGGGGGCTCCAAAGCTCTCTGATGATGCCCGGGTTCGACTGGAATCGGCGCTGCGGCTTCTGGCTGGAACGGCCAGTGAGCTGTGCCAGCATGAAGTTGAACTCCGCAACCGATCCAAGGAACTGGCCGCGCTCTCCCGTATGAGTTCGCTGCTGGTGCGAGCCGCGGGGCCCGAGCGTGTGCTGGAAGTGGCGCTTGAGTCGGCGCTGGAAGTGCTCGGGCTCCATGCGGGTGCGGTCTATCTGCTCAAGGAAGATGCCGATGGCGTGCTGAGTGAGAGCGAGCAGGACCTGGTGGTGCGAGCGAGCCGGAATCTGAGCAAGGAGTGGCTTGAGTATCCGATGCCGCTCTCGAAGAACCGGGAGTTTGACCGTCTTGCGATGGCGGGCCAGATCGTGGTGAGCGAGGACATCGCCCGCGATGAGCGGATTCTGATCACTGACAAGGAGCTGGGAGAGGGCCTGGGCGCGGCGATTCATGCGGGGCTGGTCTTCAAGAACCGGCCGCTGGGTGTGGTGCGTCTGTATTCACGCACGCCCCGAACGTTTGATGAGCCGGACCGCAAGCTGCTGGCGTCGCTGGTGGCGCAGGCGTCCACGGCACTCGAGCAGGCGCGATTGCTCAAGTTCGAACAGGAAGAGCAGCGGGTGCAGCGTCAGCTGCAGCTGGCCAGCGATGTGCAGCGTCGGATGCTGCCGCGGAGTGTGCCGTCGATCAAGGCTGTGGACATGGCGGCGCGGTACATCCCCAGCTTCGAGCTGGGCGGCGATTTCTATGACTTCCTGGATCTGGGCGGGCACCTTGGCGTGGTGATCGGCGATGTGGTGGGCAAGGGCATCGCCGCCGCGCTGCTGATGAGCTCGGTGCGAGCGAGCCTGCGTGCGCATACGCAGCAGGTGTATGACCTTGACGAAGTGGTGTCGCGCGTGAATGTGGCCTTGTGCAAGGACACCCGCGACTTTGAGTTTGCGAGCCTCTGGTACGGGGTGATCGATCCGGAGCGGCATCGTCTGACCTACTGCTCGGGCGGGCATGAGCCGCCGATGGTGGTGCGTGTGCCCAAGCACCGGGCCCCCACTTCCGCGGACATTGATGAGCTTTCGGTGGGCGGCATGGTCGTGGGCGTTGACCCATCGCAGCGGTATCAGCGGGCGGTCTTTGATCTTCGCCCGGATGATGTGCTGGTGGCGTACACCGATGGCGTGACTGATTCAACCAACTTCGCGGGCGAGAAGTTCGGAAAGAAGCGGCTGAGGAGTTCGATTCTCAGGGCACTGAGCGACAAGCCCTCGGCGACCGCCGCGGAGATTGTGGAGCGCATCCTGTGGGAAGTCCGCCAGTTCTGCGGACTGGCGCCGCGCGTGGATGACAAGACGCTGGTGGTGGTGCGAGTGCAGCCCTCCATCGCGGTTGCGGCGACTGCCAGCGCCCCGGCGATCTGATGCCCTGTCCCCCAAACTGATTCGGATGCCCTGACGGCGTGCACCCGCGTACGGCCAGCACTTGCCGCGGCGGATGTGTTCGTGTTCACCGACGCGGTGAGCGGCCTGCGAGTTTGGCTGCTCCGATCGTCACCGGAATGAGCGCCACCAGGAATGCAGCGTGGTACCACATGGGCATGAGGTTCCACAGGCCGCTCTGGACAGCGATGCCGGTGAGCAGGAGCAGGGTGCCCAGCACCGCCGCGGCGGGCGTTGAGGCCTTGATTCGCCCGCAGGCAGCACCGGCGGCCAGTGAGCAGATGATGCTGGTCATCAGCATCCCCAGTAGTACGGGGATCTGCGTGATGGGCTCGGTCTTCGATGCGGCCTGCGCTGCCGCGGCAAAGAACGCGGCGTTGGCGCCGACCCAGATGACGGTCCATAGGGAGTAGCCGACGATGACGGCGATGGTGGCGCGGAGCATGAGGTGTTCCTTGAGCGTGAGGCATCACGCGGCGCGCTGTGGAAGCGCCGTCGCGGGGTTGTGACATGCGGACGATTCAGTCGACCTTCCAATGCTGGCTGCGGCACTTGGCGGGGGAGAGAGGCGCGAGCAGCTTGAAGAGCACGAAGAGGAGCCGCGTGCCCAGGGAGGGGCGCCCGGTCTCGACGACGGCCTTGAGGGTGTTGATGATGAGTGTGGCGCCCTGGGTCATCTGCTTGTGGGTTCGGGTGCCTTCGGCGACGTCGCTGATGATGAGCGTGAACTCGGTCTTGCCGGAGAGCTCGCGCAGTTCGTAGGTGACGACGCACGGAGGATCGTCGAACTGGGTGAAGTTGAAGGTGTGGCTGAATCGCGTGGGGGGCGTGCATTCGAGGATCTCGCCGACGACGCCGGTCCACTTCCCGTTGGGGGTGCGCATGGCGATCTTGCTTCCCGGCACGAGTCCGGCGCGGCTCAGATGCATCTGTGAGTTGAAGAAGCAGGCGATGGGCGCATCGGTGCGGGTGATCTCCTGCCAGACCGAGGCGATTGGCGCGTTGATCAGGATGCGGAACATGCTGCGTGGCTTTGCTGGGCTGGTTTCAGGCACTTTTGGCCGCCTTTCGTGAAGTGGCGTGTTCGATCCGGTCCTTGAGATCGCTGAGGCGTCCGGCCCAGAAGGCTCCGTAGGCATCGGTCCAGCGGTCGTAGATGAGCTGAATGGGGATGAGGTTCACGTACAGCAATCGCTCTCGTCCCTGCTTGTGCGAGAGCACCAGAGATGCACCTTCGAGTACTCGCACGTGCTTGAGGACGCCCACGGAGCTCATGTCGAAGTGTGCCGCGAGCGCGGCGATGGTCATGCCCGGCTGTGCCTGGAGCAGATCGAGCATGCGGCGCCGGGCAGGGTGGGCGAGGGCGCCGAAGACAACGTCCTGCCCGTCAGAATCGGATGGGGAGCTCTTGGCAGGCGGGTTGACGTAGCGAGCAGCCATCGGTAACCAATAGGTTAGCAATCGATACCGATCGCGTCAACGCCAATCTGAAGCAATCTTGAATCGTCCTACTCCAACCCAATTGAACGTCGATCCATCAGCCCTTGCCGTGCAGGGGTTCGATGGCATTCTGCCCGCAATCCAAGCGAGGCAAATGTCAGGCCGAAGGCTTCAAGGTCTCACGAGAGAGCCTCGATTCACGCAACTGTGGAGCACGTTCAAGTTATAGGACTGATTTGTCTGTGATTCCAGAGTATGCGTTGAGTATCTTTTTGATGCGATTTCTAATCATAGTCTGGACTTCTGATTAGATTGCGGCGAATATATAGCACATGGGGCGCGTTCCACGATATGGCTTAATCAAGCGATTACAGGCAGAGTTGCCTCGAGGGCGACCATTCGACCTGCTCAACCTCGCCGCGATGGGCGTGACGACGCAGCTCGCCGCCAAGTACGCCAGACACAACTGGCTCGTCAGACTCGGCCATGGTGTGTACTGCTTCCCGGGCGACCCCTTGACTCGAGATGGATGCGTCGCGTTCCTATCGCATCGCGTGCGAGGCCTGCATGTAGGAGGCAAGAGTGCCCTTGCGCTCTACTCTGTCCGCCACAACCTTGCCGTGCGAGACACGCTCATCCTCTGGGGAGATCAGCGGTACGTTCTGCCAGCTTGGTTTACCTCACGCTTCCCCAGTCGCTACCAAGGTGCAAAGCTGTTCGACTGGGCTGACGACACTACCCCGACGGCCACGCTCTCGTCGCCAGCCGGGACCAGTGATGCACTTCTCGCCGCGACTCCCGAGCGAGCGACGCTCGAGATGCTCTACGAGGTCGGAACGAACCAGGGATTAGAGGAGGCACGCAACCTCTTTGCGGGGCTTCGCAACCTCCGCAAGGACATCACCGGGCGTCTGCTCGAGGCATGCACATGCGTCAAGGCGGTCCGTCTCTTTCTGACATGGGCACGCGAGACCAACGTGCTGGATGTAGATACTCTGAGCGAACATTACCGACTGCGTGTCGGGAGTGAGAGTCGCTGGATGTCGCGACTCAAGAATGGGACGCTCCTCACCCTCAGGCAGTATGGATAAATCGTACTTCGAGACCGTTCAGCTCCTGCTCGCCGTGACTCCGGAGGTCTTTCGAAATCCCGTGTTTGCCATGAAAGGTGGCACGGCAATCAACCTGTTCGTCCAGGATATGCCGCGACTGTCGGTTGATATCGATGTAGTCTACACGCCGTGGGGGCCCCCTCGCTCTGAGGCACTGAACGACATCACTGCAGAACTCGGCGCAATCCGCGAACGGTTGATGCAACTGGATCTTGCGGTCGATACTGTCGGCAGCACCGAGACTGGAGACCGCACGCTTCTGGTGAGCAATGACTCAAGCGTGGTAAAGGTGGAAACAAACATTGTCTTCCGAGGCACTGTGCTGCCTGTGCAAAGATGCCCGCTGGCAGCGAGCGCCGCGGCGAAGTTCGCGGCGGAACTCGAGGTACCGATCCTGGCACCAGAGGAGCTTTACGGAAGCAAACTGGTTGCGGCAATGGATCGCCAGCACCCAAGAGATCTCTTCGATGTTGCAGCGATGTATGAAGCAACCGGGCTCTCCGATGCGG
The DNA here is from genome assembly GCA_044371005.1 of Phycisphaerales bacterium. Classification (GTDB taxonomy): domain Bacteria; phylum Planctomycetota; class Phycisphaerae; order Phycisphaerales; family UBA1924; genus UBA2402. The sequence goes on along the minus strand of JBILUL010000038.1, from coordinate 18,311 downwards.
CCATAGAGTGCTTTGTAACGTATCTTGCCGGGCACAATCGACCGACTCACGAAGTGCTTTTCAGCCATCTCAAGGACATCGCTCTTGATTTCCACACATCGTTCGTCGGCATGACTACTCATGAAGTTTCACTGGAGACACTTCTGAACACCCGCGAGCGACTCTTCGCCGAGATCCACGCGCGTCTGTCGGCTGATCAGAGGAAACTGCTCGTCGGGCTCGCCCGCGCTGAACCTGACTGGTCGCTGCTTCAATGCCAACACGCCGCGAGTCTTCCAGCACTCCAATGGAAATTGCTCAACCTGCAGAAGTTCAAGAAGACCAACCCGGAGAAGTTCGAGCGGCAAGCCCAAACCCTCGAACAGATGCTGGCATAAGAAGCCGTCGGAATCCTCACTTCGCCGGAGCCGCCAGCACATCGATCACCTGAGCCCGGTGCCAGCCTGCGCCCATGTCGGGGGCTGAATATCCGGCGGCATCGAGCCATGGAGCCAGGAAGCACTGATCGATGGCGATCAGCGGGTAATCGCGTCGCCAGGTCGGGCACCAGCCCCGTCCGGCAATGTCGTAGGCGTGGCGCATTGAACCGGTGACGTGCGCCATGCTTTGCGAGCCGCGGGGAGTGTTGAAGTCGCCGACGATCACATCCGGCGCGGGGAAGCCGGGCTGTGCAGTTCCGGGCGCATCCTCGACATCCAGGTTGAGTGAACTGCGGGTATAGGCCGGGCCCTTGAAGGCGGCGAGGGTCGCCGCGGCCTGGCGGAACATGGTTTCGCGGCTGAGGTTCGGATCGGAAGGAATGTCGATGAGCCAGACGAGCAGCGTGCGGCCGAAGATTTCTCGGGTATCAAGTTCGACGAAGAGCGCTTCGCCCTTGTCCTGGCTGACCTCGCCGCCGCCGGTCCAGAGGGTCGTGCGTTTTCTGGCATCGGTGATGCCAAGTCGCGTGCCACCCCAGCGCAGGATGCGGTAGCGACTCACCAGCGACAGATGGGAAAAGCGGGCCATCGAGCGTGTGCCCCCCACTTCATCCTGGAGCGCGACCCAGTCGGTGTACGCGGGACGATTGGTGATGGCGATGATGGCCGGGTGCAGCGCCACGACGCGCTTGGCGAAATCGTCCATGAAGTCAATCGCGGGATTCCACGCGACGATGCGAAGCGGCTGCGCCGATGACGGCACCGTGCGAGGAACGATGTAGCGGATGGCATTCCATTCCGCCAGCAGGCTCAGCAGCACCGCGGCATTGAGCACCCACAGTGCCACTCGGACGCGCACTCCACGCGGCGAGCGATGCTGCACTCGGGCGAGCAGGGCAAGCCCCAGCGACGCCACGAGCATGCATGCCAGAACCGCGGGCGTGGGCATCCAGAAGAGATACTGGGTCACGTACCAGCGGTCGTTGCAGAGGCGACCGGTGAGCCAGAGCAGAAAGCAGACCGCAGATGCCGCGGCGATGATCCTCGAGGAGATTCTGGCGAATGTGTGCAGCATCGCAATCGTGGTTCAGAGTGATTGATCCGCGGGCGGATCGTTTCGAAGGAAGAGCAGTCGCCGCAACGGCTCTCGCAGACGGGAGGGTGCGACGCTGATCGCATCACGCAGATCGGCGTGAAGGACCAGGCGAGCGAGCAGGGCCATGACCATCGCGCACACGGTGCCATAGACGCCGATGCACACCAGATCCGCCGCCCTGGCTTCGAGCCACGCCGGCAGCAGGCCTGCGAGCAGTCGCTGCGTGAACGAGGCGAAATCGAACAGCCCGGCGACCTGAGTCGCCGCGGCGAACGCAATGAGGCAGACGCACCACGATGGCACCACGGCGCGAAGAATCCGCGAGGTGGGTTCACCCATCTTCCAGAACGTGTAGAGCGTGGCCACAAGCCTGCTGATGAGCACCCAAGCGCCAGTCCACCAGGCGATCCCGGTGGCCGTGGGGTGGTAGATTCCCGCGATGCCCGCCGCGACCATGAGACCGACACACTCAAAGACGCTCAGTGCGGTGAGGCGGCGAAAGGCCCCCTGGGCCGTGAGAAGGCTGGAGGTCAGCCCGAAGGTGATGCGCCAGGGGTAGAACGCGCCCAGGATCATCAGTGCGCCGACTGAATCGGCATACTTGCCATGCCAGAGCAGGTGTTCGAGCGGTCCGATGATCGATGCCAGACCCAGGCTCGCCACGCAGCCCCCCAGCATCAGCGTGCGAAGGGCCCGCAGCGCGGCATCTGACTGTCGGCGCGGCTCGGCATTGAGCTTCTGAAAGGCGGGCGTCAGCACGACCGCCGAACTGAAGGCGAGCATGACGCCGATCTGCCCGGTGATCTGATAGGCAAAGAAGTAATAACCGATGACCGGGTTCTTGCCGCCCATCAGCGGAGCCAGGACCAGATACGGCCCCCAGTCCATCGCGAAGTTCGCCAGCGACGTGAACATGAGCCAGAAGGCATCGCGGATCCAGCCGGACCACTGGCTCACCCGCGGCGAGCGCATCCACACGGCATCGCCGGTGTACCACCAGAGGCAGATGCAATCAACGACAATGCAGACCAGTGCCGGCCAGGCAAAGCTCATGTGGCCAAAGCCCGCCCACGCAAAGAGCACCATCGAAACCTGCCGCAGAAACCCCGAGATGGTGGTGATCGCGCTGAAGGCCTTGAACTTGAGTTCGAGCCGCAGCTTTGAGTAGAGCACATTGGCCACGGCCCCGAAGGGGAGCGTCAGAGCCATCACCACCAGCATCGGCGCCAGATCCATCGCCCCGCACAGGCGCGCAATGGGCCAGGCCAGAAGCAGCGTGAGCACCACCACCGCCATGTCGTATGTGAAGCCAAGCCAGAAGGCGATGCCTGCATTCTGCTCGTAGTTCTCGCGCCCTCGCTGCACGATGATCGAGCCCGTGGCCAGATCGCGGCAGACCATCAGGAATCCGGCGATGGCCGTCGCCGTGCCATAGATCGCAAAGTCCTCGGGGAAGAGCAGCTTCCCAAGCAGAATCTGAGCCAGGAAGGTCGCGAACCGCGTGACGACTGCCGAAGCGGTCATCCACGTCATTCCGCCGCCGACCTTGTGCCCCATCGCCTCGGTGCGCACCACCGGGCCGGCCGCAGGACGGTCAGGAGCACCGGCGGAGTTGTCGGTCGAATCAGGACTCATCGTGCTGGCGCCAGCGAAGGCAAGAACTGCCTCCGGGCCGTGGGCCGATTCTAGCGGCCCGGTCGCCCATTGTGCCCACCAGATATGCGAACGATTCCGACCCTTGTGACCAAGGCCGGACGCATCCACACTGGTCTTGGGGACGCTCTGGCTCAGGCCAGAGCATCAGCCAGCGTTCGACCGGCGACGGCTTCGTGACGGGCTTTGGCCAGCGTCTCAAGCAGCTTGATCGCCGCGGGCGACTTGATGCGGTCGCTGGACTCGTGCGCAAGTTCGAGGATTTCGGACAAGGTGATTGCCTGAGCGGGTCGAGCAAGCACGAACGCGGCATCGTCGACCCCGCCGACCGCGACGCGGTGCAGCAGGCCCGCCGCGGCGAGGCGTTCAAGCATCTGCACTACCGTGGGTTCATCCAACCCGGTGCGATCGGCCACATGGGCGTGATCGGTGGGCTTGCCCTGTGCAAAGCGTTCGCCAACGACCGACATGATGAGCACCATGGCCGAGGGGTCCACGGAGCGGTTGGGCCGATCGGACGAATGCTGCTCGACGAGTAGTCCAAGTGCGACCATGACCGACTGACTGAGGCCCTGGCGGGTGGCGGTGCGATAGGCCTGCATGGCATGAGCCACGTGCAGCCCGAAGAGCACGATGATCCAGGTGAGATAGACCCAGATGAGGAACATGGGGAGCAGTGCCAGCGCGCCGTAGAGCGTGGTGTACCCCTTGGAGGCCGAGACGTACATCGCGAAGCCCTGCTTGGCCAACTCCCAGAGTCCGGCCGTGACGAAGGCGCCGACGCTGGCGGGCCCCACCTGCACTCGCGTGTTGGGCACGACGCAGAAAATCGTCAGGAAGAGGGCGCAGCTCACGCCAACCGAGAACATGGCTCCGATGAGCTTGCCGGTCCAGGTCTTCTCAGGCGGGAGCGACGCGGTGGCACCTGCCACTTCGGTCGAGGTCGAGGCGGGGACCGCGGCAGGTTCATGCGGGCGGGGCGCTTCGGTAGCGGCCGGGCCGGGCGGCGGTACCAGTGCTGCGTGGTCGTCGGTCATGCCCACGGCCTCACGGGCGTACGTCATGGCTTTGTTGACGTACGACTCGAGCTGGGCCGGGATGCTGAAACTGCCGACCAGAAAGAGGCTGCCCAGGGTGAGCAACGTCCAGTACTGCGTCACGCGGCGGGTCCACGAGCGCCCGCTCGGGGCGTTATAGATCTGGTTGAAGGCCTCTTCGATCTCCACCAGCATGGAAATGGCTGCGTAGATGAGCGTGCCAAGGCCCAGGAACCCGACGAGTTCCCACTTGAGGCCGCGGACGTGGTTGACCATGTCGGCGATCCACTCATCGAGTCGCCCGGAGGTGCCCGGCGAGGGACCGACATCGGGTGTGGGTGCGACGGCGATCTGGCTGAGGCCGGCAAACTGGAGCACCGACTCGATCCAGCCGCGGATCTGTTCTTCCTTGGCGAAGGTGGCGGTGAAGACCAGGCCGACTACCAGAATGGGGATGAGGCCGAAGATGGTGCGGTAGGAAAGTGCCGCGGCCATGCGGGTGAGCTGGCTGCGTTTGATGCCAATCGAGCAGAGCATCGCCATGTGGGCGATCTGCCGGAAGAAGCCGGGGCGGGTTTCAAGTTTGGTCGTGCTGGCTTGAGGCATGGGAGTCAGCGGATCAGAACTGGGTCAAGGGGAAAGGGTGCCCCGCATCGAACGCTGCAACGCTCACCGCGACGGACGGTCAGGGCGACGGGGTCCACCGCCCGGCTTGCCACCACCCGGCTTGCCGCCACGGGGCTTGCCACCCGAGCGGTCGCTGGAACGGCCTTCAGGCCTGCCGCCAGAACGCCCGTCAGGGCGACCCGTCGGCCGACCACCGGGCTTCCCGCCCCGTTCCCCGCCACCTGATGGCCTGCCGCCACCCGTAGGCCTGCCACCTGAAGGACGGCTACCTGTGGGCCGTTCGCCCCGGGTGGGCCGTTCGCTCTGCTCAGGTCGTCCATCGGGCTTGGGTCGTCCAGGGCGCGAGGGGCGCACTGGGCGATCGTTCATCGGTGGGCGGCCCGGGCGACCGGGACGTCCGGTCTCTGCATCATCGCGTGAACCAAAGGGCCGACCCGAGGGTGGCTGGCGATCGTCATATCGGCGTGCTGGACGCGAAGGCATCGAACCCTCGCCCTCCCCCGGCTGGGGGCGGACCATTCGACCATTGACGCGGCGGGCCGGACGGCGCTGTGGGCGAGAGTCTTCTTCGGAGTTGTTGGGATTTGCCCCGCGTCGGGTTTGCGATCCCGGGAGTTTGGGGGCGGTGTGGCGATCGCGAGCCGCGGCGGCATCGGAGATGGGGCGGCGCGGACGAGCGCCCGGGCCAGCAGCGGCGGGACGTGATCCGGGCGAGCTGGGGGTATTGGGATTTGCCGAGGCGGGGTACTGGACGGTGCGGGGCTTGGGGACGAATCCGCCGCGTGGGCGGCGGAGGAGCTGGATCTCCTCGCGGGTGAGTTCGCGCCAGTTGGCGGGTGCGACGCTGCTGAGGGTGAGGCCGCCCAGGCCGATGCGGGTGAGTTTCTTGATGGGCATTCCCAGGAAGCTCAGGACATCGCGGAGTTCGCGGTTCTTGGCTTCGATGAGGGAGATGTGGACGATGGAATTGTCGCCCTGGTGGCGGATGAACTCGAACTCGGGGACGGGGCCGGTGGAGACCGGTCCTTCATGGCCGTCTTCGCGAGCGCCTCGCTTGCGCAAGCCGCGGATCTTGATGCGGACTCCATCGAGCAGGGACTGATCGATGTGGCCCTTGATGAGGGCTTCATAGGTCTTGGGGACGTTGAACTTGGGGTGAGTGAGGGTATTGGCAAGTTCGCCGTCGTTGGTCATGATGACCAGGCCCGCGGTCTCGAAATCGAGGCGGCCGACGGGGAAGAGACGGGCTTTGGCCGGGTGATCGACGATCTCCATGATGGTGGCGCGATCGAACTCGGGCTCATCGGCGTTGGTGACGAGCATGCGTTCGGGCTTGTAGACCATCAGGTAGAGCTTGCGTTCGGGCCGCTGCAGCGGGCGGCCTTCGACGATGATGGTGTCGTTCTCGGGATCGACGAAGACAGGGAGTTTGCGGATCACTTCGCCGTTGACGCTGACCTTGCCGGACTCGATCATCTCCTCGCAGGCGCGGCGGGCGGCGACTCCGGCATCGGCCATGACGCGCTGGAGCCGGATGCGCGAGGGGTTTTCTTCCGGGGGGGACGAACGTTTGGACGAGTTGGACCTTGCCATGAGCGGTCATTGTAGATGAAGCCGGGGTCTGGTGCGCCAAACGGGGGAAGATCCGCCCCCTTGCGTGTGGCATTTTCGTCTGATTCACCTGTTCGAGCGGCTGAAAACCGCAAACGTCGCCACGATCGGGCCGACACAAGAGGCACTGTGGATACCAACCCCAACGACGTACCCAATGGTGAACTTCCCCCGCTCCAGACGATCGAGGACCGTCTGAACCAGGTGTTTGTCTCGCCCCGTGTGGTTGACCAGCGTGCATTCGAGGATCTCTCAGCGACGCTGCGGGGCCTCATGAAGGATGCCGTGGGGCAGAACCGAGTGCTGATGGGAACCACCGGGGAGATCAAGAACCTCTCCGAGCAGCTGCGCTTCACCGGCAATGAACTGCAGGAGCGGATCGATTCGGCGCGCAAGATCATGCCGACGATCGATCAGCGGCTCACCAAGGCCGAACAGATTTCCATGATCATCAACCGCGACATCGCGGCACGCCTTGAGACCCTCAAGGGCGCCGTGGTCGACCACGAGGCACTCGCCGCGTCGGTCCGCGAACAGACCAAGCAGACCATCGATCGCGTGATCAGCGAACAGATGGAGTCGTTCGGCGAGACGGTGGCGAAACTGATCGCCGAGAAGCTCGTCCGGGCCAAGGACGCGTGCGATGAGACCATCCGCGCGGCGCAGACCAAGCTTGGCATCATGCTCGCCCGCACCGATGGGTGCGTGGCTCGCCTCTCGACGCTGCAGCGCGATGCCGACGATCGCCTGAGCGCCGCGCAGAAGATGCTCGAGCGTCTCGAAGACGCGACCGATCACCTCGAAACCTCCACCAACTCGATCACCACTTCGCTCGACAACGGGCTCAAGGACATCGAGGGTCGACTCACCGACACCTCGCAGCAGTGCGAAAAGCTTCTCTGCACGACGCGCGAACAGATGACGCTGCTGGCCGAACAGGCACGGGCGCTCGATGCGCAGGCACTCGATGCTCAGACGCTGCGGGCCACCGTCAGTGACGCGGCGGATGCGATCGCACGCGGCACCGAGGTGGCGCTGCAGCTTCGCGAACTGACCGCACGCGGCACCCAGCAGCACGAAGAGGACAACGAACTGGCAGAACGCTTCGCGCTGCTCATTCATGATGCCAACGCGGTGGGTCCCAAGCTTGCGGCACTGGTGCAGCGCGGCGATGCTGTGGGCAAGGGTCTTGCCACGCTCGTGGGCATCAGTGAGAAGAAGGTCGCGTAAGGCTTCGAGGGTTCGCCGCGGCGTTCAGCCGTGCTTGCCCATGTACGCCTTGCGGACTTCATCGCTCGCGGCGAGTTCCGCGGCGGGTCCTTCCATGGCAATCCGCCCCACTTCGAGCACGTAGGCCCGGTGTGCAACCTTGAGTGCCATGTGCGCGTTCTGCTCGACCAGCAGGATGGTGGTGCCGCTCGCATTGATCTCGCGGATGATCTTGAAGATGACCTGCACGATCTGCGGGGCGAGTCCGAGGCTGGGCTCATCCAGGAGGAGCAGCCGCGGGCGGGCCATCAGGGCGCGTGCCATCGCCAGCATCTGCTGCTCGCCGCCCGAGAGTGTGCCGGCGCTCTGCGTGAAGCGTTCCTTGAGCCTGGGGAAGAGGTTGAGTGCCTTCTCAAGATCTGATGCGATCGCTGCGAGATCGGTGCGAGTGAACGCGCCCAGATCAAGGTTCTCGGCGACGGTCATGTTCGGGAAGACGCCGCGGCCTTCGGGGGACTGCACGAGGCCCAGCCGCACGATTTCGTGCGGGGGCATGTTGACGATGGAGCGACCGTCATACGTGATCTTTGACGCGGCACCTGCTCGCACCAGACCGGAAATGGCCCGCAGCGTGGTGGTCTTACCTGCACCGTTGCTGCCGATCAGCGTGACGATCTCGCCTTCGCTCACCTTGAGGTTGATGCCGTGCAGCGCCTTGATCGCGCCGTAGGAGACGGACAAAGAGGCGACTTCAAGCATTGGAGCCCCCCTTCGAGGCGGGGACCTGCTCATCCTCGCTGGCACCCAGATACGCCTGAATGACGCGCGGATTGCTCTGGATTTCGTCGGGCGTGCCGTTGGCGATCCGCTGGCCGTAATCGAGCACCGTGATGCGCTCGCAGATGTCCATCACCAGGCCCATGTCGTGTTCGATGAGCAGAATCGTGACATCAAACTCATCACGCACGCGGCGGATCAGCTTGGCAAGCTCCGCCTTCTCCTGCGGATTCATGCCCGCAGCGGGCTCATCCAGCAGCAGCACCTTGGGGCTGGTTGCCAGTGCACGCGCAATCTCGAGGCGGCGTTGATCGCCGTACGGGAGATTCCGCCCCTGCTCCTGTGCGCGATCGTGGAGATCAAAGAGCCGCAGCAGTTCCATGGCCCGCTCGGTGATGGCCCGTTCCTGGCCGAAGCTTGCAGGTGAACGCAGCACGCCGCCGAGCATCGAGTAGGTCACTCGCACGTGGCAGGCGAGCTTGACGTTGTCGAGCACGCTGAGTTCGCCGAAGAGGCGGATGTTCTGGAAGGTACGGGAGAGGCCTTCGGAGGCGATGCGGCTTGGCCGCATGCCAACCAGCGAGGTTCCGGCAAGACGGACCTCTTCGCCAACGCCGGTGTCGGGCCGGTAGACGCCGGTGAGGAGGTTGAAGCAGGTGGTCTTGCCTGCGCCGTTGGGGCCGATCAGGCCCTGCAGATCGCCCTTGTTGAGGGTGAGTGCGAAGTCGGTGACCGCCTTGAGACCGCCGAAGGTCTTGCTGACGTTGCGGACTTCGAGGATGGGCGTTCCGGAGGCAGGAGTGGAGGCAGGAGAGTGGGCCACGGTCATGGCTTGGCTCCCTTGCTGGGGTTCTTCGACTTGAAGAAGCCGGTGAGCCAGTCCCATGCGGCGGGCTCCCAGAGTTCATGCACGCCCAGCAGCCCCTTGGGGCGAACGAGCATCATGACGATGAGGGCGACCGCGTAGGTGACCATGCGGTATTCGGCGACGCTGCGGAGCGCTTCGGGCAGGACCGTGAGGATGATCGCAGCGATCACGGCGCCGGAGATGGAGCCAAGCCCGCCCAGGACCACCATGATGATGATGTCGAAGGACTTGACGAATCCAAGTTCGGATGCGTTGAGCTGAACGCCGACGGTGTGGGCGAAGAGGGCACCGGCGCACCCGGCGAAGAAGGCCGAGAGGACAAAGGCGCGGATCTTGAAGCGGGTGGTATCGACGCCCATGGCTTCGCTTGCGATTTCATCTTCGCGAATGGAGATGAGGGCGCGGCCGTAGGTGCTGTTCTTGATGCGCCACGCGACCAGGAGGGTCAGGAAGACAAATAGGTAGACCCAGAAGATGCTGGTGTAGAAGGGAAGACCGCTGAAGCCCAGGCTGCCGCCGAGCTTTCCCGCGAGTTGCCAGGCGGGGGTCTGAGCAATGACCTCGGGGTCGTACTCAACATCGCTGGTCTGTGACTGGATGAGGACTCGGACAATCTCGCCGAAGCCCAGTGTGACGATGGCCAGGTAGTCGCCTTTGAGGCGGAGGCTGGGCAGTCCGACCAGGTAGCCGCAGATCGCCGCGACGATGCCGCCGGCGATGATGGCTACCAGGAAGAGCAGATCATGACCTGTGGCCAGCGGGACTTCGCGTCCGGTGATCATGCTGGAAAGCAGGCCGCCCGCAAGATCGGGGTTTCCGGCGAGGCGGAATGATCCGTAATAGACGATTGCCGCGGCGGTGTAGCCACCCACGGCCATGAAAGCCGCGTGCCCGATGGAGAACTGGCCGGTGAAGCCGTTGACGAGCGTGAGCGAGACGGCCAGGATGATGTTGATGCCCACATCAACGATCATCTTGGCGACAAAGTCCCAGCCAAGCGTGTTGATGAGGAAGGGCTTGAGGTAGAGCTGAGCCAGCACCGCACCCACGAGGCAGAGGACAAAGGGGAGCACACCGCGCGTGACGGCCAGCCCGGCGGGCGGGGTCAACTGCTTGCTACGGGTTGAGAGGCTCCAGGACATGGGTTTGGTGGGAGAGGGAACTTTGCGGGGCGGGCAAGAGGAACGGGCAGGAGAATCAGACCTTTTCGATGGCGGTGCTGCCCAGGATGCCGCCGGGACGGATGAGCAGGACGAGGATCAGGATGCCAAAGACGTAGACATCTCGAAGTTGGGGGATGAGGTAGGCGACGCCGAAGAACTCGAGCAGGCCGATGAGGATGCCCCCGAGCATCGCACCGCGGATGTTGCCGATCCCGCCAACGACCGCGGCGACGAAGGCCTTGAGGCCCAGCAGGACCCAGACGGTGTCGGCGGTCTGGCCGAGCTTGGCGTACTTCTGGCCGTAGAGGAAGCCTGCCGCGGCGGCGAGCATGGAGCCCAGCACGAAGGTGAAGCTGATGACGCGATCGACGGGGATGCCCATCAACGCGGCGTTGCGTTCGCTGAAGGAGACGGCCCGCATGGCACGCCCGACCTTGGTGCGGAAGACCAGCCAGTCGAGGCCGAGCATGAGGACCACGGCGGTGCCCGCAGCGATCAGGTCAAGGAGCCGGATGCGAACCGGCTGCACTTCCCAGTTGGCTGAACCATCTGGGCTTGGGGGGAGGGCTTTGCCTCCGAGTTCTGCGAGGACTTCATCGGGGAGGAGGATGGGCATGCCCTGGGGGCGGGTGCCGAACATCCAGTCGAGCTGGCCGACGTTCTGGAGCAGGAGGCTGATGCCGATGGCGGTGATGAGGACGTTGAGCCGGGGGGCCTTGCGCAGGGGCTTGTAGGCGACGCGTTCGAGCGTGAAGCCCACGAGGCCGCAGGTGAGCATGGAGACGAGCAGAATGACGCCGCCGCCGGTGACATCCCAGCCATTGGTCTTGAGGAACTTGGCCGTGAAGGCGAGGGCGACGCAGGCCCAGGCCCAGGAGGTGCCGAGCATGAAGGTCTTGGCAGTTTCGGTGAAGGTTTTCTGGCGGGCGAAGCCGGCCATGGTGACCGCCGCGGTGACCGCTGTGACGGCGAAGAGGCTGTAGAGGATCCAGGGGGCGAATGGGGATGTCTGAACGCCCGCCGCGGAGGGGTCGAGGTCGACGTACCCGGCCAGGAGGGCTGTGGCGTAGCTCATCCATGCGCCCAGGACGAAGATGTCGCTGTGGGCGAAGTTGATGAACTTGAGAATGCCGTAGACCATGGTGTAGCCCAGCGCGATGAGCGCGTAGAGGCTGCCCACAGCGAGGCCGTCCATCAGGGTTTGGAGGAATTTCTCAATCACGTGTGGAAGCGGGGATAGTACCCGCCAGAGTCGGCGGAGCCCGAGCCGGAGAAACCCGGCGGGTGGGGAAGGTAGGAGCGGTGGATCCTGCGCGTCGAACGTGGCGGGGGCAACGTGGCGCGGGCGGGGGGGCGGCGGGGCGGCGGGGTGGCTGAGGACATTCGTCGCCGGAAGATGGGGAAGGGGGCTTGACTGTCCTATTTTTGAGCATGTCGCAGCGACGCAACAGAAAACGGACCAGACGCCCGCCCCCGGGGTCGTCGCCGGGCACGATCAGTGCCGGTGCCGCGGAACCGCCGGCGAATCTGAGTCTGACCGCGTATGGGACCGAGGCCAGCGACGAGCGGAAGATCGAGTCGATTGCGGAGTTTGCTGCGGTGCTGGCTTCGCACCAGTACCCGGTGGTCTGGCTGGATGTGGACGGCGTGGGTGACCCAGTGACCCTGCAGGCTCTGGGCAGTGTGCTGGGGCTGCACCGGCTGACGATGGCCGACATCGCCAACACGAACCAGCGGCCCAAGGTGGAGGATTACGGGTCGTACATCTTCGTGGTGATGCGTGCGCCGGTGAAATGCGCGGACACGAACCACGTGGTCGAGTGCGAGCAGGTGAGTCTGGTGCTGGGCAAGGGGCTTGTTGTCTCGTTCCAGGAGCGGCACAAGCCTGGCGACTGCTTCGGCGGCGTCAGGGAGCGAATCCGCCACTCGCACGGCATCATCCGGACCGCGGGGCCGGACTATCTCCTGTACGCATTGCTTGATGCGTCGATCGACGGGTTCTTCCCGCTGATTGAGGAGATCGGCGAACAGCTTGATGGCATCGAAGAGAAGATGATGGCCAAGCTCAATCCGGCGAGCGTGCGCAGGATGCACGAACTTCGCCGCGAGTTGCTGACGATCCGCCGCGCGGCGTGGCCGCTGCGGGATGCGATCAGTTCGCTGCACCGCGACCCTTCGTCGCTCATCACCGATCCCACTCGCATCTACCTGCGAGACTGCTACGACCATGTGGTGCAGATCATCGATCTGGTGGAGACCTCGCGAGAACTGGCGGCGGGGCTCTTTGAAATGCAGCTCTCGCTGGCGAGCAACCGCATGAATCAGGTGATGAAGGTGCTGACCATCATCACGACGATCTTCATTCCGCTGTCGTTCGTGGCGGGCATTTACGGCATGAACTTCGATACGAGCCAGCCGGGCAACATGCCCGAGACTCAAATGCCCTACGGCTATCCACTAGTGCTTTCGATCATGCTGGCCATCGCACTGGCCATGATGTGGGCCTTCTGGCGTGTCGGCTGGCTCTCGCGAGAAGATGGCGAGGTGTAGGCCCGCCCCTTCCTTCGCACGTTGCACCATTTGACTCCCCCACTGTTCACCACCTTGCGCTGACGAGACCTCTCCCCGGGTGCTTCAGTCATCTGCCAAGCTATCACGCGTGGGTGCTGCCACACGCCTCACACCCCGCGGCATGGTCCCCCAGTTCACTCCCGCAGTTCCAGCACTCCCTGGGCCGCCACGATTCACTTCGCTGACCACTCGTTCTGCCGCCTTCGCACGAGGCGCAGTGCACCCGCCAGCGGCAACGCCGCGGCATCAGACACGCAGGCCAGTCGATGGCCGCGGCGACTTCCAGCCAGGGCAGCTCACCGAACCGGTCCATCGCGCGAGTATCGAGCGCGTGGGTATGCACCACCTCGATTGCCATCACCGGTTCTCCGTACCGCAGCAGCACCAAGTCGGGGCGGATTCCCCCTTCGAGCGGCAGTTCGCGGCAGACATGTTCGAAGGCAGGCAGTTTCTCGAGGAACTTGGTGCCGCAGGCTCGGCATGGCAGCGAGGCACTGTGCACCTGAGCGGCTCGCACCGCCGCGGCGAGTGTGTCGCATGATTGGCGATGGAGGGCCGATTCGCCGCGTGAGCATGCATTGGCATGATGAGCAAAGTGTGCACGAGCGCGGCGCGAGGCCGAGCGGAGTACAACCGGGGCAAGGCAGTCGGGGCAGCGATAGCAGTGGTCAGGCGAAGCCGCGGCGGCGGGTGTGGGGCTCCCTGCCTCGTCGAGGGCGAGAGGGATGGCAGGATTCGCCGCGGTGTTGAATCGCATGGATGCAGCGTAGCGGAACCCGAACAAAGTTCGTCAAGATTTGAAGCGGAGGGATTCGCCACAGGTGGGACAATGCTGTTCGGTGCCTCCAACAATGGCAGGCGATGTCTGATGTGCAGATTCCAGAGCAGGCGGGCGATGACGCCGCGGCAGACCGGGGCGATGAACGCCGCGGGCTGGTGCTGGAAGCCCTGCGCCAATACTGGGGCTACGACTCGCTGCGTCCGCTCCAGGAGACTGCGGTCTATGCGGGCGTTGCGGGGCGCGATGCGCTGGTGGTGATGCCCACGGGCGGTGGCAAGAGTCTGTGCTTTCAGATTCCGCCGCTGCTGCATGGCGGGCTGACGGTGGTGATCTCGCCGCTGATTGCGCTGATGAAGGATCAGGTGGACGGGCTGAAGCTGCTGGACTACCCCGCGGCGTGCCTGAACAGTTCGATGGAAGTGGACGACATCAACGCGACGATGCGTTCGATGAACGATGGCACGCTGCGGCTGCTCTACATCGCGCCCGAGCGTGTGCTGGCACCCGGGTTTCTCTCAAAACTCGCGGCGTGCAATCAGCGGCGCGGTCCGCACTCCTTCGCGATCGATGAAGCCCACTGCATCAGTCAGTGGGGCCACGACTTCCGGCCAGAGTACCGACGGCTGGCGGAGCTGCGCGAAGCGTTTCCCAGGGCGAGCTTTCAGGCCTTCACGGCGACGGCGACGCAGCGGGTGCGCGAGGACATCATCGCGCAGCTGGGCCTGCGTCAACCGGAAGTGCTCATCGGCACGTTCGACCGGCCGAACCTGACGTACCGCGTGATTCCCAAGGTGGATCCGATCGGCCAGATCGAGCAGATCATCCGCCGCCACACCGATGGCGCGACGATCGTCTATGCGATTTCGAGGAAGTACACGGAGGAAATCGCGGATGAACTGCGGCGGCGGGGCATCCAAGCCGCGGCGTACCACGCCGGGCTTGACCCTCACTCGCGTCGGCAGGTGCAGGAAGATTTCTCGCAGGAACGCGTGGATGTGGTGGTGGCGACGGTTGCCTTCGGCATGGGCATCGACCGGGGCAACGTGCGCTGCGTGATTCACGCCGAGCTTCCCAAGAGCATCGAGCATTACCAGCAGGAGACGGGCCGTGCGGGGCGCGACGGGCTGGAGAGTGAGTGCGTGCTGCTGTATGCCAGCGGCGATGCGGGGCGATGGAAGGCCGTGATGCAGCGCGGTGCGCAGGAGCAGGGGCTTGGCCCAGAGTCGCTGCGGCATCAGTTCGCGATGATCGATGAAGTGCAGCGGTTCGCGACGGGCACCGGGTGCCGGCACGAAGTGCTCAGCCGCTACTTCGGGCAGGAGTACCAGCCCGCGATGGATGATGGGTGCGGTGCGTGCGATGTCTGTCTTGGTGAACTTGAATCGCTGCCGGATTCAACGGTGATTGCCAAGAAGATTCTCTCGTGCGTGGCGAGGATGGCCCAGCACACGCCGGATCTGTACTTTGGTGCCAACCACCTCATTGATGTGCTCCGGGGCAGCAGGCGCAAGCAGATCATGGATCGCGGCCATGAGACGCTGACGACGTACGGGCTGCTGCGGGAGATGCCTCAGCTGCAGTTGCTCAGCTGCGTGAATCAGCTGGTGGATCTTGGATATCTGCGAAGGTCCGAAGGCGCGTATCCGGTGCTGTCGCTGGCGGGCAAGGCGTGGGATGTGCTACGCGGGAGTGCAGAGGTGTCGTTCTCGACGCCCCGCGAGCCCGTGGCCGAGTCGCGCGAGGGTGCGTACGACGAGGGGTGCTTCGAGGTGCTCCGAAGGCTGCGAGCGAAGTTCGCCGCGGAGCGGAATGTCGCGGCGTACATCATTTTCTCCGATGGTTCGCTGCAGGAAATGGCGCGGGTGCGGCCCACGCGCGAGGAGACGTTTGCGGGCATCTCGGGCGTCGGGCGTCGCCGGCTGGTGGACTTTGGCGCGGCCTTCTGCGAGGCGATCGCACGGTACTGCGCAGAGCAGGAGCTTGAGACCAACCTCGCGGCGGCGAAGGAGCCGCCCCGGCCGATGCTGCGGCGCAAGGGGACGGCCCAGGGGCGCAAGGCCGAGGCCTTCACGATGTTCGCGGCGAAGGCCAACATTGTCGATGTGGCTGCCCACTTCGGGCTTTCGCCCCGCACGGTGGCGGATTATCTGGTCGACTACGTCGTGCAGGAGCGGCCAGAGAGTGTCGCGGCATGGGTGGATGCGCACGCGTATGCCCGGGTGGTCGCCGCGGCGGACACGGTGGGCGAGTCGTTGCTCAAGCCGATTTTCGAGCACCTCGAGGGAACCATTGGGTACGATCAGATCAAGGTTGTCCTTGCTCATCGGCGTCTTGCCGGTTCGTGAACCCCGGTCCCGTCGCCCCTGGCTCTTGCTCGCTCCACCGTTTCAGTCCCACGCGTGAAACCACGAACGCTCCAATTCCGCACGCTGATGGGCCCGCAACTGGCGGTTCACGAGGTGGCCACAGGTGCATCGGCGGTGATCGGGCGGCTTCCATTCAGCGACATCTGTCTTTTGCATGAAGGTGTCTCGCGCCGACATGCGCTGGTGGCGCCCAAGGGTGAGGGATGGGTCCTTTCGGATCAGGGAAGTTCGGGCGGCACGTATCTCAATGGCCTTCGTCTGCAGAACGGTGAGCCGATGCCGCTGGTGGAGGGGGATCTGGTCCGGATCGGCCCGTGGACGTTCAGGCTCTCGATCGGTACGGGCGGGCATGAGACCATCAGCCGGACCATCGATGATGCGAGCAGTGTCAATCAGAAGCTGTCGCGGGTGGGCGGGGACAGCATTTCGCTGGTCGGGCGGCGGCTGCGGTTGCTGACCCAGTGCATCGCGCGACTGAGTGCGGCGCGTGAGGAAGAGGCGCTGGCGCCGATTGTTCTCGAGATGGTCATGCAGGGTGCCAACTTCGGGCGTGGCGCGGTGATCCGGCCCTTCCGGGGCGGGAATGAGGAGATTGATGTGGTGGCGAGTCGTCGTGCCAATGTGCATGACACATCGGCGCTCAACTTCAGTCGGTCGCTGATTCAGGCGGCCAGCGGCGGTGCCGCGGCAAGTGGCGTCAAGCCCGCGGGTGCATCTCCGGGCACGTTCGTGCTGACGGAATCGTCGACTCCGATGTCGAGTCACAGCATCATCGAGATGACGATCCACTCGGCGATCTGTGCGCCGGTGATGCTGGGTGAGGAGTTATGGGGGTTGTTGTATCTGGATGCTCGCGCGGGCGAGCAGGGGGTGCAGCAGGATGCCGCGGAGTTCTGTGAGGCGGTCGCGACGGCGCTGGGGCTGACGCTGGCGAGCCTCAAGCGAGCGGATCTGGAGCGAAGGCAGCAGGAACTGACGGCTGAACTCAATGCGGCGCGTGAGGTGCAGGAGACGATCATGCCGCAGGGTGCGGGGAGATCTCCGCACATGGAGTATGCGGTGCGCGTGGTGCCAGGTGTGTTCGTGGCCGGCGACATGTTCGATGTGATTGATCTGCCGGGCGACCGGACGGCGTTCTTCCTGGGCGATGTGGCGGGGCATGGTGCCGGGTCGGGCATGCTGATGGCCATGACGCAGTCGCATCTGTCCGCACTGCTGCGTGCAACGGGCGACCTGTTGAGCAGTGTGCGTTCGGCCAACGAGTATCTGGCGGCGCGTGTCAGCGGCGGGAAGTTTGCCTCGCTGTGGGTGGGGTTGCTGGAGCCGACGGGGCAACTGAGGTTTGTGGATGCGGGGCATGGGCACTGGTTCATCCGCCGCGGCGATGGAACGATTCATGCGGGGCAGGGACGGGGCGGCGTGCCCATCGGCATCTCCAGCGACAGTACCTACGACCAGAGCGTGGTGAATCTCGAACCGGGGGACCGGGTGATCCTGTTCAGTGACGGGGTGATCGAGCAGCGCAATCCGGCCGGTGAGTACTTCACGCTTGAGCGGCTGTACCGGCTGGCATCGGAATCGGCGACCAGTGAGAGCGATGTGGGCCGCGCGTTTGACGAGTTGATCGCCTTCGCCTCGCGGATGACGCTGGACGACGATGCGACGGTGGCGAGCTGCACATTCGTGCGTCCGATGGCCTGATTGGGGCGAGCCCCGGGAAGTCCCTCGGTGCCAGTGCCACGTGAACTGGTCAGTGCCGGAACGCGTACTGTTGATGGCCTGTCGAGTCTGGTTCAGGGAGTGAACCGGCGGTGGGCACCACTCTGAGGAGGACGTCCTTGCGTACCAGCAATCCCGCGTTCAACAACGAAGCCTTTGCCCCCCGCGAATGGGGCGGCATCATGAAGGATCTGGAGCAGAGCCAGCGGCTTGAGGCCAAGCCCGGAGCGATGAGTCTGCGCGGCACGGTGATCAAGACGGCCTTTTCGCTGGGGCTGTGCATCGCCTCGGCGCTGGTCGCGGCGAGGCTGATCGGTTCGGGATCGATTTCGAATCCGATGCTCCTTGCGGGCGGCGGTGCGATCGGCGGATTCATCATCGCGATGATCATCGCCTTCGTGCCTCGTTCTGCCC